>JANMII010000321.1:0-25458 GCA_031375665.1 Hyphomicrobium sp.
AAATTTTATCGATTGCGGCTGCTTGGCAGGTGGCGCTTTGGTTCGAATGTCGTGGGCGAGCGCTTTGACGTCAGCCTCGCTCAATCGGTCGTCGAGGCGGACGGAGAATATCGCAACGCCATCGCGGATGTCTTCACTCACAATTTCGTGCGATGGCGACCGCGCGTGTGCTGGCGCCGCGAGCCCGATGGCAAGCAGTGCTGCGGTCATGCAGCCGATCAGCGACAAAAACCACGAACCATTGATCGGTTGCCGGTTGGCTATGTCATACGTCGTCATTGCCATTCGCTGACGGGTAAACGGCAATGGTTAATGAAAACTTAACTCAAGCGCACTGTCGCCTGCTCGATCAGGGTGCCAACGCCGCAGCAGCGGCGGCAGGAGGCGCATCTTCGCTGTCGGCGACAATCCCAAAGCCCCGCATATCGGAACCGTCACGGCCGTAAATGTCTGGCCGAAACTCGAGCTTGCCAGTTGATGGGTCAGCCCAGGCGGTGATGTAGGCAAAATACACCGGGACGGGGCGCGTTAAATTCAAATCCAACGCCTGGCCACCGGTGAGGACATTTTGCACTTGTCCGGGCTGCTCCCAGCCAACCTCATAACGGGCCAACCATTCGGCCAACTGAAACACGTCCTGAACGCGCACGCAGCCAGCGCTGAACGGGCGACTGCGCTGCTCGAATAACTTTTTCATCGGCGTGTCGTGAAGATAAACACCGTGCTCGTTCGACATATCGATGCGCACGAGGCCAAGCGCATTCTTGTCGCCTGGGTCCTGCTTGAACTTGTAGTTGGCCACCGCAGGACTGAACCAGTCGATTGTTTTGCGATCGACTTCGGCACCGTTGTAGCCAGCAAAAACCCGGATGCCTTCACGCTCCAGGTATTCGGGATCTTTTTGCAGCAGTGGCACCAGATCGAGCGTCGCGATGCTGTCGGGCACACGCCAAAACGGAAAAAAGTTCAGGGCTTTGATCTGCGCTTTGACGTCAGGCGTGTCGCGACCGCCGCGCCCCACAATCACGCGATGGCGTAACTGAACTTCGCTGCGCTCAACAGCTTCGAGCTGAAAAGCTGGCACATTGACGAGGACATAGCGCTCTTCGGGCCCGCCCGCCATCAACGCCCGCAACCGATCATAATTGAGTTTGAGTTGCTGCACGCGCTGCTGCGCGGTCACGTTGAGAACGGGATAAACCGATTTCTCAATTCGCCCCGTTGGTCGAAGGCCATGACTGAGCTGGAAGCGTTTGACCGCTTCCTCAAGTTCGCTATCGAACGTTTCGCTTTTGTAGAGCGCGGTTTTCGGCAAATCCCCGCTGATGCGGAGACGACGCCGCAACAACGGCACCCGCGGATCGTCCTCGTTTACGCGCATCAATTTGCCAGCTGGCACCTCAGGCCATCCGCCACTCGCCGCCAACTGTTCCAAGCGCCCGATCGCGGTGCTCATCGCTTCGAGCATAGCTTCGCTGCGCCACGGCGTTTTGTCGGCGCGGAGGTCGTTGAGCACTTCGGGCTTACGCTGTGGACGTTCCGCTTCACTATCGCTGTAGCCATCGAAACCACCGCTGCGAATGCCTTCCCACCAATTGCTTTGCGCATCGGCAAGCGATGATCCGGCGACTGCCAGTCCAATTGTGCCGGCAAGCATCAAAAACAACTTCGCCACGGATCTGACGACCGATGAGACGGCGCGGTTGATCAAACCGTCACCACCGTTTGAGCGTGAGTAAGATCCCATTCCACCTATTCCGCCGCGCGCCGCGCGCCAGGACCGTCCGACGACGGAGCCGACTGCGTGACACGCTCTAAATGAAGTCCGATACCATTACGCAAAACGCAACACGTCCAGTCGGGAGGTGTCGTCACGGATATGGCCAAACATTGACGACCTACCAGACCCCGCACAACGTCGCCCCTCCCCGAAACGCAGAGCTGTGTTGCTTCTAAGTTGCAACCGCGTCGCGTGATGATGATGCTTATTTTACCCCAAAGTCGGAACCGTGCTGCTGCAGCACAATTGCAGCATGCCATCAGTGGTTCCCGAAATGGTCATATCCGGTCTCATCGAATCGAAACGGCTGACCGCTGTTGGAGAAAATCTGCAATCCACCGGTATCCGACAGAACGCCGAGATCCGTGACCTTGACCCCGGCCAGCGCTGCTTCTCCACTCAACATTGAGACATCGGTGGGTGCCACTGCAAACAAAACTTCATAGTCATCGCCGCCGGTCAGGATCGATGTCATCAGCGTCGCATCTGCTTGCACGGCGCGGGTTGCCGACGGCGACAGCGGCACGCGAGACACCGGCATCGTCAATCCCCCACCGCCGATAAGACGTGTCGCATCTTTGACCAACCCGTCCGAAATATCGAGCGCGGCCGTCGCGTATTTCCGCAGCGCGGCCACCAGCGCGATCCGCGGTTCGGGTCTCAGGTAGCGTGCTCGCAAAAAAGCGATATCGCCGTCGGTCATCGGCTGTTGTGCACCAGCACCATTGGCACCCGTTTGAGCCGCGCGATGCAATTGCAGTCCGAGGCGAGAATCGCCCAGCGTGCCCGTCATAAAAATATGATCGCCAGGCCGCGCGGAGTGTCGTCGGATCATCCTGCCCGAGGGAACTGCGCCGATGGCGGTGATCCCGATCGCGAGCGGGCCCGGGGTGCGGTCTGTGTCGCCGCCGATTAAACAGCATCCGAACGCCCGTTGCGCTGCCTCAAGCCCACGCGCGAACGTCTCCATCCAATGGCGTTCAGGCGCCCGCGGGAACGCCAACGTCATGGTATAGGCCAGCGGCATCGCACCTTTGGCAACGAGATCGGAAACATTCACGGCCAGTGCTTTCCAAGCAATGTCGTCGGGACGATCGTCAGAAAAAAAATGAACGTCTGCGATGATCGGGTCGGTCGAAATAACGAGATCGCATCCTGGCGGCGGCGTCAGACATGCTGCGTCGTCGGACAAATTTTGCGCACCCGCGCTGCTACGAGCGAGAGGCGCGAGAAAGGTCTGAATAAGCTCGGTTTCGCTGATAATCGTCGAGGGAGCTTGGGTACTGGACACAACCGGCATTGTTGTTACCTCGCGAAATGTCGCGATGCTTGCACCGCAGCGCTAGTCTGCGGCGCGCTTTGAAACAAATTCCGGCGACCGCACCTTGCGAGCGATCTTATCGAGAACGCCGTTGACGACGCGGGGTTCGTCCTCGGAAAAGAAAAAATGTGCGACGTTGACGTATTCATTGATCACGACCCGGGCGGGCACGTCGATACGTTCGAGGAGTTCGGCCACGCCACCGCGTAATACGGCGCGTAAAATTGCGTCGACCCGCACTAGCCGCCAGCCGATCGCCAACTGCTCGTCGACCAAGGGATCAATCTCGCGCTGCCGCCGCAGTACGGCTCGCAAAATGTCGGCAAAGAAAACTCGGTCGGCTCCGTCGATGGTTTCTTCCGGCGTCTTTTGCTCGAAGCGAACCGCTAAAAATTCCTCAATCACATCGTTGAGGTCCGTGCCGGCAAGATCCATCTGGTAGAGCGCTTGAACCGCTGCAACGCGAGCGGCTGTTCGAGCCGAGATCGGGTCGGGCTTGGCCGTGGTGACTGGCGCCTTCATGCCGGGTCCGTTAGCGCAAACTGGGCGAAGTTCATTCGAAGCCAGATCAGCCGCAAGCAAGCCCGTGCCGCATCACCACCCTTGCCCATGGCGCCGCCATCAGCACGCGCCAGCGCCTGAGCTTCGTTGTCGACAGTTAGAACGGCGTTACCGAACGGGATATTGTGGCGGATGACGGTCTCCATGAGCCAGTGGTTGGTGTTGTTACAGACGATATCATAGTGCGCCGTCTCGCCGCGAATAACGCACCCGAGTGCGACAACCCCGGCATAGCGACCATCGCCGTCGCCGCCAACGAGCCCTGCCTGAACCGCGCTGTTAAGAGCTTGCGGCAGCTCGAGTGCGCCGGGCACGGCAAAGCGATCGATCGTGCAGTGGTTGTTCAGCAGAACATCGGTGGCGCCAGCAATCAACTTGGTTGTGACAGCTTCATAGTACGGCGCTTCGAGAATGAGAACGCGCGCGTTGGTCGCTAAGGCCAACGCATCCGCGCTGCGCATGGCCGCTCGTTTCGCTCGTTCAACCATAACGACTACTCGATCTTTCGCGTGCCGGTGATCCGCAGCCCAAAGGCTTCAAGACCGACGTAGACGTGGGCGGGTGATGTCGTCAAAAGAATCATGTCGCGTACGCCGAGATCAGCCAAAATTTGTGAGCCGATACCGATGTCGACTTGGCGACGGTCGCGCGGGGCAGCACTGCGCCCGTTGGGTTCGGTTTGCCGAAGCACCCACTCGGATACGGCTTTCGCCCGCAAATCGCGGATCAGCACCAGCACGCCGCGGCCTTCTTTTTCGATGGCGCGCATCGATTGTTCAACGGTCGAACCGCCATCGCCTGGTCCACCGATCGTCAGCACGTCGTTGAGAACATTGATCGCATGGACCCGCACCAGAACCGGCTCGTCTGAATGGATGTTGCCCTTGACCAAAGCCAAGTGTTCGGCCGGTTCAACCGTTGTCTCGTAGACGTGCAAGTCAAAAACGCCACCGACCGCGCCTTCAACGCGTGTGTGCGCGACGTTTCGAACAATACGATCATTGCGCAAGCGGTACGCGATGAGATCTTCGATCGCCCCGATTTTCAAGCCGTGGTATTTGGCGAACGGCACCAAATCCGGCATCCGCGCCATACTGCCATCGTCATTCATGATTTCGCATATCACCGCTGCGGGATAGAGCCCGGCGAGACGCGCCAAATCAACGGACGCTTCGGTGTGACCTGCCCGAACCAGAACGCCGCCTTCCCGTGCAACGAGCGGAAAAACATGCCCCGGTGATACGATGTCACTTGCGCCCTTTGTGCCGTCAATCGCGGTTGCGATCGTCCGCGCGCGATCGAATGCAGAAATGCCTGTCGAGATGCCGTCACGAGCTTCAATCGACTGCGTGAAAGCCGTGCGGTTGCGTGAGCCGTTTGTGCGCACCATCGCTTCAAGCCGCAGATCTTGGGCGCGTGCTTGCGTGAGTGTCAGACAAATCAGCCCACGGCCAAACTTGGCCATGAAATTGACGGCGTCCGGCGTTGCCATTTGTGCCGGGATAACGAGATCGCCCTCATTCTCGCGATCTTCGGCATCAACAAGCACGACCATGCGCCCGTTTTGCATGTCCTCCACGATCTCCTCGATCGGCGACAACACGCTCGAACTTTTCACGACTTGCATCGTTGAGTTGCCAACTTTCGAGTTACTGGCCTGCAAAATTTATCATCCAAGACTGGTCAAGCGTTACGGGCGGAATTCCATCAGGCGCGCAACGTAACGGGCAAACACATCGACTTCGATGTTGACGGTCTCGCCCGCGGTTTTGGCCCCCCACGTGGTCACCGTCAAGCTGTGGGGGATGAGATTGACGCCAAAGCGAGCGCCGGAGACTTCATTGACCGTTAAGGACGTGCCGTCGAGCGCGACCGAACCCTTTGGTGCGATGTAGCGCGCAAGGTGTTCTGGCACCTCAAAAAGAAAGCGACGACTGTCGCCATCAGCCGTCACCGACACGATGGCTGCGACACCATCGACATGGCCCGAAACAACATGGCCGCCAAGTCGGTCGGACGCACACAACGCCGGCTCGAGGTTGACGCGTTGCCCAACCGTCCACGATTGCAGCGTGGTCTTCGATAGCGTTTCGTTCGAAACATCGACCTTGAAGATGGTGCCGTCGCCACCGTGATCGCGATCTGGGCGAACTGCCGTGACGGTCAAACACACACCGTCGCAACACATCGATGCACCAAGCGTCGTGGTTGTGCCCGACAGGCTGGTGCGAATGGACATTGAGCCGCGATCAATGGCGACGACTTGTCCAACATCCGTAATGAGGCCGGTAAACATTTTTCGCGGTCCTTGTTGGTCCGAAAGTTCCATCAGTCGCGGTTAGGTTGCGTACGTTGAAAGCGCCAAAGCGTATCGGGGCCCAAACTCGTCTGTTCAATGAAGCGCAGCGGAGCCTCGCCAAGATAGCGTGTGATTGCTGCCATCGCCGTGGTCGCGCACGTGCCGGCCATATAGAATACAACCTCATCGACCAGCGACGCATCGGTGAACGATCGCCAAATCGTCGGGCCGCCTTCGATCAAAAGCCGGGTAATGCCGCGTGCCACCAGCGCCTCCATAACAGCTGGCAGCCACAACCGGCCAGCAACCTCCGGCACAGCGGTGACCATCACGCCGAACATGTCCTCGCGAATACGGCGCCGCTCGGGATCCGCACTGTCGCTGCAAAAAATCCAAAACGCCGCCCGTTCAGGCAGCCAATTCGGTGCCGATGGTGTCGTCTTGGCAAGACGACTATCGAACCGCTCATTCAAATGACGCGATAGCATAATGCGTGTTGGCGAACGGTGCGCCATGCCCGGCAGGCGGCACGTCAAAAGCGGGTCGTCATCACGCACGGTGCCCTCGCCGACAAGAATGGCGTCATGGCGTGCTCGCAACAAGTGACCGTGCGCTCGCGATATCTCACTGGTAACAAACGTCGGACCATCGCCATTGCCGCGCGGCACACGACCATCGGCGTCCACCGCGATCTTCAGTGTCACGAACGGCCGCCGCTCGGTAACACGAACAATGTGGCCGCGCGTCACCCAGCGCGCCTCGGCCGCCAGCACGCCGCGCACAACCTTGATGCCAGCTGCGCGCAGACGATCAAGGCCGCGGCCCGCAACGCGCGGATCTGGATCTTCGATGGCAACAACAACGCGCGCGAGGCCGGCGGCAATGATCGCGTCGGCGCATGGTCCTGTGTAGCCGTGGTGCGAGCACGGCTCCAGCGTAACATAGAGCGTGGCGCCTCGTGCGCGCGACCCCGCTGTGGCGATGGCTTGCGTTTCAGCGTGGGGTCGACCGCCGTTCGCCGTTACGGCGCGTGCCAAGATCTCGCCGACTGCTTCATCGGCGATAACGACACCGACGGACGGATTGGGTCGGGTTTGGCCGAGCCCCTTTCGAGCCATATGCACGGCAATCGCCATCATATGCTCGTCGAAGGCCGTTACGTGCGCAGCGGTCATGGGTTTTAGGAGTGCTCAAGCGTCAGCGATACTTAGCGGGTCAGTCGAGTTGTGTGCGGTGGCCAATTCCACAATCTGCGTTCGGTCTGGCCGTCCAGAGACTTGGTCGTTGAGAGCGACCTGCAGGCTAGCGCTGGCGGCGACGTTAGGTCGGCGGCTTGCGCGTTGCGATGTCGGTGCGCTGCGGCTCGTCATCGCCTGAATAATCATCGCTGTCACGTAACGTCTTGCGGGCGTCGCTCGCCAGTTCTCGCAGCACAGCTTGAAAATCGGCGGTATCTCTGAAATCGCGGTAAACGGATGCAAAGCGGACATACGCCACCGGATCGAGTTCGCGCAGCGCCGCGATGACCAATTCGCCAATTTCGGCGGACGAGATTTCGTTTTCGCCGGAGCTTTCGAGTTGCCGGACCAGCCCGGTGACGAGGCGCTCGATACGTTCGGGTTCAATCGGCCGTTTGCGCAAGGCGACCGAAATCGACCGTGATAGTTTTTCGCGATCGAACACCACTTTGCGGCCGGATTTTTTAACCACGACGAGGTCGCGCAATTGAACGCGCTCAAAGGTCGTGAAGCGGCCGCCGCAATCGGAACAGATGCGCCGCCGCCGGATGGCAGAGTTTTCATCCGAGGGCCGACTATCCTTCACTTGGCTGTTTTCACTGCCACAGAATGGACAACGCATCGGGTGGTCAAGGCTCCAGCATCGGCATAATGGCCAACGAAACGTTGCGTCACTCTCGTTCTATACCGTTGCCAGTTGTCGACAAGATAGCGCGAACTGAGCGGCTCAATGTCGTGGTGCATAGAGACTGTGGTGTATAGAGCGCGTCTGGCGCAAAGCAAAAGGCGCCCCGTTACCGGAGCGCCTCCCGATAGGCTTTGAGGCCTTAGATCGAACGACGCAATCAAGCGTAGATCGGGAACCTGTCGCACAGGGCTGTCGCCTTGGCTTTGACGGCTGCTTCAACGGCACCGTTGCCCTCTTCGCCATTCTTGGACAAGCCTTCCAGGACCTCGGTGATCAAACGACCGACTTCTTGGAATTCAGCCACGCCAAAGCCGCGGGTTGTGCCGGCCGGCGAACCAAGGCGAATTCCTGATGTTACCATCGGCTTTGCCGGGTCGAACGGAATGCCATTCTTGTTGCAGGTGATGTGGGCACGGCCGAGCGACTTCTCGGCAATGTTGCCGGTCAAATTCTTCGGTCGCAGATCGACGAGAATCAAGTGCGTATCGGTGCCGCCAGACACAAGAGCAAACCCGTTCTGCACCAGCGTCTCGCCCATTGCTTTGGCGTTTGCGATCACGCTCTGGATATAGAGCTTGAAGTCTGGCCGCAGCGCTTCGCCGAAGGCGACTGCTTTACCAGCGATGACATGCATCAGAGGGCCGCCCTGGATGCCAGGGAAGATCGCTGAGTTAAACTTCTTCGCCAGATCTTCGTCATTGGTCAAGATCATGCCGCCGCGCGGGCCACGCAGAGTTTTGTGAGTGGTTGTCGTGACCACGTGAGCATGCGGGAACGGGCTTGGATACAGGCCAGCCGCAACCAAACCGGCAAAATGCGCCATATCGACCAGGAAGTGTGCGCCGACTTCGTCCGCAATGGCACGGAAAGCAGCAAAATCGATTGTCCGTGGGTAGGCCGAACCGCCCGCGATCAACATGCGCGGCTTGTGCTCGTGAGCCAACTTGCGCACTTCATCCATGTCGATCAAGTGCGTGTCTGGCTTGACGCCATAATGCACGGCCTTGAACCACTTTCCCGACTGGTTGACCGAAGCGCCGTGGGTCAAGTGACCACCGGCTGCAAGCGACAAGCCAAGGATAGTGTCGCCCGGCTTCGCAAGCGCCTGGAAGACGCCCTGATTGGCCTGCGATCCCGAGTTCGGCTGAACGTTGGCAAAACCGCAGTTGAACAACTTCTTGGCGCGGTCGATCGCCAGTTCTTCCGCGATATCAACAAACTGGCAACCACCGTAGTAGCGCTTGCCTGGATAGCCTTCGGCATACTTGTTGGTCAGCACTGATCCGGCTGCGTCAAGCACAGCCTGGGACACGATGTTTTCCGACGCGATGAGCTCGATCTCATGCTGCTGGCGGCCGAACTCCTTTTGGATGGCGCCGAACAATTCTGGATCGGTTTCGGACAAATGCGATTTGAAGAAGCGCGAGGTCTGCGAATTAGCAATGGCCGGAGCGGTCGACATGGCATTTCCTTCTGGTTGGTGACGGTGTTCTTGATTTTGGCGCGTTCGGGATGATTGGTCTGTGTTCGGGCTGTCGTCGTCGGCGGCTGTACCGCCTTAGCCCGCCGTCACGGCCTGCGAACACGCCAATCGCGTCGCGAACGTCCAGCAGGCCCGCCATAGATTTCAATGCAACTCCACGGAACCTGATCTGTCGATGGATCGTACGAAATGCCGGGCGGCGGCTCAATACCGAAAGCCAAGAAAATTCCGCGTAAAAACGGCGCGGCACATGCACTTAGACTACCGTACGCGGTCGCTTGGGCTGCCGATCACCTAGCCATCCACCATCGCACCAACCGGTGCCGTGACACGACGCGGAACCAACCCACCCCCACGCGTCATCACTCGGCTGCTTCGGCCAAGCTCTCAATCAACATCAGCGGACACTGCGACCACAATTCGGTCAACGCCGCCACCAACCGATCCATATCGGCGTCGGTGTGCTGTGGTGACGGCGTTAATCGCAATCTCTCCGTGCCACGCGGCACGGTCGGGTAATTGATCGGCTGAACGTAAATCCCGTGCAAGTTGAGCAGCACATCGGAGAGTGCTTTGCACCGAACCGGGTCGGAAACCAGCACGGGGACGATGTGGCTTGGGCCCGAGATCACCGGCAGGTCGGCAGCCGCCAAGCGCCGCTTCAACGTCCGCGCCCGCTCCTGATGACGCTCACGCTCGATGGCGCTTGTCTTCAAATGCCGAATTGAAGCGAGGGCGCCGGCAGCAATAACCGGCGCCAGCGATGTCGTGAAAATAAACCCCGGGGCGTACGAGCGAACGGCATCGCACAACGTGCGGCTGGCCGCGATGTAGCCGCCCATGACGCCAAAGCCCTTAGCCAACGTTCCGTTGATCACGTCAACGCGGCCCATGACGCCATCGCGCTCAGCGATACCACCGCCGCGTGGGCCGTAAAGGCCAACGGCATGGACCTCGTCGAGATACGTCAGCGCGTTATACTTTTCGGCCAGATCACAAATCGCGGCGATGGGCGCGACGTGACCGTCCATCGAGTACACGCTTTCAAAAGCAATGATCTTCGGCGTCGTTAGCGGCACACTCTTGAGCTTGGCTTCCAAGTCACCGATGTCGTTGTGTAGAAAAATCTGCTTTGGACCGCGGCCGTTACGGATCCCGGCAATCATCGAGGCGTGATTTTTTTCGTCCGAGAATACAACGCAACCGGGCAGCAATTGCACCAGTGTCGACAGCGCTGCTTCGTTAGCAACATAGGCCGACGTAAACAGAAGTGCTGCTTCCTTGCCGTGCAGGTCGGCGATCTCGTGTTCGAGCTCGACGTGGTAGCGGGTCGTACCAGAAATATTGCGCGTGCCGCCAGAGCCGGCGCCGACCAGGTCGATTGCTTCATGCATGGCCGCAACGACTTTGGCGTTTTGTCCCATGCCCAAATAATCGTTTGAGCACCACACCGTGATCGACCGCGCGTCGTTGGCGCTGTAGACGTCAGCCTTCGGAAATTCCCCTCGGCGACGCTTCAAGTCGGCAAAAACCCGATATCGACCCTCGCGTTTGACGGCGTCGAGGGCGTCGCTGAGCTTCTTTTCGTAGGTCATGAAACTTCTTTTCACTCCCGGCAGCGTTTACCCAACGCCACTTTTTTCGCCGCTCTTATGACAAGGCTTTAGGCATTGGGCTAGTGCGAATTCGTCGCGCGAAACCAAATTACCGCCGAGCGTTGGCGATGCCTGTTGTGCGGCCTGTTCGTGGCCATTTGCAGCCATTCGGAGGGTATACGGTCAGTCAAATGGGAGGGATCTGCCGAAAGCTCGACATCGCCCTCCCCGTTGCCAGCTCGCGCGTCAGCCCTTTTTCGGCTCAGCCGTGACAACCTTTTCACGCTGGGCTTCAAGACCAGCCATCAATTCATTCAACTCCTTCTCGGGCACGCCAAGCTGATAAAATGTCTCTTTGCACTCGTGCAAAATGACGTCGAACTCTCTGCTCGATATGCTCAAGTGGGCGTGAGCTTTGTCCATCGGGCGACCAATGTACACTTTCGGTCCGCCGGTATTTTCTATCACCCAGGTGGCGAGGATTAATTTGAACGCCGCGCGTTCGTCGAGATCGTGGACCGCTTTGAGCGCAGGATTTTGGTTGAGCGTTTTGTTCTTGTAGATGTTGTCGACAAGATGATCGACCGATGCGGCGACCGCTTTGTAACCGCCGATGCGATCATAGAGCGATTGCTCCTCGGCGTAAGTCGATGTCGAGAACGAAGCGATGCTACCGCCCACCGCTACGGCCAATGCCAGACCCGAAATTTTGATCAAACTCTTCATGGCGTGTTTCCTCCGTGCGCGATTGTTTATTTGGATTGTTATCAATTAAATTGCGCACAATTTCATAGCTTGCGCGCGTCAGCACCGCCAGCCTCTGTCGCACAATGATCACGGAATTCGATGCGGCGGCGCAGCAAGTCTTTTGCGGTGCAGAGACTATTCCGCGGCTTGGGAAATACAGCTGCCGGTGAGTGTCGTGACCAGTCCCATGATGTCCGAGCGGAGCTTCAGGATATCGCCTTCGCTCATCTCTAAACGGCACGCCACAAATTTGCGGGCATCGAGGGCATCAGGCTTCAGCGCGTTGCCCTTAGGTGTCAGCGAAATGCGCACTTGACGCTCATCGTCACGACCGCGCTTACGCGTCACGACAGCGAGCGCTTCAAGGCGTTTCAGGAGCGGCGTGAGCGTGCCGGAATCGAGCATCAACTTGTCGCCGATTTCCGACACGGTGAGATCGTCGCCCTGCCAAAGCACCAACATGACGAGGTACTGCGGATACGTCAGACCCAGCGGATCAAGCCGCTCGCGGTACGTTCGCATGATGGCCCGCGTCGCCGCGTAAAGGGCAAAGCAAAGTTGATTGTCGAGGCGGAGCAATTCCTCATCGGTCGGGGTTTCGGAATGAGAAGCGAAATCCATAATGCTTTCGGTCTTTTTCGGACGATGATGGGGCGCGCACAGCGCCGCGACTAGCCCACGGTGTGCACGTCTAACCTCGCTAGATCAATCACAATTTCAAGTAGGTCGGTGTCGGCGAGCGTGATCCGACCCGCAATAAGAACGCACGGCCGTCAATAGGTGGCGGCGACCGCTCCAATGCCGTCGCGCTGGTACAGGTCGCGGCGAAATTGCACCACGCCGTCTTCGGTTGCCCAAGCTGTGACGTAGACAAAATGCAACTGCACCGGCTTTTTAAGCCGAACGTCGAGGCGCTGACCGGTCTCTTTCATCTGAGCGATTTTCTCAGCACTCCATCCGCCTTGCGCGCCCAGCAACCACGTCGCCAGATGATCAATATTGTGAACGCGAATGCAGCCCGAACTTGCCGAACGAAAATTCCGGCCGAAGATCCGGTCTGAAGGCGTGTCATGCATATAAACTGAGTGCGCGTTACCGAAATTGATCTTCAAGAAACCCAGCGGGTTTTCTTTGCCAGGCTGCTGGCTGTAGGTGTACGTGCCTGGCAAAACCTTGCTCCAGTTGATCTTGCTGGTGACCATTTTTTTGCCGCCGCCGTCATACGCGTCGATCTTGAATTTTTCGAGCACGTCTTGGCCCTTGGCCTGCATCTCACGACCGCGCGGGATTAAATCCTCCGAGATCACGGTCGGGGGCAAGCGCCACACCGGATTAAAATTGAGATCCGTAATTGACGATTGCAGCAGCGGCGTTGGCCTATCAATTTTGCCAACGACGCCAGCATAGCGCGCGACAATCTCGCCGTTGTCCACCGCCTCGATATGGGCCGACGGAATATTGACCATCACGTATTTTTTGGCGGTGGCTGGCACCAATTGCTGTAGTCGCGTGAGATTCGTTTTAAGTTGTTTCAATCGCGCATCCGCTGGCACGTTTAGGGCCGCAACCGTGCGTTTATCGACGATCCCTGTCGGCGATAGACCGTTAGAAGCCTGGAACCGCTTGACCGCTTTTTCGAGCGTGTAGTCGAACGATGCCGACGTTGCACCGTCGTCTTTAAGTTCGCCAGACATCGCCAAGCGGGCGCGCAGCAAACGCACCGCTGGGCCACTGCTTCCAGCTTGCAGCAACTCCCATTGACCATCGACTTTGATCGGCTCCGGCAGGGCAACCCAACCACCGGCTGAGACCATGGCCGAAAACCGCGTGATGGCTGATTTCGTGGCTTCGATGTTTGATTTAGACAGCGTCGCATAGCCTTTGGGAGGATTAGACTCCCAGTCGCGGACAAATTCGCGGTCGTAGCTCTCGCTGCCGCTACCTGGGCCAGGCCCAACGGTGCCAAACTGAAACCAGTTCGAGGAATCCTGCGCCGACACGACCGTTGAACCGAACGCAACGGTCAACGCGGCAATGATCGCCACACAGATCGACACTGGCTGCATGTTTGTGCGCTCCGGTTGCATTGCGGCCGTTCGGAGATCACATGTCAAATGCGCTGTCCCAAATCATTATCCTCACGCCACGACGATACTCGACATCATTCGGCGACGCCGATCATGCGCCGCTTGACCTTGCCCGTGTGGGCTTAGAGGGCCGTTCGCCTCAACCATCATCGTTGTCACCAACTGCGCTCCTAACGCCGGTTTGGAGGCCGTGACCGTGACCCGATCAGAAGTCTGATAAATTGGTTAAGCAAATCTTTTGTTGCACGGACCGTATCGAGGAATGTGGCGAGCAGCGATACCCGAGCCGCGCGGAGGCTTCGAAAGCAAGATCGGCGCGGCAGGTCCGCCACAGCCGTACGCTCCAGCCCCGTTCCTCGGAAGCCCCTATTTCGGGAGCCCGGCCTTCGGAAGCCCGGCGTTCGGAAGCCCCGCTTTCCGCAGCGGCGCTTTAACTGAGCCGTCGAAAACGTCATGAAAAACAAACAGCCGCCCGGACACAGTCCGAGCGGCTCAGGTTGCGTCAAGTGGCTGTCGACCCGCGGTTACAAGCGGTAGCGGATTTGGTCCGACCAAAAGCGTTCAAGGCGAACAAGTGACTTGTTCAGACCCTTAACATCGTCGTTGGAGATTTCGCCAACGGCCTGCACCGAGCCGAGTTGACGATGGTAGAGTTTACTGACGATCTCGCAGGCATCCAGACCTTTTTGGGTCAGGCTGACTCGCACGGAGCGTCGATCCGTGTCGGAGCGTTTGTAATGGATGAAGCCCATGTCGACGAGCTTCTTCAAATTGTAAGAAACGTTCGAGCCGAGATAATAGCCACGTGTTTTCAGTTCGCCAGCCGTCAACTCGCCTTCGCCGATGTTATAGAGCAGCAAGGCTTGCACACTGTTGATCTCAGATCCGCCCTGGCGATCGAACTCGTCCTTAATGACATCGAGAAGCAAGCGGTGCAGTCGCTCTATCAAGCGAAGCGCCTGCAGGTATTCAGTGCGAAAACTTTCGTCCTGCACCGGAGCGCGATTACGCGCTACGTCCAATGCGGTACCCATGTGACTTACCCTGTCTGTTATCAGTTTTGACGCTTCCCATTATTCCGGGTTGCCCAAGTGATAACAGAGATGAATAAATGGCGCCTGAATAGATATAGTAAAAGAATAGTAGCAAGGGGTGTTTCTAATAGAATTTAAACCATATTCGTCGCCGAGCTGCAAGCGTGCCTAATACGGACTTAATGGCATCGCTAAATGTTTATCAATCTCTCGCCGACGACCATTCAAACCCGCGCCGCCTGCATTTCAGACCGGCTTGGGAGTATCAGATCACCGGTTTCAACCGGCATAAAATATTGATCGACGTGTTCAGCCGTCACATCTTCTAAGCGGGCTGGCGACCAATGCGGATCTTTGTCCTTGTCGATGATCATGGCACGGACGCCCTCGCCAAAATCGTGCCCAGCCAGACATCGTACCGCCAATCGGTAATCCTGAATAAGAGTGTCGCGCAAATCCATCTTTCGAGCAGACCGGATGTGTCGATCCGTAATCAGCAAAGATAACGGAGATTTCTGTTTTAATTCATCAAGCACGCTGTTTGCAAATAGCGCCGACACACCGCTTGCGCCTTGGAGCCGCCGCAAAATGTCAGGCAGTGTGGTGGCCGAGAAAAGATCTTCGATCATTGCGGCATCGCGCTGTAGTGGGCCTGGACTGCAATCGATGTTGAGGCTGTCCAACAGTGGGTCGATGGGTTGGGCGTCGGCAAGTTGATCGATGATGGCTGGAAAACGGGCCGCATCGATGCAGTGGGTGACAAGGCCGAGCCAGGCAGCATCCGCGCGCTGCGTTGACCGACCGGTCAATCCGAGGAAAAGCCCCATCGGCCATGGCAATGACGCCAGGACATGGGCGACGCCGACATCAGGGAACAGACCGATGGCTGTTTCCGGCATGGCGAATTGATAGCGTTCGCCAGCCACCCGGTGCGTGTTGTAGCAACTCAGCCCAGCACCCGATCCCATGCAAATGCCGTCAATGAACGAAACCGTTGGTTTAGAAAAAAAATCGAGCAGCCAGTTCAGGCTATATTCGGCTCGGAAATAACTTTTGGCTTCCTCCATGTCACGCTGCGCTGTGGCGATTAGCGCGCGGATGTCGCAGCCTGCCGAAAACGCTTTGGGACTGGCTGACTGGAAACCAACCACATAAGTGTCGGGGTCGCGCGCTACGCGTGGGATTTCGTCGGCGATGATTTTGCGCATATCGTCGTCGAAGGCATTGAGCGTTTTTGGCCGATTGAGCGTGAAGAGGCGCATCGCCCCGCGCCGTTCGAGAAGAACCTTCGGCGGCATGGAACCGGTGCTGGTATCCTGCACGCCAGCAAAGGTCTGCGACGTCATTGTATCGCCCATGGCAACGTTCTCATTCAATTGCGAAAATTATGATGTCCGACGCGGAGTTTCCGCCGTGAAGATATGGCTCAAATCGGTCCCTGTTGCCACAATTTGCCCCTACAAACCGGCCACCATTTTGCTCGGTGTGGCAACTGATTCGGCGCGCTGCTCAGCTGTAGCCGCAAATTGATGGCTTTCGATCGATTTTGATCATTTCGACGCGGGCCGACCGGGCATTCGAGGGCTCGCCGGCTAGGGCCTGCCAGGTTTCAGACCGGGCTCGGTTCGACCGGGTGCGATTGGTCGAGTTGCTGTTCGGGGGAACATGCGCGCCAGGCGGGGGGTTTTGATATTGGGTTGCAATCGAATTTGGCTGGGACTTGCCGCGGGCATCCAAGCCCTGCGCGGACCGGAGTAGCGTTAAAATGTCGTACAGATTTTTATCACGCGGTTCATGCCGATCGGCCACAACGATCTGGCTGTGCTGTCCCATTATTGCACTGACCGTTTTCGGCTGGCGCGCCGCTCCGGCCCTAGCCGATCCCGATGTTGCAAAATTTGTGACTGTGGTCGAGGGTTTGGGGTCGGCTGCCATCACGGCTGCTCACGACGTGGCTGCGGCAAGCGTTGATGTCACAACATCGATCGGGACCGATAAAAAACGAAAGCGTGAAAAAACGACCGAAAAACGCTCGAAACGAAAGCAGATTGCAAAACCGCCGGCCGAACCACCAAGCGCGTCCGTAGCTTTGCCGCCACCACCGGTTGGTACGCAGCTTGGCACCGCTGCGCAGCCACCATCACAGCTCGCCACCAAGCCGGCCATTTCGGTGCCCGCTGTGGAAGCCGTGCGAAAGCCGCCCGCGTCCTGGCCCAAAACAGTCGATGAGGCCAAAGCAGAGGCCACGGCTTCGACGCTGCCGCCGTCGACATGGACCGAAGCTGAGGTCACGCAGGCCAAAGACCGATGCTCCATCATTCTAAAACGCATCAACGCCGTCGCAATTGCGCAGCCGCCCATCAAAGAAGGTTCATGCGGGGCACCAGCGCCCATACAGTTGGTCAGCATCGGTCAGAACCCAGAGGTTGCGATTTCACCGCCAGCGACGATGACGTGCGAACTCGCTGAAGCACTCAGCACTTGGCTGGATGCAGACCTTCAGCCGCTGGCAAAAAAACATTTTGGTTCCGACATCATCAAAATCGAAAACATGAGCGATTACGCTTGCCGCAACGCCTACGGACGCGTTGGGAACAAACTGAGCGAGCATGGTGTCGCCAACGCGCTCGACATCAGGGGCTTCGTGACGGCGGCTGGTAAAACGGCTTACGTGCTCGAACATTGGGGAACGCCGCAGCGCGAAATTTTAGCCCGAATTGCAGCCGAAAAGGCCGCGGCTGAGAGGGCGCTGGCCAGCAAGCTTGCAGCCGACAAGGCGGCACAAGAAACGCAGCGCGCACTTGGGACCAAGACCGCTGCCGCGCGAAAATCGGCAACCGAACAATCAGACTCCGCTCCCCCAATCACGACGGGTTCAACCGTTGGCACGGCGGCGGTTGGCGGCGCGACCTCGACCGTTACCAACGGCAAATCGAAGCTGACGATCACGCTTCCAGGCGGCAAAGCCGATCCCCCTGGCGGCAAAGCCAATGCCGAACCGATGTTCGGATTGTCGGAACCTAACAAGCTGGGCGGCCCGAAAGCCGTCATCAAGCTCGAACTCGTTAAGCCAACGGCTGAACCGACCGCAGAAAAGCGCCGTGCGTTTCTGCACGACGCACAAGAAGCCGCATGCAAAATTTTCGGCACCACTCTTGGGCCAGAAGCCAACGCCGCCCATCGCAATCATTTCCACGTCGATATGGCGCCGCGGAAACATAAGAAAATTTGCGATTAACCAATTCAGCAACCACGTTGACCGTCACTGCTTGCCAAGCTTTGACCGTGACGGCCATGGTGCACAGACGATCGCAAGCGCTCCCTTTGACGAATAACGTGCTTACGATCGCTGCAGCCGTTGACCGCATGTCATGATGAGATCGGGGCGGCCTAACGTCGATTTAGAACACCTGACCTGGACGTGGCCCATGGCGCCAAACAAGCGCGCAACAAAAGCTAAAACCCCGTCGGCGGATCTTACTCCAGCGGCAGCACCGGATGGCCTCGGAGGATTTCCGCTTGTTCGCCCACGCCGCAATCGCAAGGCCGCGTGGGCGCGCAATTTGATCAGCGAGACCTCGCTGTCGGCCAAGGATCTGATCTGGCCAATGTTTGTGCTTGAGGGCAAAGGTCAACGCAGCCACATCTCGTCGATGCCGGGCGTGGAGCGCTTGTCGGTCGACTTGATCGTGGAAGCGGCGCGCGAAGCAGCGGATCTCGGCATCCCAGCAATCGCACTGTTTCCGTTCACTGACCCCAAACTGCGAAGCGCAGACGCAACCGAAGCGTTCAATCCCAACAATCTGGTGTGCCGTGCCACGCGCGCCATCAAGAAAGCAAACCTCGACCTCGGCGTCATTTTGGACGTCGCGCTCGATCCCTACACCAGTCACGGTCACGATGGCCTGTTGATCGGCGATGAAATTCACAATGACAAAACCATCGCCGCCTTGATCCGGCAGTCGCTGATGCAGGCCGATGCCGGTGCCGACATTTTAGCACCCTCCGACATGATGGACGGTCGCATCGGCGCCATCCGCCAGGCGCTCGAACACGCAGGCCATTACAATACACAACTGATGTCTTATGCCGCCAAATACGCCAGCGCGTTCTATGGGCCGTTCCGGGATGCCGTCGGCTCAACAGGATTTTTGAAGGGCGACAAACGGACGTATCAGATGGACCCGGCCAATAGCGATGAAGCGATGCGTGAAGTCGCACTCGATATCGCGGAGGGTGCCGACATGGTGATGGTCAAGCCAGGTATGCCGTATCTCGACATCGTGCAGCGCGTTTCGACTACGTTTGGAGTGCCGACGTTGGCCTATCAGGTGTCGGGTGAATACGCGATGATTTCAGCAGCTGCGGCACAAGGCGTGCTCGACCCAGATAAGGCCATGCTTGAGAGCCTGCTGGCCTTCAAGCGAGCAGGGGCTTGCGGGGTTTTCACTTACTTCGCGCCGCGTGCCGCGCGCCTACTCGCTGCTAGTCGCTAGTCGCTAGTCGCTTGCCGCTGGTCGCCTGTCGCTCGTCGAACCCTATCGAGCAGTGGTCGCACAGACCACAGCAGATATTTGACCACGCTTATCGCCTGACGCGGCGGCGCGGCTCCTGATCAATCGCGTCCGGCTGCGCAGGATTGATAGCATCGTCTGCCACTGGTGCCTCACCGCTGGCGTCGCCCCCGTTGGTGGAGGATGAATTTTTGCTGCTGGGCGGACGTGGCGCTGGCGCTTTTTGTGCGGTTGTCGTCTTCGGCTTTTGGCACTCGGTTAGCCAAACGTCAGCGGTCGGATGTTCGACGCCATAGAGGCCGGGGCTTTCAGCAAACATCCAGCCGGTAAAAATGCGAGATTCTTTGCCATCCAGTTGCAATTCGTCAACTTCGACAAACGTCGAGGTTTTTGGCTGCTCTGTGGTGGGGCGCGAAAAACATGCGCGCGGCGTCACCTTCAACGATCCGAATGTGACCGACTGACCAAGGGCGACTTCAAATTTTGAGATGCGGGCCGTGACTTTGTCGAGCGCGGAAAACACAGCCACCTGATTCTCAATGCGTTCGGCAGAGGCGGGCGCGTGGCTCGCGAACATTAAACCGACCGCCATGATGATTGTCGCGATCCAGCGCGGTGTCGATCGTCCGTCCAAGCGGGCACCTCTAAGATTTGCCAATTGGCGCACGTCATCCACCATTACCGTCATTGCGTAGGGAACATGGCACCAAGGTGGCCGCTTCGCGCCAGTGCTGATTGTGCCGACACGCCTGCCATCCACAGAGCTGGGCATTATTAGGTCTGCAAACGTCAAGCGAACCGACACGCTAGTTGTGCCCGACGCCGAGGTACGAAACCAACGTCGCACCAATTCTTGTCCAGCAGGTCAGTTGGGCGTCCACGGTTTATAGTCGGCCGTGGTTTTGGCGCGCACGCCGTCGCCTAAAATCGAGCCTTGCGGACGGTAGGCCCCTGGCGTGCCGGTCATATTGGGCCTGTGTGGCAACTGCCACGGCTTGGCCTGATACGGTTCATCGGTCGGGAGTGTATCGACGGTGTGATGCAGCCAACCGTGCCATTCTGGCGGCACTAGCGAGGCTTCCGAGAGATCGCGGTAGATGACCCAGCGCGACGGCACGCCGAGCGGCCCTATCCCCTGGCTCTGCACATAGTATTTGTTGCCCAGTTGGTCCTCGCCGACGAGCTTGCCTTTTCGCCAGGTGAACAAACGTGTGCCCCAAGTATTCCCGCCCCACCAACTAAAGATTTCGCTCAATATGCTCATCGATCGAGATACCTTTTCGTGGCGTAAAAAAGTGCGTTTACGTCTCCTCGATTAACCGCGGTTGCGATCCGATGTCCAGCAAGTGCGATGGCGCAGCGCGAGCGGTGCGGCAGCGCAACACCTGTGGTGCGGAATCGCTGTACGCTGCCTCAGGCCAGACTGAATCATCAATCGGCAACCGACTTACCAACAGCCCCAGGTTCGCGCGATGTGGCGGCTAACCCGCCAAATCCAGGCATTCGCGGGACTTTCATCCACAAGTTGCCAACACCACTATATGTTGTGCCGGTTGCAGCCGCCACCACAATATGTGCCGATTTCCGGATGACGTTTGGATCGAATCGTCCTAACTTTTGGATTGTCACGTGGGCGATGGGTTGAGGCTTCGCCAAACGCGAATTTGCTGCGAAATCAGCAGCTATCGTCATCGTTTTCCGGTCCGTTGAGGTTGCGAGCGATCGCAATTCGTTCTGGTTCAAACGCAGTGAAACTGTTGTGGCATTGTCGCAGTTGGCGGATCCGGCGGGTTGAGTTGCTTGCAATGCTCACTCGGGCCGAAGTCGATCCGGCGGGTAATCTGCTCAGGTTGAAGTCGGCCGGATCGGGCAGCAGTTCATGAATGACAGTTCAAGTTCCACGCTCGCGCACGAGGGGCGCGCGGGCTTGATGTGACGACGACAATAGCGTGTCGGCCGACATTAATCAGCGGCTGGCCAGACATGACGACGAAACACGACACGACACGACATGAAACGAGAGTGCTGGCCAGACAGCCGCACTAAGGACATTCGGGGGCACGAAATTATGAAGATCACGCGGCGCTTTACGACGGCTGGACAGTCGCCCTACGCCACAATGCCATTCCGGCGTGCGACGTCTGAAATCAAGAACCCGGATGGGTCTGTCGTTTTCCGCCTCGAAGGCTTCGACGTTCCAGAACATTTCAGTCAGGTCGCCGCCGACATTTTGGCGCAAAAGTATTTTCGCAAAGCTGGCGTTGCGCGCCGCTTGAAGAAGCTCGAAGAAACACAAGTTCCGTCGTGGCTGTGGCGCTCAATTCCAGATGCTGCCGCGCTGTCGGTATTGCCTGAAAACGAGCGCTACGGCGGCGAAGCTGACGCGCGCCAGGTGTTCGATCGTCTTGCTGGCACGTGGACGTATTGGGGCTGGAAAGGCGGATACTTCACAACAGAGGACGACGCTCAGGCGTTCTTCGACGAGCATCGTTATATGTTGGCCATGCAGATGGCAGCGCCGAACTCGCCGCAGTGGTTCAACACTGGATTGCACTGGGCGTACGGCATCGATGGTCCGGGCCAGGGCCATATGTACGTCGATCATCAGACCGGCGAACTGACACATTCAACGTCGGCTTATGAGCACCCCCAGCCCCACGCCTGCTTCATTCAATCAGTCGCCGACGATCTCGTCGGCGACGGTGGCATCATGGATTTGTGGGTGCGCGAGGCGCGCCTCTTCAAATATGGCTCAGGCACGGGATCGAATTTTTCATCATTGCGCGGCGCCAACGAGAAGCTGTCGGGCGGTGGGCGCTCGTCCGGTTTAATGAGCTTCCTCAAAATCGGCGATCGGGCGGCTGGCGCCATCAAGTCGGGCGGTACGACCCGGCGCGCGGCCAAGATGGTCGTCGTCGATGTCGATCATCCCGACATTGAAGAATACATCACCTGGAAGGTGCGCGAAGAGCAGAAGGTTGCAGCCCTCGTCACCGGCTCGAAGATTTGCCAGAAGCGGTTGAAGGCCGTCATGAAGGCCTGCGTCAACTGCGAGGGCGACGGCGAGGCGACGGTTGGCACTGGGCAACCGAAGGCGCAACCTGACGAGCGCTGCTACGACCCACTCAAGAACCCAAAGCTCAAGCAAGCGATCCGCGATGCCAAGCGCGATCTCGTGCCGCAAAACTATGTGCTGCGTGTCATTCAATTCGCCAAGCAGGGTTATACCGAAATCGCGTTCGACACCTATGACACCGATTGGGATAGCGAAGCCTATTTGACGGTTGCTGGTCAGAACTCGAACAACTCTGTTCGCGTCACCGACGAATTCCTCAACGCCGTGGTCGACGATCAACCCTGGAACCTGACGTCGCGTCTCGGCAACAAGGTTGTGAAGACGTTGCAGGCGCGCGAGCTGTGGGAACAGATCGGACATGCCGCTTGGGCGTCTGCCGATCCCGGCATTCAGTTCCACACGACGATCAACGATTGGCACACCTGCCCGCAGTCCGGCCCGATCCGCGCGTCCAATCCGTGCTCGGAATACATGTTCCTTGATGACACAGCCTGCAACCTCGCGTCGCTCAACCTGCTGCGCTTCCGCCGCGACGATAAATCGTTCGACATCGAAGCCTACGAGCATGCCTGCCGGTTGTGGACGGTCGTGCTCGAAATCTCGGTATTGATGGCGCAATTCCCGTCGCGCCAGATCGCCGAACTAAGCTATCGCTACCGCACACTGGGGCTCGGATTCGCCAACATCGGCGGTCTGCTCATGTCTGCTGGAACGTCGTATGATTCCGATGAAGGCCGCGCAATTTGCGGCGCGATCTCGGCCATCATGACCGGCGTCGCGTACGCCACCAGTGCGGAAATGGCCAGCGAACTTGGACCATTTCCGGGATACCAATCCAACGCCAGCGATATGCTGCGCGTGATGCGCAATCACCGTCGCGCGGCTTATGGTCAAAGCCAGGGCTATGAAAAATTGTCGGTTGCCCCGGTGCCGCTCGATCACGCGTCGTGCACCGACCCACGTTTGGTCACCGCCGCGCAACGCGCCTGGGACAACGCGCTAGCGCTCGGTGAACGCCACGGTTATCGCAACGCGCAGGCCACCGTGGTCGCGCCAACCGGTACCATCGGCCTCGTGATGGACTGCGACACGACCGGCATCGAACCCGACTTCGCACTCGTGAAATTCAAGAAGCTCGCCGGTGGTGGATACTTCAAGATTATCAACCAATCGGTTCCAGAAGCGCTCAGCACGCTGGGTTATGCGCCGCATCAGATTGCTGAAATTGAAGCTTACGCCGTCGGGCATGCCTCGTTGCGTCAAGCGCCAGCCATCAATCACACCTCGCTGAAGTCGAAAGGCTTCACGGACGAGATCTTGACCAAGATCGAGGGCGGGCTGGCGTCAGCATTCGACATCAAGTTCGTGTTCAATCGTTGGACCTTGGGCGATGCGTTCCTGACCGACACCTTGAAAATTCCGACCGACAAGCTTGCCGATCCAGCCTTCGATTTGCTGGCCCATCTCGGCTTCACCAAACGCGACATCGAAGCCGCCAACGAACACGTTTGCGGAGCGATGACGCTGGAAGGCGCTCCGCACATCAAGGATCGGCACCTTGCAGTGTTCGATTGCGCCAATCCGTGCGGCCGCAAGGGCAAGCGGTATCTGTCGGTCGACAGCCACATCCGCATGATGGCGGCTTCACAGCCGTTCATCTCGGGTGCGATCTCTAAAACCATCAACATGCCGAACGACGCGACGGTGGAAGACTGCAAGCAGTCTTACATGCTGTCGTGGAAACTAGCACTCAAGGCCAACGCGCTGTATCGCGATGGCTCGAAGTTGTCGCAACCGTTGAACAGCCAAGTGCTGGGCGACGACGATGGCGACGATGAGACGGCTGCGGAAGCATTGCTCGCCAACGTCGGCATGGCGGCACGCACCACGGCAGTCACTGAAAAAATCGTCGAGCGCATCGTCGAGCGGGTCGAGTATGTTCGCCAGCAAGAGCGCGATAAAATGCCGGGTCGCCGCAAAGGCTACACGCAGAAAGCCAGCGTTGGCGGGCATAAAGTTTACCTGCGCACCGGCGAATACGACAACGGCAACCTCGGCGAAATTTTCATCGACATGCACAAGGAAGGCGCTGCCTTCCGCTCGCTGATGAACAACTTCGCCATCGCCATTTCGCTCGGTCTGCAGTACGGCGTGCCGCTCGAAGAATACGTCGAAGCCTTCACGTTTACGCGCTTTGAACCGGCCGGTCTGGTGCAGGGCAACGAGACGATCAAGAACGCGACGTCGATCCTCGACTACATCTTCCGCGAACTGGCCGTGTCATATCTTGGCCGTCACGATCTGGCGCATGTCGATCCGCGCGAGATCGTCGGCGAGACGGGTCTGGGCTCATCCGATGCCGATACCGACATCCAGCTCGATCTCGATCTGCCGGAGCGTTACGTCTCGAAGGGACTTGTGCGCGGTGCGCCTGTCGTACGCCTTGCCAGCCGCGGTGGCGCGCATGTGCAACGAGCCGGTACGTCTGGATCACCGGGTGTCGAGGCCATGCGCCAGATGCAGCAGGATGTGACGGACTTACACGGCGGCGTGCCGCTCGAAGAATACGTCGAAGCCTTCACGTTTACGCGCTTTGAACCGGCCGGTCTGGTGCAGGGCAACGAGACGATCAAGAACGCGACGTCAATCCTCGACTACATCTTCCGCGAACTGGCCGTGTCATATCTTGGCCGTCACGATTTGGCGCATGTCGATCCGCGCGAGATCGTCGGCGAGACGGGTCTGGGTTCATCCGATGCCGACACCGACATCCAGCTCGACCTCGATTTGCCCGAGCGTTACGTCTCGAAGGGACTTGTGCGCGGTGCGCCGTTCGTACGCCTTGCCAGCCGCGGTGGCGCGCATGTGCCACGAGCCGGCACGTCTGGATCACCGGGTGTCGAGGCCATGCGTCAGATGCAGCAGGATGTGACGGACTTACACGGCGGCGTGCCGCAATCGATCGGCGCCACCGCGCTGAAGACCGATACTGAAACGCTTTATCAACGCACGACGGTGTTGGCGGCACCGGTGCT
>JANMII010000296.1:0-3483 GCA_031375665.1 Hyphomicrobium sp.
CCGAAAGCCACGCCGCCAGCTTCGCCCATTTGGTTTACGTTTCATCTTGGCTCAAGTGCCATTATCCGGCGGCTTTTGCGTGCGCGCTGCTGAACGCGCAGCCGATGGGCTTTTATGCGCCAGCACAAATCGTCCGCGATGCGCGCGATCATGGCGTCGAAGCCCGCGCAGCCGACATCAGCTTTTCGAACTGGGATTCGACGCTGGAAGACGATTGTGCAACCGGCCCGGCGCTGCGCCTTGGTTTGCGCCAGATCGACGGCCTGAGCGAAGCCGACGTCAACCGAATAATCGACGCCAGAACGCAAAAGCCGTTTGCTTCAATCCAGGATCTTGCAGCCCGCGGCAACATTAATGGCGCAACGCTCGAACGGCTGGCAGCTGCTGATGCGTTCCGATCGCTCGGGCATGATCGTCGCCAAGCCCTTTGGGAAGTGAAAGGTTTGGCCAATGCGCCAGCCTTGCCGCTGTTCACATGGAGTGCGGCGCTGGACACCGGCGAAGAAGCGGATGTGCGACTGCCGGAAATGGCGTTGTCCGAGCATGTCGTCAACGACTACCAGACCTTGCGGTTATCGTTGAAGGCGCACCCGATGAGCTTTCTGAGAGCCCGCTTTTCGTCGGCAAAAATCAGCCCATGTAGCGATTTGAGAACCTTGAAGAACGGCGCTTTCGTCAAAGTGGCAGGCGTCATTTTGGTGCGCCAGCGGCCTGGATCGGCCAAGGGGGTTGTGTTCATGACCATCGAGGATGAAACCGGCGTCGCCAACGCTGTCGTGTGGCCAAGCATGCTGGAGCGCTATCGCAAAATCGTCATGACTGCGCGGCTCATTTTGATCGAAGGCCGCATTCAGCGACATGAAGATATCATTCACGTGGTCTCGGTTAAGTTGGTCGATCTGTCCGATCAATTACTGACCCTATCGGAGTGGGCGGCCGACATGAAAATCCCGCTCGCCAATGCCGATGAAGTGGTCAAGCCCGAGCCCGGTTCAGCGCGTGCCAATCAGGGTGATGAAAAACGTCAAGCCGATGATAAGCGCCTGCACCCGCGTTTCTCACGCGAGCCAAGGCCGCATCATTCGCGCAACGTGCGCATCATTCCAAAATCCCGCGACTTCCACTGAGTGCGGTTGCAACCGCATGCCTCATCGGGCGATATACCGGCCAGCTCTGGATACCATCAAGCCCTGGGGCATTTCAGGATGACCATGTTTTATCGCGCGCTCGGCTTGAGCTTTTGGATCGCACTTCAGGTCGTCAGTGCGCAGGCGCAAGATGTTGCGCTTCAGCCTGAAGCCGGGACAGGCACCAAAACCAAAACGGCGGTCGTAGCCGATCGGCACATGATCGTTGCCGCCCATCCACTTGCAGCTGATGCTGGACGCCAGATGCTTCGTCTCGGCGGTTCGGCCATCGATGCGGCGATTGCAGCGCAACTCGTACTCGGTCTGGTCGAACCGCAATCGTCAGGCCTCGGCGGCGGCGCGTTCATTGTTCAATGGGATGCAAAAGCGAAAGTCGTCAGCACGATCGATGGTCGTGAGACAGCACCGGCCGCAGCACGACCCGACCGCTTTGTTCGCGACGGCAAGCCGATGGCGTTTATTGACGCGGTCCAATCGGGCTTGAGTGTCGGTGTACCCGGCGTGGTCAGCGCAATGGAGCTGGCCCACAAACGCGCTGGAAAATTGCCATGGCAGCGATTGTTCGAGCCAGCGATTGCTCTGGCTGACGCAGGATTTGCAATCCCGATTCGATTGGCGTTGCTGCTTCGGTGGCAACGTATCGAGCATTTTTCCGCGTCCGCCCGCGCGTACTTTTTCGAAGCCGACGGATCACCGCGACGGGCTGGCGACGTGTTGAAAAATCCGCAGTACGCCGCGACACTCAGGGCGATCGCAAAAGAAGGCGCGGCTGCTTTCTATTCAGGCCAGATCGCTGATCACATGGTGCAGGCCGTTGCGACATCCAAGCCATCCGCCGGTGATCTAAAGGTCGCAGATTTGGCAGCTTACAAGCCTGTGGTGCGCGAACCGCTGTGCTTCACTTATCGAACGCGCAGTATTTGCGGCATGGCTCCGCCGTCATCAGGTGCGGTGACGATTGCGCAAACCATGAAGCTGATCGAGCCATTCGATCATATCCACGATCCCGAAGCATCGATGTCAGGCCGCGCGTTGCACGTTATCGCGGAAGCGCAAAAGCTCAGTTACGCCGACCGCAATCGCTATATCGCCGATCCGGCATTCGTTTCGCTTCCGCGCGGCTATCTCGATGAGGCCTACCTCGCATCGCGCCGCAAGAAAATCGATCTCACCCAAGCAGCCGAAAAAGTTGAAGCCGGTTTTCCGCCTGGCGTTGCAGACCGCAGCTTCGGAGCCGACGCGACACTGGAAGCTGCCGGCACCAGCCACATCTCCGTCATCGATACCGACGGCAACGCCGTTGCGATGACAACCACAATCGAAAGCGCGTTCGGTTCGGGCATCTGGGCTGCAGGTTTTCTGCTCAACAATGAGCTAACGGATTTTTCGTTTTTGCCGGTTGATGCCAAGGGCGTGACCATCGCCAATTCTGTTCAGTCTGGCAAACGACCGCGCAGCTCCATGGCCCCGACGTTGGTGTTTGGCCCCGATGGCAGCCTCGAAATCGTGACCGGATCGCCGGGCGGGTCCCGCATTATTTTATTCGTCACGAAAACACTAATCGCGATGATCGATTGGGCCATGACACCCCAACAGGCGGCCGACTTGCCAAACTTCGGCAGTGAAGGTGGACCAGTTACACTTGAAGCTGGCACCGATACGATCTGGCCAGCGCTGCAACTCAAAGGGCTTGGCCACCGCGTTCGCAGCGACATGATGACATCGGGCAGCCACACGATCGCGCGTCGCAACGGCAAATTGCAAGGTGGCGTTGACCCGCGTCGCGAGGGTGCAGCACTCGGTGATTGATGCTAAGCGACGCGCAACAAGCATTCCACAAAGGCCTGACGTGACCAAGCTCGCAGTAACCGTCGTCGGCGCAGGTATCGTCGGCCTATGGCAAGCGCGTGTGCTGGCAGCCGATGGCCATGCGGTGCGTCTTATCGACGAAAGCGCGGTGCCGTTTGCGTCGAGTGCCAGCCGTTGGGCGGGCGCCATGTTGGCACCTGATTGCGAGGCAGAGCTCGCACCACCTGAAGTTCGCCAATGGGGCCATGAAGGTTTGCGGCTTTGGCGCGCCGCCTATCCCGATTTGGTCTGCAACGGAACGCTGGTGGTTGCAGCCGCGCGCGATCAAGCCGAACTGCAACGCTTTGAAAAGCGCACCGCCGGTGGCTGCCGGATTGCTAGCAGCACGTTTGCAGAACTTGAGCCGGAGCTAGCTGGACGGTTTTCGTCGGCAATTTATTTTTCCGACGAAGCCCATATGAATGCCATGGCCGCATTGCATTGGCTTTTGCAGTCGGCGCGCGATGGTGGCGTCGAGGTATCATTC
>JANMII010000298.1:0-2120 GCA_031375665.1 Hyphomicrobium sp.
ATCGAAACGCGACCATAGGTTTTGCTGTCGATGTACCATGTGCTGTGACGAAGATCGAAACCAACATCCGTCGTGGCGATACCGTTGTCGTTGTCTTGGTCAAAGCGCTTTGAGTTGGCAGAGCGAACGCCAACTTCAATCAGGTAACCGGCTTTGAAATCAGCGTCGATCTTTGCTTCGCCCTTAAAGCGAAACCGCGTGCGGGAGTTGTCGTTGGTGTAGGCGCCAACGTTTGACTCAACGCCATCATCCCAGAACAAAAGCGTTTCATTCACCTGGCCCGAGATTTCGAGCTTGACCTTACGGTTGCCCTTGCGAGCCGTCGTCGCTTCGAGCTCCGCGATCCGCTCTTCGAGATCCGCGCAGCAATTGCCGCCAAGATCTGCAGCCGTAGCAGGCGAACCCGCGAAAACGCCGAGAGCCGCCAACATGGCAAGCTTCCCGCACCCTACTTTATAAAACGAAGCCATGACGCCCCTCTGAATGAAAGTCCCCAACCGTCTCGCTGGCCGACCAAACGGCTCGCGGTACCGTGTTTTTCATCAGTACCGAGTTCGCACTCGCCCCCTGAATCGCACCACGCTTAAGAAGTCATTAACGCTCAAAGTTATCAACTATGTGACATCGCTTTGATTTTCGCGTTGCCTTGCTGCAACAGGTGGTCCAATCCTGCAGAGCTGTGGTTGAATGGATACAACGCTTTTTTAGAGCCAACCCATGACCAAGACCTCCATCGCACCCGCTGATATTTTGACCAACGCTGATTTTGATATTGCCGTCGTTGGGGCCGGGCCTGCTGGTCTGATTGCCGCCTGCGCGGCTGCAAAGCTCGGCGTAAAAACCGCGCTGATCGGGCCCAAAGCCAGCGCCACGGATGGCCGCAGCGTCGCAATGTTCGAAGGTGGCGTTCAACTGCTGCGCAATATCGGCGTTTGGGCAAAGCTCTCAGGCTCAGTCGCAAGGCTTGATGCCATCCGTCTCGTCGACGGCACAGACGCAATGATGCGAGCGCCCGAAGTCACATTCAGGGCCAGCGAAATCGGCTGTGAGGCTTTCGGCTACAGCGTGCCAACGGCGGCTTTAACAACGGTACTCGAAGACGCGGCAACAGCGCCTGAGTTGTGCCACCATCTCACCCGCATCGAAACCTCGGCCATCACGCAATATGCCATTGAAAGCCAGCGGGTTATTCTAACGACGCCGGACGGCGAAACGGTTTCGGCGCGTTTGATCGTGGCGGCAGATGGCAGAGCCTCTCCGGCACGGGCCGCAGCACAAATCGCAACCAAAGCTTGGTCGTATCCGCAATCAGCCGTGGTTACGTCTTTCACGCACACCGTGCCGCATCGACGAATTTCGACCGAATTTCATCGACGCGCTGGGCCATTGACCGTGGTGCCAGGACCGACGGTCGGCGGTCGCGACACATCAAGTTTGGTTTGGGTCGACACGCCGGCCATCTGCACGGACCTAGCGCAATTATCTGACGCTGAATTTATGGCCGCCTTATTCAATCACGTCGGTAGTGTCCTTGGCCGATTATCTGATGTTGGCCCACGGCGGGTTTTTCCACTCAGCGGTCAAAGTGCTGAAACCATGGGACAGAACCGCATTGCGCTCGTCGGTGAAGCGGGCCACGTCATGCCGCCCATCGGGGCGCAAGGCTTGAACCTGTCGTTACGCGACGCAGCCGACCTCGTCGAGCGCGTCGCTGCTGCCAAATCAAGCGGCCAAGATGTCGGCTCAGACAGATTGCTCGCCGCCTACAATGCGGCTCGCAGCCCCGACATCACGGGTCGGGTCTGGTCCGTCGATCTGCTCAATCGCAGTTTGTTTTCGCCCTACTTGCCTGTCCACTTGATGCGTGGCGCTGGGCTATACGCCCTCAGCACCATCGGGCCGCTGCGTCGTCGATTGATGCGCGAGGGAATGATGCCAGATGCCGCCACTCCAGCCTTGATGCGCAACACCGGCAGCAAAACGTTGAGTAGCGCAGTGTAGGCCTTGGGCATTTCGTCCGGGGTGGATTTAGCGCGTTGGGGACACGTGCCGGTCGCGCGGCGCTGCGTCGCTTGACGCAGGCAACGTGGCGCGGGCATGACCGGGATACGCGCTGCGAT
>JANMII010000304.1:0-9511 GCA_031375665.1 Hyphomicrobium sp.
TCGCGTCGGTCACCGTTGTGCGCTTGATGATTTCGTTCTGGCTCAACGCGAAACCCATGGGCCGTGGCCCGCTCGAAATTCCGGTTTAGGTGACCAACGACCGTGCTGATGCGCTTGATCCCGAATTTTAAGGGCCTCGACTTTTTCCCGCATGATTTGCGGTTGCCATTTATGAAGTATCGCGATCTGGCAGTCGGCATGTCGATCGTCGCGATGCTGCTGTCGCTCGGGCTGTTCTTTACCCGCGGGCTCAACTACGGCGTCGACTTCAAAGGCGGGTCGATGATCGAGCTGCAAGCAACCAATGGCACGGCCGATGTTGGAGCGTTACGAGACAAGCTTGGTCAGCTCGGGTTGGGCGGCGTGCAAATTCAATCATTTGGCGGACCCTCCGACGTGCTGATCCGCATCGAGGAGCAACCAGGCGGTGATGCAGCCCAACAGGTCGCATTGAAGAAAGTCATCGACACGGTTGGTACAGGCTACACACAGCGGCGCGTGGAAGTTGTCGGACCAGCCGTGTCGAGCGAATTGCGCACCACGGGGATCATCGCCGTCGCAGCTGGCATTTTGGCGATTGTGATGTACGTGTGGTTTCGCTTTGAATGGCAATTCGCGCTTGGCGCCGTTTTGGCGCTCACCCATGACGTGCTCGTGACCGTTGGAATTTTCTCGCTATTCCAGTTTGAGTTCGACCTATCGACCGTTGCGGCGCTGTTGACCATTCTTGGCTATTCCGTCAACGACACCGTGGTGGTGTCTGACCGGATCCGGGAAAACTTGCGCAAGTTCAAAAAAATGGACCTGAACGCGCTGCTCGACTTGTCGATCAACGAAACGCTGTCACGCACAATTTTGACAGGGATCACGGCCATCGCTGTGTTGCTGTCGCTTTACATCTTCGGTGGCGAAGTGATCCGCAACTTCAACTTCGCGATGTTGCTTGGTGTGATCATCGGGACCTACTCTTCGATCTTTATTGCAGCCCCGCTTCTTGGCTACCTCGGTGTCAAGCGGGATTGGTCGGAGGCGGCAGCCAAAGGCGTCAGCGCGGGAGCTGCTTGAGCTGGTGGCCACATTCGCGCCAGCCGGTCTGATGCGATGGGTTCGGATTTGATGACAGCCGCAGTCCCACGCTACCCATCGCAAGCGCCCATCACGGCCTATGGCAATGGCGGCTTTCGTTTTGCCGACATGAGCCATCGCGGCTCGATCCTGTGCTTACCCAGCGGCGTCTATGCCTGGGAGGCGACGTCGATCGACACCCTCACGCACGCCCTGCTGGCGCAACCACTGGCAGAGCTGCGCCCGCCTGGCGTGCTGTTGCTTGGCACCGGCGCTGATCAGGTCTGGCCGAATGAAGCAATTGTTCGTGCCTTTGCCACAGCCGGTCTTGGTCTTGAAATCATGAACACAGGTGCTGCCGCACGCACGTACAATGTTCTGCTGGCTGAGCGCCGCGCCGTCGCAGCGGCACTTCTGGTTGTCGCGTAAAACTGTGCAGCGCCACTTTCTAAAACGTGATGGTTGCAAGTGTGATCGGCTCTTGCGTGACGATGGGCGGCCTAGCGATGGTCCCTCGCGACATGCGACACCAGATCGATGAGCGCCTCACCCATTCGACCTGAACCCGCCGCTGTGACTGCCAATGGCAGTGGCCTCGTCTCGAGCACCGCGCGGGCCGAGATCATCGCAGTTGCGCGCCGTTGGGAAATCGACCGCACCATCGCGGCCTCGCTTGCGCCCAAGGCCGTACGGCTTGATCTCATCACATTGGCTGCGTTTAGCGCAGAACTTTTTCGAATTGCCGATCAGGTGCGAGATCCTGTGCTTGGCGAGATCCGCGTGCAGTGGTGGCGCGATGCGTTGCTGGGCCGCGAGCGCGATGCTGGCGGTCGAACTGAGAATCGCACTGGGAATCGAACTGGCCACCCGGTTGCCGACGCGTTCACCGCCGTCATGAAACGCCATCAACTGCCCCATGACGTCGTGTCGGGCCTGTTAGACGCGCACGCCCATCGGCTCTACGCAGATCCGCCAGTTGATGATGCAGCACTCGACCTAGAACTTGATTTAATTGAAGGCGGCATCTTTAGGTGCGCGGCCCGTATTCTGGGCGGCGACGATGCCGCCGACGCAGCAAGGGCCGTCGTGCGGCACGGTGGTAGAGCGTACGGCTTGATGCGGATCGGCGCAACGCTCGGCGCGCATCTCGCGCGCGGGCGCGAACCGCTGCCGGTGACCATGGATCGCATCACCGGACGCGCAACCGCTCAAGACGCCGTGCAGGACGAGACGCTCGTCGCGAGCAACAATGCCTTCATCGCGCGAGATTGGGCGGTAACGCTGCCAGTTCTCTGCCAAAGATGCCGCACCAACTTAATCGACATGCAGCACGCCATGGCCAGGCTCGACGCTGACAATCCCACGCTGAAACGCGCCATCATGGCAGCCATGTTGCCCGTTGCCGTCGTAGAGCCCCATTTGCGGGCTCTGCAAAGAGCAGATCACGACCCGCTTCGCCATCTTGCAGAGATAAATCCGCTGCAGCGCGTGTGGCGGATCGGCAAATCCCACGCAATGGGCCGGATTTAGCGCCCACGCAGTGGGGTAGATTTAGCGTCCCCGCCAGTGGGCCGCATAGAAAGCACAGGGCGCATCACGATGTTCGAAACAGTGAGCCGGGTATTCGCGCGGGGCGGATTCATGCGGAATGGCGGTGTTCGCGGTTGGAGCGTGCGCGCGCTGTTGGCGCTCTTCATCTTATTTGTGCCAGCCCTTAGCCCGGCGTCAGCGCAATCGGCTACCATCCGCTGGCGGCTCGAAAATCCGTTCCGATTTTTCACCGATCCAAGCGACACAGAAATCCACCGCGCGACGTTTCGCGCACTGGGCCCAACCGACTTGACGTCGCCGGTGCTGGCAGCCGAACGCGCGCTTCAGCGTCGTCACGAGGATGGGTGGTCGGCCACCATGTATCGCAAAACCTGCTGGAACTGGTCGGCCAATCGCTTCAGCTGCCCACAGTACGACGATTACATGAATCCAAAATCGCACGTCGTTGTCGCCGACATGGCCGGCATCGAAGACGCAGCCAATCTGACATGCACATGGTTGACCGCGCCCAAAGGTGGACGCGCGCAACGCGGCGACGCGATCGTGCAGCCGTGCAACGAGCAAGTCGATCTTGATGTGCCTTATCCCGAAGGCCTCGTCGCGACGGTCGAAATCGGTGGCCGCGCGGTGGCTGAGGCCGACATCAAAGTTCGCGATATTTTGATTGCGGCGATGGGTGATAGTTTTGCCTCCGGCGAAGGCAATCCGGATATCCCGGTGCGCTTTTCACGCGATCGCGCTGCCGATTATGGAAAATCCGGCAACGGCGATTTGTCGGGGTTTCCTGCGCGCATCGGAGATTGGAAACAAATCGGCGATCGAGCCTTCATTTCCGAGAACGCTCGCTGGTTGGATCAAGCGTGTCATCGTTCGCTCTATTCGCATCAGTTGCGGGCCGCCCTTCAACTCGCGGTCGAAGATCCCCATCGCGCCGTCACCTTTGTCGGTGTCGCGTGCTCGGGCGCGGAAGTCACCGCCGGATTGTTTCTCCGTTACAAGGGCAATGAATGGGTGCCCAATCCGCCTGTATTATCGCAAATTTCTGCCATCGCTGAAGCGCAATGCGGCAAGCGCGACGCGCAAGCCATGGATCTGCCGGAAGCCTACCACATGAACGGCCAGATCGCCGAGTTGAAGGGTGGCCTCGTTCTGCGCAAGTGCGCACGCGACAACGCCCGCAAAATCGATCTGGTGATGCTGTCGATTGGCGGCAACGACATTGGTTTTTCACGCTTGGTCGCCAACGCTGTGCTGTCGAGTGAATCGACCTTGCGCAAGCTTGGCGGCTGGATCGGACAAATCCATGGCCAACAGCAAGCCGCCGCTCAATTGGAAGGGCTCGATGCCCGTTACAAATCACTCAACCGTGCATTCCACTCGCTGCTCTATGTGCCGTGGGAGGAAAGCGACCGCGTAGTCCTGGTCGGCTACCCTGGACTTGCCTTGGCGGGCGATGGCAGTGAAATGTGCAAAGACGGTCGTGCTGGCATGGAAGTGGTGCGCGATTTCCAACTCAGTGAACAGAAACTTCGCGAGGGCACTTGGGTCGCCGACAAACTGCATCGCCAAATGCGCGACAGTGCCGATCGCTACGGTTGGACGTTTGTTGAAACCCATCGTCGTGCGTTCATCGATCGTGGCATTTGTTCTGGCTCGCAGACCGACGGCGCGAACCCAGCCGACGAGTTGCGCATTCCGCGCAAGATCGACGGTGTTTGGAAGCCGTACAACCCCGCCGACTATCCAGCCTACGCCAGTCGGCAGCGTTGGTTTCGCACGCCCAACGACGGTTTCATGACGGGAAATTTCCACGTTGCAGCGTCGGTGCTGCAGAAGGTTTTGAAGCTCGACACGCTGGCATCATTTCAGTTGCTGCTGGCTGCGACCTATTCGGGTTCGTTTCATCCGACCGCCGAAGGTCACGCCGCCATGGCCGATGCGGTGGCCGATAAAGCCCGCGCGGTGTTGAACAAGTATGGTCAGGGTCCGGTGGCAGAACCCTACGTGGCGACGACTGAGTTCCCGCTTCCGGCTGCTGCCGAGCCGGGCGCGCTTGGCCCAGAACCAGTGATGCCGCCTGGTGCAACGCCAGCACCGGTTGTGGCGACGCCGTCCCGCGATGTGCCAGCAGTGGATGCGCCAACAATCGATGCGCCGACCATTGATGCGCCCGCTCGCGTAACGACATCGCCTGACGGTGCGACCTCGTCGTCACCACCATTTTCGGCGTCGTCCACGTCGCCATCGTCGTCAGACGTCACCGGTGCGGTGACGAGCGAGCCATTATCGTCGCCACCGGTTGTGCAACAGCCATTAACAGAGCCGTCGATGATGGTGCCGGATGCCGAACAAAAATCAGACAGTTCAGTGCCCGAGGGACCAGCGGCGCAGGAGCCGATGATAGACGGTCTACCAACGGACGCGCCAACCGACGTGCCGGTGCGCCAACCTTTCAGACAACCGCTCACGCAGCCGGCTGATGGCGCAACGGATCGCTGATCGCCGTGAGCCAATTGTCGAGATCGTCAAGCGCGCGGCGCGACATTGCCTGCTTCTTGGCGCGGCCCCGCTCGGTGCCCTTGAGTTTTTTTCCATCGCCGTCGTGCGTCGGTGATGATGCGAGATCGGGGATGAGGCCGTAATTGATGTTCATAGGTTGAAACGAGCGCCCGCCGCCGCGCGCGCTATCGTCAGCGATGAGATGCCCACCGGTGATGTGATCGAGCAGCGCGCCAAGTGCCGTTGTCGCGGGCGGTCGAATGACGTCTCCACCAAGCGCTTCGCGGGCGGCAAAGCGTCCCGCCAACAGCCCGATGGCCGCGCTTTCGATGTAGCCTTCGACGCCGGTGATTTGACCGGCAAAGCGGATGTTATCGCGCGCCCGCAGCCGCAACAGGCTATCGAGAATTTTCGGCGAGTTGAGATACGTGTTGCGATGCAGACCGCCGAGCCGGGCAAATTCAGCATTCTCAAGCCCAGGGATCATGCGGAAAATTCGAACCTGCTCGGCATGTTTCAATTTGGTCTGAAAGCCGACCATGTTCCACAAACTGCCCAGAGCGTTATCCTGGCGCAATTGGACCACGGCGTAAGGCCAGCGCCCGGTGCGCGGATCATCTAGCCCGACCGGTTTCATCGGACCAAAGCGCAGCGTCTCCCGGCCGCGTTCCGCCATCACTTCGACCGGTAGGCAGCCATCGAAATACGGTGTTGAAGCTTCCCATTCCTTGAAGACAGTTTTATCGCCAGCCAGCAGCGCGTCGATGAAGGCGTTGTACTGCGCCTTGTCCATCGGGCAATTGAGATAATCCGCGCCCGTGCCGCCGGGGCCGGCTTTGTCGTAGCGCGATTGAAACCACGCGATCGAGGTGTCGACGCTGTCGCGATGGATGACCGGAGCTATGGCGTCGAAGAACGCGAGCGCGCCTTCGCCCGTTAACTCGGCAATGGCCGCACTCAACGCGGGCGATGTCAGCGGGCCGGTGGCAACGATGGTGCGGCGCGACGCGTCTGTCGGCAGAGCCTCAACTTCGCGGCGATCGATCGTGATCAGCGGGTTGGCCTGCAAGCGCCGTGTCACTTCAGCCGAGAACGCATCACGGTCGACCGCCAGCGCACCGCCAGCGGGAAGCTTATGCAAATCAGCTGCCGCCATGATCACCGAATTGGCGCGACGCATTTCTTCGTGCAGCAAACCAACGGCGTTGTTTTCCCAATCATCCGACCGGAACGAATTAGAGCACACGAGTTCAGCAAAGCCGTCCCCGCGATGGGCGTCGGTGGTCCGCGTCGGGCGCATCTCGTGCAGCACCACTGGCACGCCGTGGCTCGCAATCTGATGGGCGGCCTCCGATCCAGCCAGACCTGCGCCGATGACGTGAATGGCTCGACTGTCTTTAGTAGTAGCTGAATAAGGAGCGTGGAGAGATCGTGACATATGAACTTTCGGCGGCCCTGGGCCAACTGGAGCTTTTGTGCAACGCGTCCACAGAACCGCGAATCGTTTGGCGGGGGCAGCGTTTGACGCGAATCAGGCAAGTGGTAGTCGGTGAACCGTGGCCGGGTGCGAGTGCCGCCGCGTCACGACTTTTGTTCTATAGCGGGGCGGCATGGGCTGGCAACGACGCATCGCTTTTGGACTGAGTGCTGCCGTGGTTGGCGTCTTGCTTGGCGGCTGTACGCATGAGCGGTTAGGTCCGGTTGAAGGCCATTTCCAGGACTTCAAGGTTGACGCTCCCAATAAGAACCGCGTGTCCGTCTGTCACGGCTACAGCTGTAAGTTTCAAACCAAATTCACCTTCACTGACGCCGATGTCGCCGAGATCAAGGCGATTTTCAAAAAGGTGAAGAAGGACGACACAGCTGGCGAAGAACGCCGCGCGGTCGCCTATGCCATTGGCTGGATTGAAAATCGTGTCGGCAAAGCGATTGGTACCGATAAGGATCGTCCGGGCATGGATTTCGCCGCGACGGGTGACAAATCTCAACAGGATTGCGTCGATGAATCGACCAACACGTCGAGTTATTTGCTCGTGCTGGCCAACAACGGTCTGTTGAAGCACCACACCGTCGGCACGCCATTCGCGAAAGACCAGCTGTGGCGCGGCGTTGCCGGCTGGACGCATTGGACTGCGGTACTGAAAGACACAGCCACCAATCAAAAATGGGCAGTCGATAGTTGGATCTATCAGAACGGTGAGAACCCGGCCGTGGTCGAAACCGACAAATGGTACATTGAAGATCTCGCTAGCTTGCCAGCTGCGACCCGCTAGGCGATCGCGCGCTACGCGACCGCGTTAGCCCTCGACAAACCAGTGGCAGGCGCCGCGTCAACCGCCAAGCGTGAAGTCATACAGCAGCTTGATGTTGAGGGCGATGATGATGGCCGCGATGGTAACAGCAAACGCGGTCAACCAGCGTGGCGCAACTAAATCGCCCATTTTCGAGCGGCTCGCCGTGAATTGCACCAACGGCACGATCGCGAACGGCAACTGCAAGCTCAACACCACTTGCGTTAGGATCAGCAGTTTGGCGGTATCGTTCTCGCCGTAAAACAGCGTGACGCCGGCGGCTGGAATGATCGCGACCGCGCGCGTCACGAGGCGGCGCAACCACGGTTCGATCTTGAATTCAATGAACCCCTCCATCACCGCTTGGCCAGCAAGCGTTGCGGTGACGGTCGAGTTCAAGCCGCAGCATAGCAGCGCGACGCCAAACAAAAGCGGCGCAATGGACGAGCCGAGCAATGGCGCGAGCAGGGCATGAGCCTCGCCAAGCTCAGCGATTTCAGTTCGCCCGGTCGTATAGAATGCAGATGCCGCCAGGATCAGGATCGAGGCGTTGATCAACAGCGCTAACATCAACGCGACGGTTGAATCGATGGTGGCAAATTTCAAAGCCTCTCGTTTGGCAGCAGGTTCGCGGCCATAGGCGCGGGTTTGAACGATCGCTGAATGCAAATAAAGATTATGCGGCATCACCGTCGCGCCCAAGATGCCGAGTGCGAGATAGAGCATGTCGGGGTTTGAAAAAATCTCAGTCGTCGGCGCAAATCCGCGTATGACCGCGCCCCACTCGGGGTCGGCAAGGGCGATTTGAATGCCAAAGCAGATCGCAATGATGGCCAACAGCGCGATCACAAAGGCTTCGAGATACCTGAAACCCAGCCGCTGCAAGGCGAGCACCAGAAAAACATCGAGTGCCGTCAAGATCACGCCGATCTCGAGCGGAATGCCAAAAACCAAATTCAAACCGATCGCGGTACCGATAACCTCGGCGATGTCGGTGGCGATGATGGCGATTTCAGCCAAAAGCCAAAGCGGGTAGGCGGCCCACTTCGGATAGCCATCACGGCAGGCTTGCGCCAGGTCACGTCCTGACGCGATGGCGAGCCGCGCACACAAGCTTTGCAGCACGATCGCCATGATGTTGGACACAAGCGCAACGATCAGCAGCGTGTAACCGAACTTCGATCCGCCCGCGATCGACGTCGCCCAGTTGCCGGGGTCCATGTAGCCGACAGCGACCAGATACCCCGGACCGACAAAGGCGCCAAAGCGGCGCATGGCCGAGCCGGTGATGGCGACCGGGATCGTGCCGAACACGTCGCTCAACGCCGGTTGTGTGGCGCGGCGTCGCCACCCGGCGTCGGACGCAAAACCACCCGCAACGTCACCGGCTCGGGCTTCGCGCCCGTCTCGCGTTGCTGGCCCGTCGAACGGCGCTGGCCCGTCGGACCGCGCTGGACTGGCGGTCGCGATTGCCGAGGAGGAGGTGAGGATTGGGGAGGTCACTACTTACCGCTAATGCAAATCATTCGCAACTAGCCTAGCAGGCTGCGACGGTGATTTCTAGTGCTGTTACGTGGCGAACAAGAGTGGCGTGTGGAAAATTTCTGACGGCGCCCGGGTTGAAAACGACGCCGCATCATTTCTGTTTGGCATCGAGCGCCGGTACCAGTGGCACGAAGCCTCATCGTGGCGGAACCCGCTTTGGGGTTTGAAAACTGTTTGCTATGCCCACGGCGCGATCACGCACGCGGGAGGTTAGAGATGTCGATCACACGTCACGAGTCGTCAGCCGTTTATTCGAAAGTCACCGAAGCTGGCGGCTTGGTATTCACAGCCGGCGTCATTCCAACGGATCTATCGCGCGATGTCGCTGGCCAAACCGCTGAAGTGCTGGCTGAGATTGACCGCTTGTTGGCGCTGTGTGGCTCCGACAAATCGAAGGTGGTGCAAGCAACCGTATGGCTCAATGACATCCGCCACCGCGACGGCATGAATACGGCGTGGGGCGCGTGGCTCGGCGGCAAAGATGCGCCAGCCCGAGCCTGTGTCGAGGCCAAATTGATCGATCCTCGGATGCTCGTCGAAATCTCGGTTGTCGCTGCGAA
>JANMII010000311.1:0-17081 GCA_031375665.1 Hyphomicrobium sp.
TGGGCCATTATTGACGGTCGTATCGCTCCGTCGGCAAAAACTCCGTATTTTCGATCTCAACGGTGAAGTGACGGCATCGCGCGTATCGAGTGGCAAGCCTGGTTTTGACACTCCGACCGGCGTGTTTTCGCTGCTCGAAAAAAACGTCTACCATCAGAGCAATATTTATGCCGGCGCTGAAATGCCGTTCATGCAGCGGCTGACCTGGTCCGGCATCGCACTGCACGCCGGTCAGGTGCCGGGCTATCGTGCGTCCCACGGCTGCATCCGACTACCGTACTCGTTCGCCCGTTCGCTGTTCGACATCACCAAACTCGGTGGCCGGGTCGTCGTGACTCAAGATGAAACAGCGCCGATCGCGTTCAGTCATCCAAAGTTGTTCAAGCCGTTGCCGCAAACAGCGCCATCTACCGAAATGGCAGCCGTACGAACGGCGCCGCAAATCAATACGCGCGTTGCCTCGAACGATATTGCCATCGGCATCAATTCGGCAGACAGCAGTTTGGAATTGCCCCGCCTGTTTGGTATCACGCCCGCACTCGCCGAGGCCGTCAAATCGCATACAGCCGCGCCCGCGAGACCACGCTCACGCACGGATGTTGCTTTGGCGATGCGTGAGAAACTTTCCCACGCCGAAACTGAACTCAAGGTCATCGAAGCACAGCGGAGATCAGCAACTGACGCTGCGAAAGCTGCGGTGCAGGCATCGAGTGCGGCCAACTTAAAACTGGCGTCATTGCGAAAAGACGGCGAGCGCGCACGCACGGCATTGCGCGACGCCGAAACCAAACTGGCGCTCGTTGAGAAATCCTTTGACACATTTTTGCGCGCCGTCCCAGCTGCCACGGGCACACCGGCCGACGCCAAACTTGAAGATCGAGAGACCGACCTCGAAGACGAACTATTAATGTCTGCGACCGGCGTCGACGCAGCCCGCGTCGACGTCGCGCGCAACGAACTTGCGCTGGCAGAGGTCCAAGCGGATGCCATTACCGCTGACACGGCCCGGGCTCGCGCTCTGGCCAGTGTACAAAAAGCCGTGGTCGACTTGAAATCCGCCCAGCTAGCATTGGTCGACGTTAAAAAAGATATGGTTCGCCGGGGCAAACCGATTTCTGTGCTGATCAGCCTCAAAGCTTCGCGGATTTACGTGCGCCAAGGCTTTGAGCCGGTTCTCGAAGCGCCGATAACTCTGTCCAGGCCGATCGACCGGATCGGAACGCATGTCATGACGGCGATGCGGTTTGACCCGCAAAACCCGGACATCTTCGAATGGCGACTGATCACCGCGCAAATGCCACCGCAACGCCGTGACGGTGAAACCGAGCAAACTCGAAAACGCCAGCGCAACGCCACCCCTGAACCGATGCAACCCTCATTCGCGACGGCCGTCGCCGAGGAAGCACTCGACGCCGTCAGCATCCCACAAGATATTATCGACACCATCACCGAGCGTGCTGCGCCGGGGGCGTCGTTGATCATCACGGATCGCGATTTGAAAGCAAACGAGAACGGGCTGAACACTGAGTTCGTGCTGCTGACCCGATAGACAAGCCCGCGCGCTCAGATCAACTATGGAAGCGGCGCGACACCAAACAACCATGTGTGCCCGCCAAACAGCAACCCAACATACAGCAGCGTACCGACGGCTACGACGATCACATCGTTGATCACGCTGGTGGGTTGCGCTGTCCCCAGCGGGCCCAGTGCGCCGCGGCGCTTGACCGAAATGCGATCGTAGACCGCGTAAGCCAGAAACGAGCCAAACAATAGCAGCGACGCTGCATCTCCGTTGGCAAGCAAATGCGACAACGCCCACAGTTTGATCGCGAGCAGCATCGGATGTTTAGCGGCATTGCGAATGCGCGATGGCACATTCGCTGCGACCAACAAAACCAGCGCGGGCCACATCAACAACAAGGCGATGTGGCGTGTCCACGTCGGGGGATCCCAAAGCGTGGGATTCTTGCCAGGGTTCAGCTGCATCTTGTGATATCCCAACACGATGATCGCGAGACCGATCAGTGAGATCATCGAAAATGCCAACTTGTATGTGCCCGCGCCCAAACGCACTTTCAGTGCGTCGCGCTCTTGGGTGGCGGTCGGCAACAGATGAATGCCGAGAAAAATAATCAGACCGACGATCAACAGCATCATGGTGCGGGTCTCCAACTAGGGTCACGCATCCGGCGATAGCACCGAATGGTGACATTCGAAAACCCCGAACGCTCGTGTTAGGCGGCGTCGGGCGCGCCGCCATTGAAAGCCCGCCATCGGCATCACATCAGTTGTGGAAAGCACGCCGTTCCAGGCGCTAACTGAGTGTTGGCTCATCTAGGCTCGTAACACAACGAATCACATGAGCTCGGCTGCGATCATGAGACTTGCAACCTACAACGTCGAAAACCTGTTTCGACGTGCCAAAGCGCTCAACCTCAGCGAGCCAGGCGACGCGCGCCCTATCCTCGAAAACTTTTCCGAACTGAGCGTGCTGTTTGAAGAAGCCGTCTACACCGACGATGTGAAAACGAGGATGCTCAAGCTGTTGCAGCTTCTCGGCCTCGACAAGACCAATGACGGTCCATACGTCATGTTGCGCGAAAATCGCGGCCAGCTGGTGTCATATTCCAAGTTGAAAGGCACGCGCGTTGTAGCGGCCGGCCGCGCCGATTGGGTGGGCTGGCTTGAGATGAAATCCGACATCATCAACGAAGTCGCGACCCGCAACACCGCTCAAGTCGTGCGTGATGTTGATGCCGATGTGCTGGCCGTCATCGAATGCGAGGGTCGCCACGCCCTGCAGCAGTTTTCGCATCAGTTGCTGCCCGTTGTCGGTGGTGCGCCCTACGATCAGATCATGTTGATCGACGGCAACGACGATCGCGGCATCGACGTCGGCATCATGACCAAGCGCGATCACACCATCGGTTGGATGCAGAGCCACGTCGACGATAAGACGACACCTGGCGAATACATCTTCAGTCGCGATTGCCCCGAGTTCGGCATTCGCACACCCAAGATGAACACCGTGTGGGTGTTGGCCAATCATTTCAAGAGCAAGGGTTATGGCTCGCAAGCGTCATCCGATCGTCGCCGCTGGCTGCAGGCCGAAGCCGTGCGACGGATCGTAGTGCGGCTGACGGCTGAAAAAGCGTCGTTGATCGCTGTCGTCGGCGATTTGAACGACACGCCCGACAGTGCGCCGTTGCACCCATTGCTCAGCGAGAGCGGTTTCAGAGATATTGCGACCCATCCGTCATTCGCTGGCGATGATCGGCCTGGCACTTATGGGCGCGGCAGCGAGCGCGATAAGATCGATTATATTTTGCTGTCGCCCGCGCTTTATGAGCGCGTGACTGGCGGCGGTGTTTGGCGCAAAGGCGTGTGGGGTCCAAACAAAAAACCGTTGTGGGAGGTCTATCCAGAAATGAAATCGTCGTTCCATTCAGCTTCCGATCACGCCTGCCTGTACGCGGATCTCGACGTGTGAATGGCGCTACGGCAAATAGCCTTTGTCCAAATCGTGGACGCGCTTCGAGATCGTCGCGCCCTTGCCGGATACCTGCGTCGCAGTCCACGCCAAATGCGTGCCAGCGGCTTCCGACGACCGAGACCGCAAACTGACCGAGACGCGCTCACCAGACTTCGCGAAAATTGGTTCTAACAACGGAAAATATAGTTGCTCCCAATGCGTGGCGGTCGCGCCCGGAGCTGTCGATAACGAGACATCGGCGACCAGCTCAGCCTGCCACCAAACGCCAAAGCCGTAAATCGTTTCAGCCTTCGTCAGCGTCCAGGTCGCGTCACCTTTGCGGTTCGCGCGGGTGCTGGCGTTGGTCAGATCCACATCATCCCATCGAACAGCCGATTTGGTCGAGCCACCAAGAAAATCCGACGGCTTAAATGTCCGCACATAAACATTGTTGAAGCTCATCGCTTTTGCGATTGCCAAATCAAGGTCGCGACCGACACGGTCCCACGCCGACAACTCATGATGCAAGCGATCCGTAACGATCGGCGCGACGAACTGTTGGATGCGATGGGGGATCATAGTCCCGCCTGATTTCAAGAACCGTTGGCTGGCATCGACGAGCGTGTCGACGATGTTTTCTTCCAACGCATAATTGCCAAGCGTCTCTGACACGATCACATCGACGGCGAGGTGATCGTCGAATTCCGTCGAATGGCACGGAATCAGGTGACAGGCTTTGGCGCGGTTGGCTTTGATCAGTTTTGCAGCGACACCCGCCACGGCGGCAGTCTCAAACATGAAGACATCTTTTGCGCCAAGCTTGGCAGCCATCAGGCCAAGCAGGCCTGTGCCGGCGCCGATATCGGCGACAACGGTTTTGCCCGGCACAATGACCGACTTCAGTGCACGATAGAACGCATCGTTGCGGGCAGTGTCGGCGATGAGCGTGCGGTGATATTCGATGCGCATGGCGTCACAGTTTCAAATGCGGGCCGCGAACCTGATACAGCGTCAGCGCTGTCGCAATCGCGAGGTTGAGACTGTCGAGTTCGCCAGCCATCGGAATTTTGACGCGGCGCGTGCATGCGTTCGCTGTGTCGTCAGTTAGTCCTGGACCTTCGCTTCCCATCACAATCATTTCCGGACCACGAAATTTAACGTGGCGGAAATCTTCCACTGCGTCGAGGTGGGTTGCAATCACATCGCCCGGCCACCGCTTTGCCAAATCGATGAACTGTGCAGCGTCCAGCTTGACCAACGGGACCGTAAAAATGGACCCCATCGTGGCGCGGATCGAATCCATCGAATAGGGATCGCAGCACGACCCGACCAACATCACACCGGCGCATCCAACGGCATCAGCCGTCCGCAAAATCGTACCAAGGTTGCCGGGATCGCGGACCTGTTCGAGCCCCAACCAGGTCTCACTAGGCGAAAGCTTAGTTGGGTCTGGCGGATCAGAAAATTGTTGCTGAAAGACGCCGAGCACCGTTTGCGGGTTGTCTTTCGACGCGAGTTTGCCAAGCACCATTTCTGAAACTTCGAGAACGTCGGCGCCATGTTGCAGCGCCCATGTCACGAGGCCGCGCGTCACGCCGCTATGATCGGTGCCAACTTGATAGACGAGCGTTTTTGGTATGAAACCACGATCGCGCGCGGTGACCAGCAGCGCTGCGCCTTCGGCGACAAACAATCCGGTATCTTTGCGCGCCTTGCGCATTTCAAGGGCGCGGATGGCCTTGATGCGATCGTTGGTCAAACTGGTGATGACTTGCGGGACGCTCATGTTGCACATCGTTTCATGCTGCAGACTTCCAGCGCACGAAAAGCGAGGTCGGCACGGCCGGTCCGGTTTGCGACGTGATCGCAAGTTCTCCGCACTCGAACGCGCCGCCTTGATCGGCCAACGTGTCGCGCATGAGTTGATCGAAGGCCAGCGCCGACGCGCGGATCGCGTACACGGTCAGGATCATCGCGCTTGATTTTGACGCGAGCAGCTTAGCGCAATCAGCGAGTAGCGTCGGCAGATGGGTGAAGAGATCCCAGACCTCACCATCGGGACCGCGCCCAAACTTCGGCGGGTCGACAACAATGACGTGGTAGGTTTTTCCGCGACGAACTTCCCGCGCAACGAACTTCGCCGCATCATCCACGATCCAGCGAATTTTTGCCGCGTCGAGCTTCGACGCCGCTTGATTTTCCTTACCCCAAGCAACGGCTTTCTTGGAGGCATCGACATGCGTGACCTCGGCGCCGGCCTTGGCCGCCAGCAACGATGCAGCGCCGGTGTAGCCAAACAGATTGAGCACGCGAGGGGCTTCACCGCGCACAGTTGATTGCTGGTCGAGCATCCACCGCCAGTGGGGAAGCTGTTCGGGAAAGAGCCCGAGATGCCAAAGTCCTGCTAACTTGCACACCATCGTCACGGTATCGCTAGAGCTGCTGGCGATGGGCCCGACATCAAGCCGCACTGGCCAACCATCCGGCACCGGTTTGTCGATCCGCCACTTGCCTTTTTCGTCGTCTTCGCCCGACGCTGAGAAGACCGCGTTCGCTTTCGCCCAATCGGTTTTTGCGAGGCGCGGTTGCCACAACGCTTGCGGCTCAGGCCGATCAACGATGATCTTTCCGAAGCGCTCCAGCTTTCGGCCAGCGCCGCAGTCAAGCAGCGCGTAATCGGTGAAGCCTGTGCTCGTGACAAGGTTCAGGCGGGTAGGTGACAGCATCGACACGACTGCAATCCAGTGGGAAACGGCGATAGCGGGGCTTAACACGATTGCAAGGCGATGAAACAGCCAAGCCGTCATTGAGACTAACGCGCGATCTTCAAACTCCGACAAGCTAACGGCGTCGTCGCCCTAGTCGAGATCGTCGACGACCACAGTTTCTGATCCACCCTTGATCCGCTGCGACAGTGCGGCCTCGACGAACGTGTCGATGTCACCATCGAGAACTTCATCGGGATCGGTCGACGTTGCGCCAGTGCGCAAATCTTTCACCAACTGGTAGGGCTGCAAGACGTACGATCGAATTTGGTGGCCCCAGCCGATGTCAGTTTTAGCCGCCTGATCAGCGTTGGCTTTGGCTTCGCGTTTTTTGAGTTCGAGTTCGTACAGGCGGGCCTTCAAGCGGCGAAACGCAATATCTTTGTTCTGGTGCTGCGAGCGCTGCTCTTGCGCAAAGATCACGATGCCCGACGGTTTGTGCACCAAGCGAACGGCTGATTCCGTTCGGTTGACGTGCTGGCCGCCAGCTCCGGACGACCGTGCGAACGAGATGTCGACGTCCGACATATTAATTTCGACATCAATGGTGTCGTCGATCACTGGATAGACGGTGACAGAGGCAAAGCTGGTGTGACGGCGAGCATTGGAATCATAAGGCGAGATGCGGACCAGTCGGTGGACACCGGCTTCCGTCTTCAACCAGCCGAACGCGTTTTCGCCTTCGATCTCGAACGTCGCCGATTTGATGCCAGCTTCTTCACCAGGGCTCTCGTCAATCAGTTTGACCTTAAAGCCACGGCGCTCACCCCAACGCGCATACATGCGCGCTAGCATCGAGGCCCAATCTTGACTTTCGGTGCCACCAGCGCCAGCGTGGACTTCGATGTAGGTGTTCATGCCGTCGGCTTCACCCGACAGCATCGCTTCGACCGAACGCCGTTGCGCTTCGTGATCGATCCGCTTGAGAGCGATTTCACCTTCTGTGATGCTCGCTTCGTCGTCTTCGGCTTCACCGAGTTCGATCAGTGTCAACGCGTCTTCGAAATCCCGTTGCAAGCGATTGAATTCAGACACCGCGCGCTCGAGCGACTGACGCTGGCGCATAACTTTTTGCGCGGCCTTCGGATCCGTCCATAAGCTCGGGTCTTCAGCCTTGGCGTTCAGCGAGGCGAGACGATCATCTGCCGTATCCCAGTCAAAGCGACCTCCTCAGGAGAGCGAACGCCTCCTTAATGGTGTCGGACAGTTTTTGCGCTTCAGCGCGCATGAAGGGCCTCCGTGCCGGATAACAGTTTGGGACGGGATGTCGGGGTCAAACTACGAGCGGCGTGCTGCTCGCATCGCGAGTGACGCATGAGCGCGACGTATAAAGACGGCAACGGAGCAAGTAAACGGCTCTGCCCGCGACACTGTCAGCTGGCGCGCGCAGCGCTATCAGCTTGTGCGCTCCGCGCTGGCAGCTCGTGCCCTCCGCGCTGGTAGCTCGTGCCCTCCGCGCTGGCGGCAGACAAGGGCCACACTGACGGCGACTGTAAGATACGGGCAGAGACAGCTTCGCAACGCTGCGACTTACCAAACGTCGCCGCGACCAGAACTTGCCGATGGTGGAGGATCACCAACCGCAGCACTTGCCGCGTCTTCTGGCGGTGTCGCATCCCGTTGATATGCGTCTTGCGGCGCTTCACTCGCAGCCGCCGCCTGTGCCGAAGAATTTACGACGCCGATGACCGAATAGGCATCATCGGGTTCTTCGTTCGGCTTGAAGGCTTCAATGATAGCGCCTGGGTCCGAAGCCCCCGCTCGCAACCCGGTCTTGAGGTCAATCCGCACCAGCTTGATACCCGGTGGCACGCGGAACGGCGCCGGCGGCGTATCACCGAGCGCCTGCTTCATGAAGTCACCAAAAATCGGGGCCGCAATCGCGCCGCCAGTGTTGCCTTTGCCCATTGGTTGCGGCGTGTCATAGCCAACGAACACGCCCACCACCATGTCAGGCGTGTAGCCGATAAACCAAACGTCCTTTTCCTCGTTCGTGGTGCCGGTCTTGCCCGCGAGCGGACGGCCCAGCGATTTCAAAACGGTCGCTGTGCCCCGTTGCACCACGCCCTCCATGATCGACGTCATTTGATAGGCGGTGTGAGGATCGATGACCTGCTTGCGATCATCGATGACATCTGGCTCGTCTTGGCTAACCCATTTTTCCGCCGTACAGCCCATACATTGGCGCTCATCGTGCCGCCAAACCGTTTTGCCCCAGCGATCCTGAATGCGATCGATCAGCGTTGGCTTCACCTCACGACCGCCATTGGCCAAGATGCTGTAAGCGGTTGTCATCCGCAGTAGCGTTGTTTCGCCAGCACCAAGCGACATGGAAAGCACCGGCAGAAGATCGTCGTAAATTCCAAACCTCTTGGCATATTCAGTGATCAGCGGCATGCCGAGGTCTTGCGCCAGTCGAACCGTCATTTGGTTGCGCGATTTCTCGATGCCAAACCGCAGCGTCGATGGCCCAGCCGCTTTTTGCTTTTCGTAGTTCTCAGGTTTCCAGATATCTTGGCCCGGACCTTGCTCGATTTCGATGGGCGCATCGAGAATGATCGACGTCGGTTTGTAGCCGTTGTCGATGGCTGACGCATAAACGAACGGCTTGAACGACGACCCTGGCTGCCGCTTGGCTTGAATGACGCGATCGAACTGGCTCATGGCGAACGAAAATCCGCCGGCCACAGCCTGCACGCGACCGGTGTACGGATCCATCGCGACCAAACCGCCGCTAACTTCGGGGATCTGCATCAACGACCAAACGCCTTGAATATTCGCTGGGTCTTTCGGTGCAACGTAGACGACGTCGCCCGGATTGAGCAGATCGGTCACGGCTTTCGCTTCAGTTTTTTTGACCGGCACCTTCGCCCATTTGATTTCGTCCAGCGTCACTTCGACGGCTTCACGCTGCGTGACCAGCGTTTGATCTTGTTGGCGCAAGGGCTTGAGACCGATGACGGCTTTGGCCTTTTCAGCCTGCAGCACCACGCCAAGTCGCCACGGCTGAATGTCTGATGGACTGTCAATAGCGGCCAACGGCACGCCCCAGTCGCCTGCGATATCGATTTTCGACACCGGTCCCCGCCAGCCTTGCTGACGGTCGAAACGAACCAGTCCGTCAATCAAAGCTTGGCGGGCGATTTGCTGCAATTTGGGATCAAGAGTGGTGCGCACCGAAAGGCCGCCGCCGTAGAGTTTATCTTCACCGTAACGCGCCAGCAGCGTGCGCCGCACGTCTTCGGCGAAAAACTCAGCCGTAGAAATATGCGCGCCGGTTTGGCGCAAATTGACGGTCAGAGCCGTTTTCTTGGCTGCCTCGCCCTCGGCTTCGGTCGCATAGCCGTTCTCGACCATTTGGCCGATGATCCAGTTACGCCGCTCCGTGGCTTTTTCTTTGTGACGGAACGGGTGATAATTATTTGGCGCTTTAGGCAGCGCTGCCAAATAAGCCGCTTCCTCGACCGTCAGATCTTTCAGCTCTTTGTTGAAGTACGTCAGCCCGGCCGCGGCGACGCCGTAGGAGTTCATGCCGAGATAGATTTCGTTCAAATACAGCTCAAGGATTTTGTCCTTGGTGTAGGCGCGCTCAATACGGACAGCGAGGATTGCTTCTTTGATTTTGCGCTCGAACGATCGCTCGTTCGTCAGCAAGAAATTTTTGGCGACCTGTTGCGTGATGGTCGACGCGCCTTGAGCACGTTTATTATTGCCCTGAACCTTAGCTTCGACCGCTGCCACAACAGCGCGCGCGACACCTTGAAAATCGATGCCGCCATGCTCGTAGAAGCGCTTGTCTTCGGCTGACAAAAACGCGTTAAGCACTCGCTTTGGTATGATGTTGATCGGCACAAAGATGCGCCGTTCGCGCGCGAACTCGGAAATCAACGAACCGTCGTGCGCGTGAATGCGCGTCATCACCGGCGGCTCGTACTTCGCCAAGCTCTCGTAGTCTGGCAAATCTTTCGAGGCTTGCCACAGCAAATAGCCAGCGCCCGCCGACACAGCCATGAAGATCAGCACAAAGCTCGCAAAACCAAAGCCAAGCAAACTCAGCAGCAGGCTTTTGCGCCGCCGCTTTCGCTTCTTCGGCGCTAACTGTGGCGGGAGCGTTGGAGCTCGCATCAAACCTGACGATCCATTGGTGAAACTGTCGTGTAGCGAGGTTATCGCAGCGCAGCAAGCTTGGTGCGTGCGACCTCACTCTGTCAGGCGTACCATAGCACCGAATGTGGCATCACGTCGTCCATCATCCCCACGTTTTGCCCGCTTCATTGGGTTGAATGTGATGCAGTTAAGACGGGGCGATTGGGCAACACCGGCCGAACGTACCAAGGACATGTCAAGGAGATTGACCAGACAAAACCGGTCGATTGGGCGGCTCCGATCAGTCCCCGGTGCGACGGCTAAAATAGGCGACAACGGCTGCTGTCACAGCCTTTGCGACCTTTTGCTGCCACTCGATCGTCATCATCTGTCGCTGGTCGGCAGGGTTACTCATGTAGCCGAGTTCGATCAGAACCGACGGCGCGTGCGATTGTTTCAAGACCTTGAATGCCGCCGACCGCTGGGGATCGCGCGACATCGCAATCGACTTGGCCAACCGGGATGCGACCACATTCGAGAAATCAGCCGAAAAATTCGAGGTCTCCCGCTTGATAAGGTCGATCAGAATGTTTTTGACCTGATCCAAGCCCGCCCCATTAGTATTTTGAAGGCCGGCAATCAGATCCGACGCGTTCTCTTTTTCGGCTCGTTTGCGGGCTTCTTCGTCGGATGCGCGTTCGGATAATGTGTAAACTGTAGCTCCGCTGATGGCGGTCGCCGCAGCCGTTGCCTCAATGGAATCGGCGTGCAGCGAGATAAACAGATCAGCGCCTAGATCCTGTGAGATCTTGAGCCGTCGATCCAATGAGATAAAAACATCGCTTGATCGGGTCATGCGGACGTCAAACTTGTCGGCTTTCACGAGCGCGGACTTCAGCTGTCGAGCAACGTCGAGCACGATCGATTTTTCAGTGACGTTGCCGTCGCCGATCGCACCGGGGTCAATGCCGCCGTGGCCGGGATCAATGACGACCAGCGGCCGGGCCCTGGCGGTCTTAGGTTTGTCGCCAGCGTCGGTCGATTGTGCATCCGTCGGTGGCGCAACTGTCGCTGGCGCAACGGATGAGGCAGCCGTTCGCAAGGCGCCGGTGCCGTCGCCAAATGCAATGGCATCGAGTGGCGCGAATGTGATTTTCAGCGTGACTGCCGAGCCCTGTCCGCGCTTTGGCATTGTCGCCGATGTGATCTGGACTGGCCCGGCCGTATCGATCACCACACGGGCTTTGCCTTCGGCGAATTGACCGTAGCGATAATCTTTGACCAATCCGCCGCCTGCTTTTGATTTCGTCGCGTCGAACTCAAAAGCCAAATCCGGCAGGTCGATGACCACGCGATACGGATTGGCCAGCGTGAAGACTTCGGCCGTCACACCAACCGACACATCGAGTTCAATGGTGGCCGCCAAGCCATCGCCGGCAACTCGCAAGTCCGTTGCTGTCGCGATTGCGACCTGTTCGGCAGCAATGGCCGAGGCTGCAGTTTCGGCTTCGGATGTAGACTCGGGTTTAGATTCGGGCGCCGCGATGGGTTGACCTTCAGATCGCGTCTCGGCCGACCACCCGTCTGTGACGCCCGTAGCGAGTGCTGCGGGTTCGGCTGGCAAGGCTGGCTCTGAGTCTGGTTCTGAGGCTGGCTCTGAGCTCGGCGCGGGCCGCGATTTTTGAGCCGTCGTGACACCGGCCAGCCCGGCGCTGATGCCCGCTTTCGTTTGCAAGTTCGCCCCCGGATCAGCGCGCGGCGGCACCGCGGACGGGCCGCTTTGGCCGTAGGCGACCGAAACCGGTCGCAGCGTGACTGTCTGTGTGGCGATCAAAAACGGCAGGGCAATACATATGCGGCCACCTCGCCGTAAAGCCCGGACGACCCACCGACTGCGATGTCGGCAGCTAAGCTTTATCGACATGGCAATGCGGGACAGACCGTGCTCGACCCGCTGCACGCCGAGCGAGACCTGCGCACCGGCTGCTGAGCAACGGTTACCTTCAACCCTTGGCCTCCACCCCGGCCCCAAACTCGGCACGTCAGCCCCCCATGCTCCCGTTTTGCCCCCCACTCGGCCGCATCGGCGCCACCTCGCGCCAATTGCGGTCGCTGTTCAGCAGTATGAAACAGCGCTTAACACTTTGTTTTCGTTTGTGGTTGTAGTGTTCGAATGCCCCAAGCTCCGAGTCGTTGCGTGTTCTTCTTATAGCACTTGCGACGCAGAGAATGACCTCGTACACTTTATTCGTATCCGGCGTGACCGCGGCGCCTGCTCAAAAGAGCACACTTGCGGCCATGCGCGACGCCCGGTCGGCCTGCTGCAGTTTTACAAAAACACTGCGTTCACAGGTAACTCGGCTCGCTTGGACGGCAACCTGACGGTCGCTGGGGGCGCGTTTACGTTGACCCTATCGCTGGCAGATTGCGCGGCTTGCGAAACGCGCCCAATACGGACGCATCAGCGTTGCCACAACCCTTGCGTGTTGCTTGCACCCGGTCCCCGCAGAAAGAGGGCTAAATCGGACCAAGCAATGTTTGTTTCTTGGCATCCCATCCAGGAGGCCAAAGCGACACCGCTCCTATCTTCGCTCAACAACCGCGGCCGCAATTTGCGGCACGAATGTTGAACGTGACGACCAAGACCCACCATTTGGGCCAAGCAATCGTGAGGCCAAACAGTAGTCAGGCAATACAGTCATGCCGTTCGATTTCACAGTTCTCAGCTCGTCCGCGTCGGCACTCCGCCGATCAGCGCGGCGGTCGGCTGGCATCCGCGCACCGCGCGTAGCCGGCACTGGGATGGTGATTGCGCAACGTCAGGATTTGCCAATCTGCCAATCCCAAACAACCCATTCACGCCACCGCCCCCTGCTCTCAGCCTGCTCGCCGCCCGGCGAACGGCCTGTTGAGCGTCGCCGGGTTGGCGCCAAGGAAAACCACCCATGTCGAACTCAAACACAAAGATGCTCATCGACGCGACCCACCCGGAAGAAACCAGGGTCGTCGTCCAGCGTAACGGCCGCGTAGAAGAATTCGATTTCGAAAGCGCCGCCCGCAAGCTACTTCGCGGCAATATCTATCTCGCCAAAGTCACCCGCGTTGAGCCGTCGTTACAGGCGGCCTTCGTCGATTACGGCGGCAACCGTCACGGCTTTCTAGCCTTCAATGAAATCCACCCGGATTATTACCAGATCCCGGTCGCCGACCGCCAAGCGCTGATCGACGAGGAAGCCGCAGCCGAAGCTGAACTGGAAGCCGCGGCCGACCGGCGCGCCGAGGCCTTAGCACGCCGCTCGAACTTCAATCGGCCGACCGAAAACGCGGTCTCGCGCGATGAGCACGGCGATATCACCGGTGATGATGATATCGGCTTGGATACACCAGTCGGGGAAATTTCTCACATCGTCGATGTCGAGGAAGACGAACACATCGAGGAAGTCGGCGGCGACGCCATCATCGACGCACCACAAACCATGGCGGCAAGATCGGCCTTGGACGAACGCGTTGTTGAACAGGTGGATGATCGCGCAACCCCGCTTGATGCCGACCCAATTCCTGAGCCAGATTTTGGAGCAGACCGCAGCGACACCAATGATATTGCGCCGAACGAACATGGCCACGATGACGACGGCCACGATCAACTCGACGATGTCGCACCGATGGCCAATGACGCCAGCAGCGATGACGATGATGACCACGACGAAGAAGAACTCGACGGCGAGATCGACGATGCGCCAGTGCATCAGCACGAGGCCCACGGATCGATGGGCGACGACGCACCGTCGGCAGAATATCAGGAAGAGCAGCCGCAGCGCCAACGCCGCCGTCAGCGCAGCTACAAAATTCAAGAGGTCATCAAGCGTCGCCAGGTTATTCTGGTTCAAGTTGTCAAAGAGGAGCGTGGCAACAAAGGCGCAGCTCTGACCACGTACCTGTCGCTCGCAGGTCGCTACACCGTTCTGATGCCCAACACGGCGCGCGGCGGTGGCATCTCACGCAAGATCACCAATCCGCAAGACCGCAAGCGCCTCAAAGCTATCGCGCAGGAACTTGAAGTGCCGGAAGGCATGGGCCTCATCATCCGCACAGCCGGTGCGGCGCGCACCAAACAAGAGATCAAGCGCGACTTTGAATACCTATTGCGGCTGTGGGAGAGCGTCCGCGATCTGACGTTGCAATCGACCGCCCCAAGCCTCGTCTATGAGGAAGGCGATCTGATCAAGCGATCGATCCGCGATCTCTATAACAAAGACGTTGAGGAAGTCGTCGTTGCAGGCGGCGCTGGCTATCAAGAAGCCGCCGACTTCATGCAGATGCTGATGCCGAGCCACGCCAAAAACGTCATCGACTATAGGGACCCGACGCCGCTATTCACCCGCTACGGCGTCGAACGGCAGCTGAACGCAATGTTCTTGCCACAGGTCACACTGCGCTCGGGTGGTTACATCGTAATCAACCAGACCGAAGCGCTGGTCGCCATCGACGTCAACTCCGGCAAGTCCACCCGCGAATTCTCGATCGAAGAAACGGCGCTCGCAACCAACCTTGAGGCCGCCGATGAAATCGCTCGCCAGTTGAAGCTTCGCGATCTCGCGGGCCTTATCGTCATCGACTTCATCGACATGGAGGAAAAGCGCAACAATCGATCGGTCGAACGCCGCTTGAAAGACGCTTTGCGGTTCGATCGCGCGCGCATTCAACTTGGCCGCATTTCGCATTTCGGCTTGATGGAAATGTCGCGTCAGCGATTGCGAACCGGCGTACTCGAAGGCTCAACCTCACAATGTCCGCATTGCCAAGGCACCGGCATCATTCGGTCGACCGAGAGCATCGCACTCGCTGTGCTTCGCGGCCTCGAAGACACCATTACGGCTGGCGCAACCGCTCCGTTGGTTGCAACTACGACGCCGACTGTAGCGCTGTACATTCTCAATTCCAAACGTGCCTACATCACCGAGATGGAGCTGCGTCACGGCTACAGCGTGACCATCGTCGGCAGTGACCGCGTGCAAGGCGCGAACTTCACGATCGAGCGTGGTGCGGCCTCATTGCCGATTGCACGTCGTCCTGATCGGGCCGCCGTCAACATGAACTGGGGCTTCGAAGGCGAAGTCGAGGGCGAGGACGAAGCACCAGCTTACAGCGCGTCGAATATCGAAATGGTCGAAGACGTCGACGATAGCGATGAACCGATGGACGCTCGTGGTGGAACGCCAAGCAACGGCGAAGACGACGGCAGCCGACGTGGTCGCCGCAGACGCCGTGGCCGGGGCCGAGGTGGACGCAACGAAGGCGGCGACAATGCGCGCCGACCAGATAACCGGTCAAATGATCGGCCGAATGACCGAGCCGACAGTCGCGGCGATAACCGCGGCGAGCGCAACGGCACGAATGGTCCCAATGACGGAAGTCAACCGCGCTTTGCGGTAGGCGATGATCAACGGCATCTCGACGACAGCGGCGAACAACCCTTCATCTCTGATGACGTCGATGGCGACGGCGATGAACACGTTGCAGTCGGCATTGAAGGAACCGGTAGTGAAAAAGGTGCGCGCGCCGAGGGCGACGCCGAACGAACGGGTCGTCGTCGGCGGCGGGGGCGCCGCGGCGGACGCCGGGGTCGCGATCGCGACGGCGTCGAAGGCGCTCGGAACGGTGCTGATGGCAGCAACGACGATAGCGCGCTGGCCCCAAGCGAGTTTGAAAACGGGACCGAGGCCGATGGTACAGTTGCTGTGGATGTTGCCGCAGTTGACGGCCGTGACCAGCGCCACGTTGACCAATCTAGGACTGGCCAATCTCAGCTTGGCCAATCTCGGCCTGACCAAGCGCGAAACGGCAAACCAACGGGGCGATCGGCACAAGACGCGCGGCGGTCACCACGCATCTGGGACGCTCCGCACGCCACCGAGACGTTCGTCGATGCCGACATGAGCCCGCTCGAAGGCACGACGCGAACCAACGAAACGACCGTCAGCGTTGTGCATGATGTTGCGACGAGCGTAACTTCAACACCTGATCTCGTCGCCAGCCAACACAAGCCGCACACCGCAAAGCCTGTGGCCGTACAAAATGTGGACGCGCAAGCTGGTGCCACACCTGTTGCGTTGCCAATGGAACCCCGTGCATCCGAGGCCAATTCAACTCCACCATCAGTGATGACTAAGCGCCATGAACTCGGTTCGAGCGAACCGCGCGTGGAGCGGGTCGTTGTCACCCCCGATCAGCCGTCGGCGGCTGACGGCGAAAATGTTGCAGCACCCCAGCGCAAAGGATGGTGGCAGCGACGGTTCGGCGGCGAATAACACAGCGCGTCACAACAGCGACGTTAGGGGCCGGATCGAATTGATCTGGCCCTTTTTCTTTTCCGGCTCATTTGTGCAGGAAGGCCGATTCGAGCGCAGGCCAGGGGCGTTGCGGTCCACGTGCGTTACGATCGCACGTGCTGTGCGTGGCGTTTTTCCCGATAGATTCATCGGTCAGCCCGGTTGTCACGGTGACGCCGCAATCTCACATGTAGCTCTCGCCCACATGTAGCTTTGACCCACATGTAGCTTTGGCTCACAGGTAGGTCTGGCTAACACGTAGGTCGGGCTAACACGTAGGTCTGGCTCATCCGTGGATCGATTGCGCGCGCTGGTCGAACATTCACGTGACCCACAGTGCGTTGGTTTCGCGTGGTGACCGCGTGCGCCGTTTGACCCGTCTCAACATCCCACATAGGTTGCCGATGCGATCACCAGTAAGCGCCATCC
>JANMII010000319.1:0-10161 GCA_031375665.1 Hyphomicrobium sp.
GAATGAGGGGTGCACCGTTGTTTGTGATCGGTGCCGTCACGTCGATCACTGCGGTTGCACTCGCCGTACCGCCCTGGCCATCGGTGATGTCGTAGATAAACGACGCCTGACCGGTAAATCTCGGATCAACGACAAAGGTCACGTCACCGTTGGCCGTCAAAGTTGCAACGCCGCCAAATGCAGCGCGGACCCCGGTGGTTGCCAAAACGTCGCCGTCAACGTCGCTATCGTTTGCGAGCAACCGAGAGGCTGACAGCACCAATGTCTGACCACCAACAGCGCGAAAGCCGCCATCATTGGAAGCCAGCGGCACATCGTTTTGAGCGGCGATCTCAAACGAGACCGCTCGTTCAGCGGTTTCGCCTTTGCCATCGCTCACTGTGACGATGAAGCCCTCAGCGCCATTTGCGTTGGCGAACGGAGTAAACGCAAAACTGCCGTCATTGGCTATACTGACTATCCCCTTACTCGGTCCAAACCCTGACTTAATCCCGAAGATCAAGGCATCGCCGTCAACATCTGTTGCGATGATTGCACCCGTCGCGTTTTGATCTTCGATCACTGGAGTCAGCGTCGTCGAAATAATGCGCGCTGGCGTGTTTTGCCGAAGCGAAACGTCGAGGGTGGCTTGGCTGCTACCACCCTGGCCATCGGAGATCGTGTAGGTGAGTGAGATCAGCGCTGTTCCCGTCGCAGTCGACGATGTGATCTCGATGTCGCCATTGGCGGTCACAACGGCAGTGCCACCGATGACGCGATCGACGGCGACGACTGAAAGCACATCGCCGTCAAAGTCGGCATCGTTCTGCAGCAACGCTGCGCGCGATATGATGATGGGTCCGCTGGCCGCGAGTGTGAACACATCGTCTCGTGCAATCGGCGCTGTATTCGATGTGATCAGTGCGGCCTCAGCGCGGGTCACAATATCGGCCGTGGTCCATGTTTCCCCACCGCCGAACGTAATGCCATCAATGCCGGCACCAACGCCTGCGTAGTGATCTTTGATCGTGATTCGACCGCCATCACCGAAGGCTAGAATGAGATCCGACATCGCGTTTGGATTTCGGATTAGCGTCACGTCGCTCGGTCGCAGTGTGCCGAGCAACAGCAGAACGTCATCGGCCCCACTTGCGTCGGTCGCGTCGATGATAATGTCGCGGCCATCACCAAGCTCGTAAACATAGGCGTCGCCGCCAAGACCACCGATCAAGGTGTCGTCGCCGAGGTTGCCAGCGAGCGTATCGTCGCCCCCGCCGCCCGACAGACGATTGTTGGCATCGCTGCCAGAGAGCGTGTTGTTGAGATCGTTGCCCGTTGCAAGGTCGGCCGTGCCGGTTAACGTCAGGTGCTCAACATAGGCGCCAAGGCTGTAGTCGATCGACGAGATGACGTGATCGAAACCACCGCCCGCTTCTTCGATCGTCACGTCGCCGACGTTATCGACGATGTAAACGTCGTTGCCGCGCAAGCCGCGCAAGATGTCTGCACCAACGCCGCCGTCGAGAACGTCGCCGCCGCGTGAGCCGGTGATCGTGTCGGCGCCACCGCGACCTTCGAATGTGTAGGGCCCGCCATCATCGGCGAACAAGACATCGTCGCTATCGCTCCCGATTGTAACGGGGGGCGTGGACGCTGCCGCCGATACGGAGGCCTGGCGCGACACAGTCGTCGCAGCCGCGTTAATGGCGTTGGCGATTTCCAGTGGCGTGTAGGCTTCAGGCCGCTGTTCGAGAGCATCGAGAAAGCGGCTTGGTGTGATGGCTTGAGACACCACATCGCGCAGTCCCGGATAATCATAGAAGTCGTCTTCGAGGCCGAGTTGCGTCAAATCGAAGGTCAGCGGGAAATTGATGCCAAGAATACCTTCGCTCCAATTGCGAACGCGGATGGTGACTTCTGTTCCGCCGTCGCCTGTGATGACGGTGAAGGTCGGACCCGGCGGTTCGCCCGGCCCGTTGTTTTGGGTGATTTCTTCGATGTTGCCTTGCACCGGTTTTATGATGAGGTCGCTACCCTCGATCGTAAACTGGATGGCGCCGACAAATTCGTAGAAGTCAAATGAGGGGCCGGGGTTGCCCCACAAAAAGAAACTCTGGGTGTTGACGTCGTCGATTTTGAAGGCGGCACCGGAAACTTGCAGCAAGCGTGAGCCGTCAAACTCTCCGCGCGTAGCTTGGAAAAAATTATACGGCAAATAAAGTGTGTCGTCGGCGTCGGCATCGTCGATGACAAATTCGACGCGCTCCTCGATCGTCATGGCTGACAGGACGAACACGTCCGCACCATCGCCGCCTTGGGCCAACGTGCGGCCTGTTCCGCTGACGATTGTATCGTCGCCGTCTCCACCAAATAGTTCGACGTCGTAGCCGTTTTCGCTAAGACCAGTGAACGCCGCCGACAGTCGTCCATCGACGATGTCGTTGCCTTCGCCACCATCGACCGTCAAAACATTGGCGCCAGCATAAATCTGATCATCGCCGTCTGAGCCGATGATGGTTTCTGCCGACAGCGCCCAATACCCAGCGTCTAACCCGGAGTTGCTGACCGTTTGAATGGAGTGCGTGCCGTCACCGACGGAGTTGATAATGAGGGGTTCGGTTGTGCCGGAAAAGCCAAGTTGATCGCCGCGCCCGCCGTCATCACCTTTAAGATCAAGCAGCACAGGGCGTTCTAGGAACGAAACACCTTCGCCAGCGATGATGACATCATTTTCGCGATCCCAGGCGATCTGCTCGATGGAGAAGAGGTTGTCTTCACCGCCGTTGAATTGTGCGATGTGGGTCGCGATTTTGTGTTCCACGACATAGCGATTGGCCGAAATGAAAACCTGTCCGGCACCGGAATAATCAACGGTGTCGAGACCGTCGGCCGCGTACGACAGCCGTGGCTGTCCACCATGAATGATATTATCGCCCCGAGACCAGGTGATGGTGTCGTCACCCTCACCACCGTAAAATCGCTCAATCGATAGTGTGTTGGTGGTGCCGCTCAGTTGATCATCGCCGAAGCCCCCGACGAGCGTCGTGAAGCCGCCGTCGATGACCAGGTTGTCGGCGTCGCTGGTGCCAATCAACGTTGAAGCGCCAGGCGAATTGCGAATGCCAAATGGTGCCAGCAGGCTCAAATCAATGCCGACTGACCACAGGACGGACGCGATGAATGATGTTGAGTTGATGGTCGGCGACGCTGAGAACGGCAGTGTAAAGGCGATGTAGGGCAAGCGCTGATCTTCGATGTCGCCGCCGTAGGCCGCCATCTGGTTCCACAGATTGATCACGCTTGGACCGGTCGCCAAGATGCGCGAGCCGCGATCGTCCGGTGTGCCGATTTTGGCGATCAGGGCGTCGCGGTTGGCATCGTTAGCGGCCGCCAGGGACGTGGTTCCATCCTCGCCAAGCGCGCCAAGCGTGCCACCCAGCACGAGCCCATCCTGAACGCCTTCGAGCACATACCAAAAATCTTGGCTATCGAGCGCCGAGGTTTCGTCCTCGTAGACCAAGTGGAGATGGTCGAAGCCCAGAAATCCAAGGCCGAAGCGTTGCACCGGCACGTATTCGACGCGGATGGTTCCCATAATCTGCCCCTGGAGTGATGAAGTGGATCTGCATCCCAGACACCCAAGCGCGGGCAGCAGGGCTGGCGTGCTTGAGCCATTGCAAATGACGGGCAACGATCTGCGACCCCGGCAGCGGCATCGAGATGGGGTAAAAAGGTTGCAGGTATTGTCTTGGCTCTCGTCAAGGTTGTTTTATTATTCGCTCTTGTGCAACCTGAGATGGGCCCGCCATCAACCAAAGTGTAACCTTCGAACAATCGATCATTGTTCAATAAAATCATACAGTTGCAGGGGTCGTCCTATTTCGTGGCAAGTGTCCAGATCCAGCACGATGAGCCAATCAGCCCGCAATTTGCCGATGAAGTGCCGTGCTGGATCGACCGTTGCTTGACGATGATAACGCTGCCGCCCATAGCTCTCAGCCTTGATGTCAGCGCATTCAGCGCTGCCTAGGCCCCGTAGCTCAGCTGGATAGAGCGACGGTTTCCTAAACCGTAGGCCGCGTGTTCAAATCACGCCGGGGTCACCACTTCTGTGCCCAGCTTTGTGCGTCCACATTGAAGAAGACGTCGAGCCCACTTCAAGCCCACTTAAAGCAATGGCGCGGGCGCCAAGCAAAGGCCAAGCAACGCAATGACGGCAGACAGTTCGGCCAAAATCGAGGTCGCAATTGCAGATCAAAATCCGGTGGTACGCGCAGGTCTCGAAGCCCTCGTGGTGCGCGATGGCCGCTTTGACGTGATCGGCGTTTTCCCGTCAGGCGGGCAGTTGCTCGACACACTTGAAAAACGCGCCGTTGAGATCGCCATCGTCGGATGGGCGCTGCCCGATATGAGCGGCGGCGACGTTCTCGCCCGTATCAAACGCGATAAATCGAAAACCCGCGTCATCATCTACACCGGCGAGCGCAGCAGCGATGTGCTGCGCCAATCGATCAAGGGCGGAGCTTGGGGGTTCGTATCGAAAGCAGAGGAAGCGCAAGTGCTACTCGACGCTGTCGTCGCGGTGGCGCGCGGCCGCTTGTCGCTCCCCTATGTCGATATCGATATGCTGAACCACGATCCACTCGAAGGTTTAACCTCACGCGAGCGCGAATTGCTGGCAGCGTTAGCCAATGGTTGGACCAATTTGCAGATCGCCTCGCGAACCGGAATCTCGCGCAACACCGTCAAATATCACCTCAAAAATCTCTACGATAAGCTCGGCGTCTCGAACCGCGCGATGGCGGTCGCACTGCACATGTCAACGTCGCGCTCCCAGTGACTATTGATAGTTACCATGGATCTCGCGACTGCGATGCTGCAGCGCACGCGCAGTGTAGGGTAGTTTTGACTACCCTCGTACCAACCTAAAAATCCCCACAAGGGTGTTGTGGCGCGTGACCGCCACCCGCATTAGGTTGCGGGTTAGTTAAGTCTTGCAGCGCGCGATCGGCACGCCATCAAGACCAACCAAAGGCAACTCGCAACGCATCTCCCGAGATCGTCTTGGGCCGTTCGATTTGCAGCCAACGCAGCGCGGAGAAACGCCCATGACCGTTACGCCTCATCTTTTCATTCCTGGTCCAACCACCATCCCTGATCGCGTTCGCATGGCGATGAACCTTCCGATGGAAGACATGCGTTCGGCTGAATACCCAAAGCTGACGCTGCCGGTATTTGAAGACCTCAAGAAGATCTTCAAAATGAAAGACGGCCGCGTGTTTCTGTTCCCATCATCGGGTTCAGGCGCGTGGGAATCTGCGATGCAGAATACGCTCGCTGTTGGCGACAAAGTTCTGATGAGCCGCTTCGGTCAGTTCTCGTTGCTTTGGGTTGATATGGCCGAACGTCTCGGTCTCAATGTCGTAGTGTGTGACGAAGAATGGGGCACCGGCGTGCCAGTTGAGAAGTATGCTGACATTCTCGCCAAAGATACCGCGCACGAAATCAAAGCCGTGTTCGCAACCCACAACGAAACCGCAACCGGCGTGTCGAGTGACATCGCCGGCGTCCGCAAGGCGCTCGATGCCGCCAAGCATCCAGCTTTGTTGATGGTCGATGGCGTTTCAGCCGTTGGCTCGCTCGATATGCGGATGGGCGAATGGGCCGTCGACTGCGTCGTCTCGGGCTCGCAAAAAGGCTTCATGCTGCCAACAGGTCTCGGCATCCTCGCCGTCAGCCAGAAAGCGCTCGATGCCAATAAGAGCCTCAACGGGCGCATGCACCGTTGCTACTTCTCGTTTGAAGATATGATCAAGACCAACGACCAGGGCTATTTCCCATATACGCCTGCCACGCAATTGATCCGTGGCCTGCGCACGTCGATGGACATGATTTTTGAAGAAGGCCTCGACAACGTGTTCGCGCGCCACACGCGACTGGCAACCGGCGTCCGCGCCGCCGTTGACGCTTGGGGCTTGAAGCTCTGCGCAAAAGAACCGAAGTGGCATTCCGACACCGTGTCGGCCATCCTTGCGCCTGAAGGCATCGACAGCAACGCCATCGTGAAGACGACCTATTATCGCTACAACACGTCACTCGGCGTTGGTCTCAACAAGGTAGCTGGCCGGGTGTTCCGCATCGGCCATCTCGGTGCGCTCGACGAATTTATGGTCGGTGGCGTTTTGTTTGCCGTTGAAATGGCGCTCAAAGACTGCGGCGTTCAAATCAAACTTGGCTCTGGCACCGGTGCCGCTGCTGAGTACTTCAGCAAGACATCGATCAAGTCGGCGACTGGCGTTGCGGCGCCGGTGACGGCAAAGGCCGCCTAAGAAAAAAGCTGGCGCTGGACCTGATCGGGTCTGGCGCCTTTTTTCATCCCCTCAATCGCATTGCAATTCCGCACAGGCAGAGCCGAAAGTGGCTTGGCGCTGATGCGGCCAACTTCAAACAATAATCGACATTTTGGAAGGTTACGTCTGATGAGTTACACGCTTTACCCGCTCCGCAAGCAGCGTCTGCAACGGTCGTACTTGGCTGTCCCCGGCTCCAACCCGACCATGATTGACCGCGCCCTGAAGAGTGCCGCCGACTATGTGTTCCTCGATTGCGAAGACGCTGTCGCGCCGCCTGAAAAAGAGCAAGCCCGCAAGAATATCATTCAAGCGCTGAACGATCTCGATTGGAAGGCGGCCGGCAAAAGCGTGTCGGTCCGCATCAACGGTCTCGACACCCACTATATGTATCGCGATGTGGTCGACATCTGCGAACAAGCCGGATCGAAGCTTGACACCATTTTGATCCCCAAGGTCGGCGTGCCAGCTGACGTCTATACGGTTGAAACGATTGTCAGCCAGATCGAAGTTGCCAAAGGCTTGCCGCATAAAATCGGGACGGAAGCGCTGATCGAAACACCGCTCGGCATGGCTAACGTCGAAGCCATTGCTTCAGCCAACAGCCGTCTGGAATCGATGCACTTCGGTGTTGCCGATTACTCGGCATTCAACAAAGCGCGCACCGTCGTCATCGGCGGCTTGAACCCAGATTATCCTGGCGACCAGTGGCACTTCCCGTTGTCACGCATGACAGTTGCATGCCGCGCGTTCGGTCTGCGTCCAATCGATGGTCCGTTTGGCGGCATCGATGATCCAGAGGGCTACAAGGCCGCGGCCCGTCGTGGCGCTGCACTTGGCATGGAAGGCAAGTGGGCGATCCATCCGTCACAGATCGAATTGGCCAACGAAATCTATTCGCCAACGGCCGCCGAAGTCTCGCGCGCGGAGCGCATCCTCGTTGCGTTGAAAGAGGCCGAGGCTCAAGGCAAGGGTGCCGCCTCCCTCGACGGCAAGATGATCGACGCTGCGTCAGAAAAAATGGCGAACAACCTGCTGGCAACTGCTGCCGCGATCAAAAAGGGCGAAGACGCCCGCAAAAAAGCGGCCGCTTGATCAACGCCATTGAAGTCTGACGTCACAGTCGTTTCCAGGAGGTCCACCAATGGACATTCATGAGTATCAAGCCAAAGAATTACTCGCCAAATTCGGCGTGCCGATCCCGCGAGGCGGATTAGCCTACAGCCCAGAACAAGCGACCTATCGTGCTAGCGAACTTGGCGGTGCCGTTGTCGTTAAGGCGCAGATCCATTCGGGTGCGCGCGGCAAAGCCGGTGGCATCAAGGTCTGCAAAAACGAAAGTGAAATCGAAGCTGCTGCTGAAAGCATGCTCGGCCGCAAGCTGGTCACCACGCAAACCGGTCCAATCGGCAAGTTGGTGTCGCGTCTGTATATCGAAGAAGCGACCAACATCGACAAGGAGCTGTATCTCGGCTTCGTGATGGATCGTTCGGCCGAGCGCATCATGGTTGTCGCGTCGGCAGCTGGCGGCATGGATATCGAAGAAATCTCAGTCAGCCAGCCCGACACCATCATCCGCGTCAACGTTGACCCGGCTGTCGGCATGCAGCAATTCCAGGCGCGCGAAATCGCGTTCGGTCTCGGCGTTGATCCCGAGATAGTCAACAAGCTGGTGCCAGCCATCATGGGCTGCTACCGCGCCTTCCGCGATCTCGACGCCAACATGCTCGAAATCAATCCGCTGGTGATCTCGAAGGAAAAGCAAGTTTTAGCCCTCGACGCCAAGATGTCGTTCGATGAGAACGCGTTGTTCCGCCGTCCGCACATTGCCGAGCTTCGCGATAAGAGCCAGGAAGACCCGCGCGAAACCTATGCTTCAGATCGCGGTCTGGCCTACGTCGGTCTTGAAGGCGACATCGGTTGTATCGTGAACGGTGCTGGCCTCGCGATGGCGACGCTCGACATGATCAAGCTGGCTGGCGGCGAGCCGGCCAACTTTCTCGACATCGGCGGCGGCGCTTCACCTGAGCGCGTCACCAAGTCGTTCAAGGTCGTGCTGCGCGACAAAAATGTGAAAGCCATTTTGGTCAACGTGTTCGCCGGCATCAACCGTTGCGATTGGGTTGCCAAGGGCGTCGTTGATGCCATCAAGGAACTCAACATCACCATGCCGGTGGTGGTTCGCCTCGCTGGCACCAACGTTGAGGAAGGCCGCAAGATCATCGAGCAAAGCGGCTTGACCCTCATCAGCGCCGACACGCTTTCCGAAGCCGCTAAAAAGGCCGTCTCGGCCGCCAAGCAAGCCGCGTAATCAGGAGAAACATCCCCATGGCTATCTTCATCAATGAAAAGACGCCGATCCTGATCCAGGGCTTCACCGGACGTATCGGCACATTCCACGCGCAAGAAATGATCGACTACGGCTCCAACGTTGTTGGCGGCGTGACACCGGGCAAGGGCGGCTCGTCCCACCTCGGTCGTCCCGTGTTCAACACCGTCAAAGGTGCTGTTGACGAAACCGGCGCTGAAGCCTCTATCGTGTTCGTGCCGCCGCCGTTCGCGGCCGACGCGATCATGGAAGCGGCTGACGCTGGCATCAAATACTGCGTCTGCATCACCGACGGTATCCCAACGCAGGATATGATCCGCGTGAAGCGATATATGCGCCGCTACAAGCAAGAGCGCCGCATGATCCTCACCGGGCCAAACTGCGCTGGTACCATCTCGCCTGGCAAAGCAATGCTCGGCATTATGCCAGGCCACATTTATCTGCCGGGTCGGATTGGCATCGTTGGGCGATCAGGCACTCTCGGCTATGAAGCGGCCGAACAATTGAAGGAGCTTGGCATTGGCGTCTCGACGTCGGTTGGCATCGGCGGCGATCCTATCAATGGCTCCTCGCATCGCGATGTGCTTGAGCACTTCGAGAACGATCCCGACACCGACGCCGTGTTGATGATCGGCGAAATCGGCGGTCCGCAAGAAGCCGAAGCCGGTGTATGGTCACAGAAGCACATGAAGAAGCCGGTGGTTGCCTACATCGCAGGCTTGTCGGCTCCGAAGGGCCGCAAGATGGGCCACGCTGGCGCCATCGTGTCGGCCTTCGGAGAATCGGCTGCTGAAAAAGTCGTGCTGTTGAAAGACTGCGGCGTCACCATCGCGCCGACCCCATCCGAAATGGGATCGACCGTTGCTTCAGTTCTCAGCCGGATGAAGAAAGTCGCCTAAGATGTGACGTGGCGATCGGGTGCTCCACGTCACCCGATCGCCGCCGTCATAGCTGACACGCACACCGCACAATCATAAGTGCGGGTGATCAGACGTTTTGGAGGATGGCCCGCATGCAGGATACGCCGAGCAACGTGCAACCCGGCAAGCTCGATGAAATTCTGCTGAGGGCTGAGCTCAAGCGGCTGCGCACGCAGATCCCCGACAATCCCTCACTCAATCCCATTCTCAACGTCGCCTTCGATTTGTCACGTCGGCTCGAAGCCGGTCAGGTCACGTTCGACGATCTCAAAGGCTTGGCTGGCCGGTTGATGGACCGCGCTTGCGTGCGCCGCGCTCGCCAGCATCGCCAAAAGGTCGGTTACGTCGATCAAGCGACAACGCTCAACGACTTCATGGCCTACGTCGACAAAACGATCGCCGAGACCGGCATAAACATCGATGCCTTTGCCGAGCGTTGGGCACGCGCGCGCACTGGCATCGTGTTAACAGCGCATCCAACGTTTGGCCTGTCCGACGCGCTCTACAAGCGCATGGTTGAAATTGCGGTTGCCGATCCGTCCGATGACAACATCACCATTGGCTTGCCGCATCGCCCCGAGCC
>JANMII010000320.1:0-1534 GCA_031375665.1 Hyphomicrobium sp.
CGCGCAGCGCCGATCCCGGCCACTATACAATTCCGATTCCTGCCCAATCGCCGGAATGAGTGTCGATGCAGCGTCAACGGCGGCCAGATCTTGCGCGGGGACAGTCGGCAATGCATCAGGCACCGTCGCCGACAGCGCGGCAACGGTCAGTTGCTCGTCTTTCGGCAAGGACGGCACTGGGCCAACTTTAGCTGCCAGGCCAGCATGGGGTGATGCCGCGCCTGCGGGCTCGTCGACGGGGTTCACTGGTGGCAGTCTTGGCGTTGCGACCGCGACGCGATCGGTAATACTGGCGGCAGCACTGACGGTAGCCGCGGGCGGTGATGACTGCTGGTGTTGCAGGGACCACGCGGGCGCAACGGCGGTCGGCTTGGCGGATGTCGCGTTCAACGACTTCATCGCCGACACACCCATCGCAAAAAACAGCAGCGGCACCAGGACTAAGCCGACGACTGCGCGATCGGCCCGCGAATATCGCTCAGGTGACCCATCATCAACTGACATGGGCGGAAGTGGGGGCGTCGGCGTCGTCGACGACGTTGCCGACAACGTCGAAGCAGTAGCGGGCGAGGGTGAGCCGGAAAGTTTGACTTCCGTTCCAGAACCATTGCGATCGTCATCGTTGGCGCCAACGGCCTGACGCTTCAAAACGCGATGGCGAGACCAAGCCGACCCACCAAGTGTGCGCGCCCGAGCCTCGGCCCGGTCGATCGGTTGATTAGCGACGGCGTCGCGCTTATCGCGCAGCGCAGCTTGTAACGCCATGGAGCGTTCGCGAACACGCTTCGAGCCCCCCGATTTCGGCACCAAGCGACCATCCGCGCGGCCACTCGTGCCGATACCAAGGCTCGCACCGGCTGCCATGCGCTGATTGCGCGGTCGCTTTCGACGGATACGGTTCATCACAGATCAGGCCCAACGCTCAACATTTATGGGTCAGATGGTTTTAGGCTAAGGGGCGCGCAAATGACAGTGTCAGCCAAAGTCGATCCCGGTGCGCAGGTCGGCCGACCGCTCGCCATCTTCGCGCAACGGCGCTCCTCACATTCAGTCAGGGTCAACTGCGTGCCGCCAGGCTTTCAAAAAGCGCGTCGAAGAATTCCGGCCGCGTGCGGGCGCTATTAATAGCCTAGATACGCAACACGAATGGACCACCGTGGTGTTTCGCCGCCTCGTCAGCGGTTAATGCAGCCAACCCATGCCCCGCACCCGACAGATCGGTGGGGGTACGATGCGGCTCAATCGCAGGCGCCCGATCGACCAGCGCCCGGTGTGTACGAGCGCGCAACCGCCTCGACCACACGGTCGTAGATTTTGCGCTCATTGACGGGATAAAGCATCGCCCAACTGTTGATAAGCTTGCCACCGCAGGTGAAGCTAACCCGCTGATAAAATGTCTCGCCGTTGTGCGTGCCCGACAGAACGAACCATCGCTGCTTGACCGGCGCGTAATCGATCAACGCGCCCTTGTACTGCTCTGAAATCAAAAACGCGCGATACTCTTGCAGAGTGTTGCTGTCATCGTTCGCGAAAG
>JANMII010000016.1:0-5443 GCA_031375665.1 Hyphomicrobium sp.
TTGCCCTTCGACTTCGACATTTTCTGGCCCTTCTCATCGCGCACAAGGGCGTGGAGATAGACCGTGTGAAACGGCACCTCGTCCATAAAATGCATGCCCATCATCATCATGCGGGCAACCCAGAAGAAGATGATGTCGAAGCCGGTGACCAGCACATCGGTTTTGTAATGGCGCTTCAGTTCTGGCGTTTGTTCCGGCCAGCCGAGTGTGGAGAAGGGCCACAGCGCGGAGGAGAACCAGGTGTCGAGGACGTCAGGATCGCGGGTGAGTTTGACGTTTAGGCCAGCGGCTTTCTGTGCGGCGTCTTCTGACTCTTCAACATAGACATTTCCTTCGGCATCATACCACGCCGGAATTTGATGCCCCCACCAGAGTTGCCGCGACACGCACCAGGGTTGGATGTTGCGCATCCATTCGAAGTAGGTTTTCTCCCAGTTCTTCGGCACGAATTGCGTGCGGCCATCTTCGACCGCTGCGATCGCCTGTTTCGCCATCTCAGCGGCGTTGACGTACCACTGGTCGGTCAGCCACGGCTCAATCACCACGCCTGAGCGATCGCCGTGCGGCACGGTGTGGGTGGTTGGCTCGATCTTTTCGAGTAACCCCAGCGCATGCAAGTCCGCGACAACGCGGCGGCGTGCTTCGAAGCGATCAAGACCACGATAAGCCGCTGGTGCAGTGTCGATGATTTTGCCGAAGGCATCCAGCACATTGATCTGCTCTAGGCCCTGACGCTTGCCGACTTCGAAGTCGTTGAAGTCGTGCGCTGGTGTGATCTTGACCGCGCCCGTGCCCTTGGTCGGATCGGAATACTCATCAGCGACGATTGGAATTTGGCGGCTAACAAGCGGCAACGTCACGGTGGCCTTGGCGGCTATTAGAGCTGCGTATCGCTCGTCACCTGGATGGACGGCAACGCCACTGTCGCCCAGCATCGTCTCGGGCCGCGTCGTCGCGACCACGATGTAGTCTTGGTCATAGCCCGCGACCTTCGCCGTTAGCGGATAGCGGAAATAATACATATGACCGCTCGGGTCTTTGGCCAGCACCTTGCCGAGCGCTGCCTCATCGAACGGTTTATCTGCGTCGCCCGATGTCCACGCAAACGTGCCGCGCTTTTCAAGTGGCACGACTTCGAGGTCAGAAATGGCGGTTTGAAATTTCGGGTCCCAATTGACGAGGCGCTTGTCTTTGTAGATCAGCCCCGCGCTGTGGAGCTCGACAAAAACTTTGACAACGGCTTTCGACAGACCTTCGTCCATCGTAAAGCGCTCGCGGCTCCAATCACACGATGCGCCAAGCCGCTTCAGTTGGTTGGTGATGGTGCCGCCGCTTTGGTCTTTCCACGCCCAAACGCGTTTCAAAAATTCTTCGCGACCGAGTTCACGACGTGACGGCTGCTTGTCGGCTGCAAGCTGACGCTCGACCACCATCTGCGTCGCGATACCAGCGTGGTCCGTGCCCGGCTGCCACAGCACATCGCGGCCACGCATGCGCTCGAAGCGAACTAAGACATCCTGCAACGTGTTGTTGAGCGCGTGCCCCATGTGGAGCGAGCCCGTGACGTTGGGTGGCGGAATGACGATGGCGTACGGCGCGTTTTTGCCGCCACCTGCCCCACGTCCTGCCTTAAACGCGTCTGCTTTGGTCCATTCAGCGTCAATGCGCGGCTCGATCTCAGCCGGCTGGAAAGTCTTGTCGAGCATAGGTGGGTGTGTCGCTTATCAACCGCGTTCGTCACGGTCGTAGGGCGCACCTTCCCACGCTGTCAACCGGCCAGCCGGATGTGAGGCCTAACCGTCGATTATTTGTCCTTGTCCACTGGCCGCGGCATCGCGTCGTCACCGGCTTCGCTGCGCAAAGCCTTCTCGACGATCTTTGGCATATTCTCGGTCAACCACTGGCGCAGAATGGGTCGCAACATCTGCGCTGCGGCATCCTCGACAGCCGCGTTGTTCATCATCATCGAGCCGTCTGGCAAGGCTGGTGGACGGCTTGCATTCGCGTTTTGATCCAGCGCTGCTGCAGGCCACGGCGCGGCCGGTTGCGGTGCCACGGGTTCGGGTGTTGGCTCTGGCTTGGCACTTTGCCCAAGACCCTTGAGACGCGTGTCGAAAAATGACGGCATCTCACGACGGACGCTCGCATTTTCAGCCACGACATTTTCAGCCGATGGCGCCGCCGATCCGCGCTGCGTTGCTGACATCTCGGGCTCGGCATGCGGCGGCTCGATCATGCGACCGTTGGCTGGTTCAAAGCGAATAACCGTGCGCGAGCGCTCATGGTCGGTTGGGTTTGCGTGCTGCGACTTCAGCGCATCGCTCAAGCGGCCAAACAAATTCGGCCGTTCGACGTGCGAATGATGACCGGGTTTGAATATCGCTGGCAATTCAAAGTCGCTGGTATCTTCGTGAACTGCTGCCGCGCCACGCAGTGGACCAACATTTTCCGCACCTGATTGTTGTGTGTTCTGGTACGTGGCCTGGGGTTGTGCTGCCAGATGACCTGGTGCATGCCCCGATGGATGACCAGACGTGAAGTTTGACGGCCCCGCGTTTGCATTTCCCCTAAGTGGCGAACGCGCATGACCTGGGTCATCGCTAAAACTCGATCTGATGTTCGCCAACAATTCTTCGACGTTGTGATGGTTCGCCCCATTGAGATTAGACATGACGCTTCCTCTTCTGCGTACAAATGAAACAATCGCAGAACCGCGCCGGCACCCCGTTATTTGCCCCGTCCGGTTCGTCTTCATAGAAATCGAATGGCGCCAAGCTGACGTTGGCTTCAACCCGATTTCCAGTGCCAGCGCGTCGCTCGTGTCATCCCCGCGACACAGAGCCTGAAAAAATCACGCGCTGAACGTAATCTTGCGTTGCATCCGCGGCGGACTTGTGGCGATCCGCCACAATGAACAAAAAAACTCAAATAAAACGCAAAAAAACCGAAGCATTGCTGCTCCGGTTATACTCGCCCATGTTATTCTCTAAGGCAGGTTTACTCGGCTGCGCGCGCGTGCGCGGGTCCTTCAAGTTCCGAAATCTCGCGACGCAAAGCGCGCTCAACGATCTTCGGCATGTTTTCAGCGAGCCAACTTTTTAACATCGGCCGCAACAGATCAGCGACGGTGTCTTCCATTGTTCGTGATGATGGCGGCGGTGGCTCACTGGCAACGGTGAGCGACGACGACGCTGATGCCGTAGTCGTCGACTGGCCTGAATGATGACGTGGCACGTCGGCGAAGTCGCGCATCGCAACAGGATGGACTTGTTGCGGCGCCTGAATGACGTCGAGCATCACTGGATTTTCAAGCACCTGTACGGCCACAAACCCAGCCGTTGCGGCAGCGGTTGCCTCGTCGCTCACCGCCTTCGTCACCCGCGCGATTGTCTCATCCGTGCCAGTTGCAAAACGCGCCTTGGGACGGTTTCCATCCACCGATGCTGCCGAAACTGAATGTTGGGTTGATGGTGTCACGGGCGGCAACGTCGCTTGCACGCTGGGTGACGTGGTTTTTGCGGCGGTCGATCCCAGTGACACTGCTGGCTCGGGGGTTTGGAGTACATCGTGACGACGCGGGGCACTGGCTTGCGGTGACATTTGCAAATCGGCAAACGACCCATTGGTCATTCGAAACGGCGATGCGCTCGCTTTAGTAGCGGCTGCGGTCTGAGAGGCCGGCGCATCTGTCGGCGGCGACGTGTGCGCGATCGAAATGACCGATACAGGAATTGAGACTGCTCTCTGGTCGAATGCTGCACCATGGACGGCATCGCCAGATGATGACGGTCGCTTGCTGACATCAACGTGCGTTTGATTGCCCACAAACGGCTCATTATCGCCGTTCGACACCGCAGCACCTGAAACCTGATCCGGCGCAAAACTTGGGGCATCGTCGGGTACGTAACCGTCGCGTGACACTGTGAACCCGGGCCGCGCGGCTTGGCTTGGTGTGACTTCGCTAAAAACAGCGTCGATGGTGTCGTCGGCATCCTTGTCGGTTGCGATGTTTGTGACGGTGTCGCGGCGATCGTCTACAGCCGGCCCGCGAGAGCTTGCATTTGCAACAGCCGATGCGGCGAACGCCATCGCGTCGAGCGTGGCGGCTTGAACAGCGGCGTGCGACGCTGAATGGACAGCGGCGCGGGTTCCAGAATGAGTATCAGCATGATGATCGGCGAATTTATTGACGGCTGGTGCGTTGCCGCCGACGTCGGTGGTGATGATCGACGACGTGGCGCCGTCGCTTGCGCCATGCAGCTCGCCATCCTGCGAGAGATCGTCATCGAGCAGGTCTGACAATTGTGCTGCAACACTCATGGCTGGATGTTGCGGCCCCGGTTGGTCCGCCGTTGTTGTGCCAAAAGCGAGGCCGGTGTTTAAGCTTGCTGCGGACGACGCTTGCGTTGCTGTCACAACAGACTTCGGTTCACCAACGGTCGAAGGCTGACTGACCCGGTCTGCTCCATTCAATTCGCTAGCGCCGAATGCTGCGGTCGCTGTTTCTGTAATGGTTGTCTCGGCTGCAGACGATGTTTCAGAGCCCTCGTTTTTGGCCGGCGCGCGTGCGTCTCGCAAAAACATGGCCCGGTCGAGAGCGGGTTTGGTGGAAGCAGTTGGGCGCGGCGCCGCGACAGCGCGTGGTTCGGCTGGATCCTCGGCGATGATCTTGCGGATCGAGGCCAGGATCTCCTCCATACTCGGTTCGCTGCTAACGCTCAGTCTCGACATACCGCACCTTTTTTACGAACTTCCGCTTCACCAACCCCAGGCTCGCCCTGCCCTCGTTTGCCAGAACCTCGCTTTAAAGCCCTTAGCCTAACGGGCCCTGACCTTACAGACGCTGACCTGACAGACGCTGACCTGACAGACCCTGGACTTCAGTCCTGGACTGACCGGGAACCCCTCACTCGTTGCCGGGCGATGAGTAGCGACAGGCGGTGACGTCAAACACTTAACATCCAATGAGCACACACGACCCGCCACGACAGCATCGTGACACCATGCGTTCCAGTGAGCAATGTTCCCAATAGAACTTATCCCCGAAGCACGGCGCTCTCAAGGCACTTGCTACGGCTCGGGCTTGGAGAAAGGTGACGCCGAGTGCTGGTCGAGCGTCGACGATCTGCCAATCCAAGTTGGCGATCAGTCTGCTAGCGAGCGTAATTCGGCTGCGTGTCGTCGGGGCACCGCCGCGGACGCTGCGCCTGATTGCGCGATCGGCCCTTCGCGGAGGTTGCAAAATCAGCGCCACATCACGTTCGCAATTGGCGAAGCACGACGTCCGGGAGACTTGATCGTCAATTTTTGAAAACCGCTGACCGGCCAGACCGTCGAGCGGGCTTCAGCGCGCCCCGCCCACTGTCACTAACCGAAGCGTTATTTCATCGGCGCTTCTTCAACGCGCGCATTCCAGGTGTCGATGTGCTCGATGCGGCCATCA
>JANMII010000044.1:0-4725 GCA_031375665.1 Hyphomicrobium sp.
GAGATCATCGGTAAAAGTCGCAGCCATGTCGCCAATACGCTGCGGCTGTTAAAATTGCCGATCGGTGTGCAAGAGTTGTTGCAACAAGGCAAGCTGACAGCTGGGCACGCGCGGGCATTGATTGGGCGTGATGATGCCGAGGCGTTGGCCCATCGCATCGTCGACCAAGCTATGAACGTGCGCGACGTCGAAGCGCTGGTACAGGGGCGTGGTGACATCGACGCCGGCAGTTCCGGCAAGCGGGCTCGTGACAAGGATGCCGATACCAAGGCTTTTGAAAAAGAGCTGGCAGACCTGTTGGGTCTCAAGGTTGAGATCAAACGCGGTTCGGGTGAAAGCGGCATGCTGCTGATCAAGTTCGGCAATTTTGACCAGCTCGACTACATCCGCCAACGCTTGAACGGCGGCTAATCTTTAAGCCTCCCATGCGAAACTCAACGCGCGGCCTTGACGGGCCGTGGCGTCGTCGTACGTCTGGCGACCGTTAGGTGCGTGCGGTCATGCATCGGCCGACCGAAGGCCGGTGAGTGCAGTGAATTGTGGAGTTGGTCATGAGTACGAGTGCGACGCTTGATCGATTAGCGGCCCTGATCGCAGCGCGGCGTAGCGCTGTCGCCGACACTTCATACACCCGCCAACTCCTGGATAGCGGCATCGATCGGTGCGCGAAGAAGTTTGGTGAGGAGGCCGTCGAAGCGGTCATCGCAGCGGTGAGCGCCGATCCAGCCGCCTTGCAGGCCGAGGCCGCCGACACGTTGTATCACCTTCTGGTGCTGCTCGAATGCCGCGGTGTGGCTCTGGCTGATGTTCTGGCGGTTCTTGACGGTCGCATGGGCACGTCCGGTTTGGATGAGAAAGCGGCGCGGACCCGAGGCGGCACGTGACAGCGCGGAAGTTGGCAAGCAAACGTCGCCAGTCCGCCAAGCGGGTTGCCGTTGGCGCGGCGCTGACGTTCTCGCCCTATCGCACATTCAAACGGCAAGAGTGGGCGCGGCTGCGTGCTGATACGCCAATGACGCTGAAGCCGAGTGAACTTGAACAACTGTCGGGCGTGATCGAGGAGCTGTCGGTTGAAGAGGTCGAGCAGATTTATCTGCCGCTATCGCGATTGCTCAATTTGTACGTCGCGGCGGCTCAAAAGCTGCATTCTGTTTCATCGGAGTTTCTGAGCCGGAAGGACACCAAAGTTCCATTCGTGATCGGTGTCGCGGGCTCCGTCGCAGTGGGCAAAAGCACAACGGCGCGTGTTTTGAAAGCTTTGCTGGCGCGATGGCCAGATCATCCGCGCGTCGATCTGCTGACGACCGACGGGTTTTTGCTGCCCAACAGTGAACTCGAACGCCGTGGTCTGATGGATCGCAAAGGCTTCCCCGAAAGCTTCGACACCAACAAGCTGTTGCAGTTTCTCGGTGACATCAAATCAGGCGTCACAACGGTGACGGCGCCGGTTTATTCACACTTCCAATACGATATCTTGCCGGGCCAAACGGTTGCCGTCACGCAGCCCGACATTCTGATTATCGAAGGCCTAAATATCCTTCAGCCCGCGGACATGCCGCACGATGGGGGTACGATCCCGTTTGTGTCGGATTTCATTGATTTTTCGATCTATATCGACGCCCCACCCAATATTATTGAGAAATGGTATCTCGAACGCTTTCTGCGTTTGCGCAGTACGGCATTTCGTGATCCGGGGGCGTACTTTCATAAGTACGCGGCTATGGCACCGGAAGAGGTGCGCACGCTGGCTTTGAAGATTTGGCGCAATGTCAATTTGAAGAACCTCAACGAGAATATTCTTCCAACGCGGCGGCGGGCTCAATTGATTTTGCAAAAGGGCGAAAATCATCGCGTCAAAACTGTCGCCTTGCGTAAATTGTAATCTGGAAAAAAGGTCAAAAAGAAAAGGCCGCTTGGGGGAGCGGCCCTTAGAGTTGATCTCGCTAAAAAGGAAGCAGTGAGTTGTGATCGCGCGGTCTAGCGCGAATGCCGTCCGTCGAGTGCGGGCACGGCCATGTCAGGCGCCCGCACCACATGGGGTTTGGGCGGAAGGATTGGGGCCAGAGCGGATGAGCCCGAATTTGCCCCACGCATAAACGCTTTGTACTTATCTCTGAGCCGCCGAATGGCTGACGGATCAGAAAAGCCCATAACACGAATGGCTGTTGTCGGTTTCAAATCAGGATGGATGCGCAGCAGTTCCGCCAGGCGAGCAACACGATCGCTATCGTCTATGCCCGTTCCTTTTGGACGTCCGCGGCGGCCAGACATTTGAACCATAAAACGATCCTCGAACAAACCGATTCGCTTATTCGAGATTGAGGGAAGTTGTTTCTTATTTCTAGGGAATTTAATTGGGGATGGAATAGCGCCGCATATAATTAGGCCGAAAGCAGATGCAACACGGCATTTTTCCGAGGGCACTCTATTCCTTGCGGGCGATAAAAACGCTAGGCGGTCTTTGTGCTGGCTTAAGTCAAAATCCCTTTTGAACGGGCCAATTGAGCCAAAGACACCTCAGGACGGGCGCCGATATGGCTGATGATCTCAGCCGCAGCCAAGCTTGCCAATTGGCCGGAGGTCTCGACTGAATAGGCATGGGAAATCCCGTAGAGAAAGCCAGCAGCGTAGAGGTCGCCAGCGCCTGTCGTATCGACGACGGTTTCGACGGGCTGGGCATTAACCTGGGTCACTGCTCCGTCTTGCATGATAACTGATCCTTTGGCGCTACGTGTCAGAATGGCGAGCTTGGTATCGGCCCGAACGGCGTCAGCTGCTGTATCAAACGACGGGGTTTGGTAGAGCGAAGTAATCTCGCTTTCATTGGCGAAAACAATATCGACGCCCGAGCGGATGAGCGCCAAAAATTCAGCTCGGTGGCGATCGACGCAGAAGCCGTCCGATAGTGACAGTGCAATCATGCGACCGGCAGCGCGCGCGGTGGCGATCGCATCTTTGAAAGCCGCCTTGGCGTGATCGCGATCAAACAAATAACCTTCGAGATAAAGAATGGCGCTTTCCCGAATAAGCTCTTTATCGATTTGATTTTCATCAAGCGAAGTTGAAATGCCGAGGTAGGTATTCATCGTGCGTTCGCCATCCGGCGTCACCAGAATAAGCGAGCGCGAGGTCGGTTCGGCATCGGCAATTGGGGTTGCGTTAAAGGTGACGCCGATGGATCGGATATCGTGAGCAAAAATTCGGCCGAATTCATCATCGGCAATTTTGCCCATGAATCCAGCTTTGCCACCGAATGACGCAACGCCGGCAACGGTGTTCGCGGCTGATCCCCCCGAAACTTCAATGGCAGGTCCCATTTGACCATAGATGCGCGTGATGTCGTCGGCGCTGACAAGGTTCATTGCGCCCTTGGTCGCCCCAACCGTTGCCAAGAAATTGTCATCGCAACGGCCAATGATATCGACAATGGCATTGCCGATGCTGGTGACGTGGTAACGGGCGTCGGTCATGGATGATCTCTTTTGGTCAGCGCAGACGTGCGCGCGGGCGGGATGGGGATTTAAGGGGCGTCGAGCGCCGCGTCTGGTCACGGCTGAAACCGGGCGACGCGAAGATGTTGGTGAGAATTTTCGAAACGGACGTTATTCGAGCGGCACTATAGGCGGGCACATGTCGGCGACAAGCCGGGTCGGTCAGCGACGGCGGGCCGCACCCTGACTGGCCGCCTGATTTTGACCAGCCAGCGCTGCAAGGCCCAAGACCATGCGCTCGGCTAAAACGTCTTCCAAGGCCGATGAACGGCGTGCGGCCAGCGCCGCCTCACTGATGCGTTTCAAAGCTTGATCGAGGGCGCTGCGCTGCCAGCGGCGAACTTCGGCGGCGAAGGCATCGCGCTGTTTGAAATGCAGCGGCGGGCGGATGGCGCGCAGCGCATCTTCCAAGCTGGCACCGCTTTCAATGTCACTGCGGACGCGGTGCAACTTGAGAAAATAGCGTTGCACAACGGCAATGATCACTTGGGCATTTTCGCCAGATGCTATGGCACGACCATAGTCCGTCACGGCCGCTTCCGCACGGCCGCTGGCTGCAGCTTGTGCGATCCGTTCGAGTGCCAGATCTGCTGCATCGCCGACGATCGCATCAACGTCGTCTGCGGTGATTAGTGTTCGAGGCATGACGAACAGCGCGAGCTTTTCGATCTCGGCCCGTGACAGCGATCGATCAGCGCCAAGGCGGCTCATCAACGCCTGCCGAGCGTCGGCATCGAGTGTCATCTTAAGCGGCGTCAAAGTCTCGATCACGACATTTTCAAGATCGGCCTGGGTATCGGGATAACATCCAATGGCTACCGCCTGAGCGTGGCTTTCGAAGGTTGCGCGCAGGGTATCGTCTGGTTTGAGATTGCCGGCTTCGACGATGATGATGCCCTCAAGTGGGCCGTCATTGATAATCGACTTCAGCAGCGCGCCGGTGATGCGCCGTCCGGCTGTGGCGCGAATGATTTTGCGGCCCGAGAACATCGGTCGGGTTTGCAGTTCGATCGCCAGGCGGCCGGTGTCCTCGTCGAGATCCGTGTCGTCGAGGCGGAGAACTTCACCGGCGGGCGTCTCGCGCCCGGCAAGCAATGCCGCGAGCCGTTGCGATCTCTCGCTGACCAGGCCCGGATCCGATCCAAACAGCAAAACTGCCGACACGTTCGCCGGCGGCTTGGTGATGAAAGCGTTGGCCTGAGCGGCTTTGATCGCAACCATGATGTTATTCGCT
>JANMII010000099.1:0-2771 GCA_031375665.1 Hyphomicrobium sp.
GGGGCATGTCGCGTACGCAGATCGCCAACTTGATTGATGGTGTGACCAAGGGCTACACGCACGATCTCGAAATTCACGGCGTGGGTTTCAAGGCGTCGATGAAAGCCAAGGACCAGATCACGCTGAGCGTTGGCTATAGCCATGACGTCGTGCTGAAAATTCCCGCCGGCGTTGATGTCAAAGTTGGCGGTGCTAAGTCGGAATTGGTGTCGGTCTCCGGCATCGACAAGCAGGCCGTCGGCGAAATGGCGGCCGTTATCAGAGCTTCGCGCAAGCCCGAGCCCTACCAGGGCAAAGGCGTGCGCTACAAAGGCGAATACATCTTCCGCAAGGAAGGCAAGAAGAAGTAAGGACGGCAGTCATGGCCACAACCAACAGCAAGACGACGAAGCGCAAAGCGCGTGTTCGCCGATCATTGAAACAGAACGCCAACGGTCGCCCGCGTTTGTCGGTGCATCGTTCGTCGGAGCACATTTACGCTCAGGTGATCGACGACGTGAACGGCAAGACCATCGCTGCCGCGTCGACCATGGAAAAAGATTTGAAGGGTGCGCTGAAAACTGGCGCCGACAAAGTGGCTGCTGCCGCGGTCGGCAAGTTGGTTGCGGAACGCGCCGTTCAGGCTGGCATCCTCGAAGTCGTCTTCGATCGTGGTGGCTTCATGTATCATGGGCGCGTCAAAGCGCTTGCAGATGCCGCCCGCGAGGGCGGACTGAAATTTTAGTCTTGAGAGGATAAAAACGTGGCACGTGGACCTCAGAGAGAGCGCGGCGGACGCGATCGCGAAGAGCGCGATAGCGAGTTCACCGATAAGCTGGTGCACATCAATCGCGTCGCAAAGGTCGTCAAGGGTGGTAAGCGCTTCGGCTTTGCAGCTCTCGTCGTTGTCGGCGACTTGAAGGGCCGGGTCGGATTTGGTCATGGCAAGGCGCGTGAAGTGCCAGAAGCCATTCGCAAGGCAACGGAAGCTGCCAAGCGAAACCTGCTTCGCGTTCCGTTACGCGACGCACGCACGCTGCATCACGACACCGTCGGCCGTCATGGCTCGGGCAAGGTGATTTTGCGCTCGGCACCGGCCGGTACCGGTATCATCGCGGGCGGTGCCATGCGCGCTGTGTTCGAGATGGTCGGCGTGCAGGACGTGGTTGCAAAGTCAATGGGCTCAACGAACCCCTACAACGTGGTGCGCGCAACTTTTGACGCGCTTAAAGCTCAAGAAAATCCACGCGCCGTTGCGGCTCGCCGCAATAAGAAAGTTTCAGACATCGTATCGCGCCGTCGTGACGGTTCAGCGATCGATGTTGGCGCTGAAGCCTAAACACAATTGCGCCGGCCGGATTGTGGCCGCGCGCGAACGATATGACTGAGGTGACGAGATGGCGACCAAGACGACGGCTGACAATAAAACGATCACGCTGCAGCAAGTGCGCAGTGCCAACCGCCGCCCTGCGCGCCAAACCGAGACCCTCATCGGGCTTGGACTAAACAAGCTCAGCCGGACCTCGACGGTCGAGGACACACCGGCAACACGCGGCATGCTGAAGAAAGTTCAGCATCTGGTTCGCGTCGTCGACGGCACATAAATCAAATTCGCGGCGGGCTGTCGGCTCTTTGATAAGAGAGCAGCCCAACGCAATGAAACAGGGAGTGAAGCCCGATGCGGCTCAACGGTATCAAAGACAACGCGGGCGCACGCAAATTCCGCGTTCGCATCGGCCGGGGTATCGGCTCGGGTGTCGGCAAGCAGGGTGGTCGCGGCGGTAAGGGCCAGACCGCACGCTCGGGCGTTGCCATCGGCGGTTTCGAAGGCGGCCAGATGCCATTGCATCGCCGACTGCCAAAGCGCGGATTTAACAAATGGCGGCCGCAGAGCTTCAACGAAATCAATGTCGGCGCCCTGCAGCAGGCAATCGAAGATAAGCGCGTCGATGGCTCACAGGCGCTCGATGTCGCGTCACTCGTCGAGGCTGGCGTGTTGCGCCGGCCCAAAGATGGACTGCGCTTGTTGGGCGGCGGCGAGATCTCGTCGAAGGTGTCCATCACCGTCAATCACGCTTCGGCATCGGCTAAAGCAGCCGTTGAAAAAGCCGGTGGCACAGTCAACGTGATCGCTGTCAAGATTCTTGAGGCCGACGTCGCCAAGCGCAACAAGTCAGCTGCTAAAAAAGCTGCGGCTGGCAAGGGTCCGGCTGGCAAGTAAGCAAGCTGACGATTGTTAAAACGGTCTTCGACTTAGGAATACTGACGGGTTTGCCGTTGCTATGCGAATGCTGTTCGCTTTGATCCGTTGAGCGCTTCAAAGCGCAACCGGTTTTGAGCAGGATGCACGGTAGATGTCGAACGCGGATGCGCGGCGACAAGGAGAGACGAACGATGGTTTCCGCCGCCGAGCAGTTAGCTTCAAACCTGAATTTTAGCTCCTTTGCCAAAGCCGAGGATCTGAAGAAGCGGCTGTGGTTTACACTTGGCGCGCTGATCATCTTCCGACTCGGCACGTTTATTCCGATGCCGGGTATCAATCCGCTGGCATTTGCCGAAACCTTCAAATCGCAAGCTGGCGGCATGCTTGGCATGGCCAACTTGTTTTCAGGCGGCGCCATCGAGCGAATGGCGATTTTCGCGCTGAACATCATGCCGTACATTTCGGCGTCGATCATCATGCAGTTGATGAGCTCGATTAATCCGAAGCTCGCCGCGCTTAAAAAAGAGGGTGAGGCCGGCCGCAAGCAAATCAATCAATACACGCGGTATTTGACCGTTGTGCTCGCAAC
>JANMII010000120.1:0-9523 GCA_031375665.1 Hyphomicrobium sp.
GGCTGGTGTCAGCCGACGAACGTCACCATGGTCGGCCGTAAGCCTTATGAGCAAATCGCCAACTACATGGCCGCCATGGATGTCTTGATCATGCCGTGGAACGATAGTGCGTGGATCAAAGCCTGCAATCCGATCAAGCTCAAAGAATATTTTGCCATCGGCCGTCCTGTCGTGACAACGGATTTCCCGGCTCTGAGACCCTATCGAGATCTCGTCCGATTGGCCGCAACGCCGGATGCTTTTGCTGACGCCATCCAGCAAGCACTCGACAGCCCGTTTGATGCCAGCGTTGCACGTCGTCGGATTGCGCATGAAAGCTGGGATGCCAAGGCGGACGAACTTTACGCCGCTCTGTGCAACCTGAAACGGTCGAGCGATAGTGATTGCAGTGTGGCCGCTGCCGCTGCGGCTTAAGCCGCCACCGCTGGGCGATGCGGCAGGTTCGCGTACGATGGTCGGTATTGGCCGGCATGACGAGCGGACGGCGCTGAATTTCGACGCTGGGGTGCCGGTTGTGCTGCGCGTCCCGCGTTGCGCTTGGGATCTGCAATCCACCCGGCCAACCCGGCGATAAAGAAGAAAAAGCTATAGAGCACGTTCCAGAAATGCACGGTCGTGCCGAGCAACGACAGTGCAATCAGCGTCATGATCCAACCGCGTGAAATGCGCCGAATGCGCAACTCCGGATGGCGCAGTCCCTTCACGACGACGGCGCGCATCAGAAGTGCAAGCGCTAAGAGCAACAGGGCGACCGCGGGAACGCCTTCGCGCATGGCGATAACCAGCCAGAAGGCGTCGATGGTCGGCGATACCATCCACCACGGGCGTGCCCATTCGCCAAGACCAATGCCCGTCCACGGGCTTGAGACGACGTTGTTCAAACCGTGTTGCCAAATTTGAAGACGATAATAGCCGGTCCAACTGTCGAGCGTCATACCGGTCGCTATAAAATTGATCGGCGACCGGTTCATCACCATGGCGGCACCGATATAGAGACCCGTCAGCACGGTCAGCAGCAGGCCAGTCCGATTGGAGGTTCCGCGCGTGACGCGTTCCCAAGCGAGCATCGCGCCTTGTAGCAACAGACACAAGATTGGTGCTGATGACAGGCCGAGGAACGTCGCGCTGCACAGTAACACTGTGCGATTGCGTCTTTGGGCTTTTGATCGGGCAGCGAACCAAAACAGGCTCAACATGGCCGCACAGAAAGTGCCGTAGTGGATGGGATGGTCAAACGAGCCATAGGCGCGGGTCAAACCGAGCCGCGTTTCGACGGCGGTTGGATGATCATAGCCTGTGATGTTGCGCAAAATGTCGTGCGTGAAGGTCTGACCAAAGAACGTTTCGGGAAGCGCGATGAGCGCCGCAATTGCAATCGCGGTCGCCATCGCGCCAAGCGTGGCCTCGAACGTTGCCGCATCGCGGATCCAAACCCGCGCAACGAGGTAAGCGCCAAGCCCTTCAAGCGCGAGAGAGCCACCATACACAAGGCCTTCATGGTCGCCCTGATGCATCATAAAAATGCCGACGGTCCACGCGTTGAAGGCGATCAAAAGCCAGTCAAAGGCCTGAAGCTTCAACCGGCTTTGCGTCATCAGCCGCCACAAAGCGATCGGCACCAAGACCAGCAGCACAAGCCGGTGGGGGGGCAGCCGCAGGCTGTCAAAATAAAGCGAGAATTCCGTCGGACACAGAAATGCAACGATCAAAAGAATGACCGGCGTCGGGGTCCTTCGTGTGCGGGGTGTGCTGGTGGTCATCGTTGTGGCTCTAAGCACTCGATCAGTCGGCGTTGGTGCCGGCAATGACAGCCGCGAATGTGCGACTGAGAATTCTCAGATCGAGCCACAAGCTCCAAGACTTGATGTAGGCCATGTCCGCGTCAACCCGAGCGTCGATGCTTCCAGGCACGGCTGTTGATCCACGCAATCCTTTGACTTGTGCAAGTCCCGTCATGCCGGGGCGCATCTGGTGGCGATCGGGATAGAGCTGCAGCAACTGCTTGAATTCATCGTCATGCGCAATGGCGTGTGGCCGGGGGCCGACTAAGGACATGTCACCACACACGACGTTGATCAGTTGCGGCAGTTCATCAAGACTGGTGCGGCGGAGAATTCGGCCAACTCGCGTCACGCGCGGATCGCTAGCAACCGCCTGATGCACATCAGATTCGGTATCTGTCACCCACATGGTGCGAAATTTGAGAACAGTGATTGTTGATTGAAAACGACCGCGACGAGCTTGGCGAAACAGGACGGGCCCTGGGCTTTCGAGCTTGATCGCGAGCGCAATTAGCGGCCACAACGGCGCAGTTACAACGAGCAGCACGTATCCGAGGACCACATCCTCAACCCGCTTGGCTGCCCGTTCGCGTCCGTTCAATGTTTTTTTTTGACATCCAAAAGTCCGATTGGCCCGAGCGTCGAAACGTTAAAACTCGCGTGCGTATCGATCAGGTCGGAGGCAATGTGCGTGACGATGTGGGTCGAAACCGGAAGGCTGTCGAACTTGCCGATGATCAGCGCCAAGCGATCGTTAGCCGTTTGCGGCAGGGCAACGATGATGCGATCGACGGCGCCTTCGCGGGCAGCAGTGATCAAGTCATTGAGGCGACCGGCGACAACCAGACCTTCAGGATTGATCCGATCTGTTCCCATCCGGTCGTCATAAAGACCAGCGAACGCGATACCAAAGCCTGGTTCTGAGACGAGGTCGTGGACGCGGCGGGCAATTTGACCGGCGCCGAAGATGGCGATGCGCTGGTTAAAGCGCCCAGCGGCAGCGAGGCTTGCGATGAGGTTGCGGCTGGTGAGGCGGCACATCAGCATCAACATGTAGCTGGCTGAAAACCACGCGCTGTACCAGATCATCAGGTCCATGTTCTTAAGAGACAACGGGACGCCGATGCCCAGCACGCCCACCATGCCGCAGCAAAGAGCAATCAAAAGTTCAACGGGCTTGAATGGAAAGACCTCCATGCGCGATGTGTCGTACATGTCGCGGAAGCGCAGGCAAAGATGGGCGATAAATCCAGCCAACATGGTTGCTTGAAGAACGTTGACCTGGTCGATTTTAAGATCTCCGACCATGGCGTAGATCAAAGCGGGAAGCAGGCCGCCGACGACGATAGAGAGAAAGTCACCAATCGCCACGACATCGGCAGCGACCTGGCGCGATAACCGGCGCTGGCGCTTTGCAGGTTCATCTGCAACCGAAATTGCTGCTTCAGAAGACGGGGCTGCCGTGGAAACTGACATGTGTGAACGATCCGGGTTACGCAAACAAAGAAGCAATGGCGGGAGTTCATCAACCAACCGCGTAACGGCAAACTTAAAGGATACTTCCTAAATTTGATTGAACGCGGTGTAGTTCATTTGCCTTATAAAACGTTAACGCTGCTCACTTACGCCGCGGCACGCGCTCGGTAAGGAGACGACATTGTCTGCGGTGAACGCCCGAGCAGCGCTGCAATTGCACCGAAGTCTTCGATTTGATCTTCTGCAACCTCGTTCAAGACAACGCCGGCGATTTTCGATTGATTGGCCCCGAGCAAAGCGATGGCCTTTTTGGCAATTTGCCGTGGCGTTTTTTGCCACGTCATCACGAACAGGATCTGATCGGCGAGATCGGCAAGGATGCGGGCGTCGATCACCGGCAAGAGCGGCGGTGCCGCGATCACGATCGTATCGAAACGTTGCAGCAGTGCTGCTAGTCCCTGCGTCATAGCAGGTGAGCCCAAGGCTTCTGGTACCGAAAGCTGAGATGGCGTCGGTCCAACCGAAGGTAAGAAGTGCAAGCCTGTCACGCTGTCGCGAAGGATGGCGTTTTCGACAGCTTGGCGGTTTGCGATTTGATCGAGCAATCCGCGGCTGCGCTGACCCGCAAGCTGGCGCGTCAAGTTTTGCAATCGGAAATCACCATCGACAAGAAGGCTCGCGCCACCCGTCATCGCGATGTGGTGCGCCAAGTTGGACGCAATGGTTTCAGCGCCTTCACCCGGCATGCTTGATGTCACGAGAATGATGCGTGGGCCATTGTGGGGGCGGCGCCCGTCAAGTTCACGACGCATCCCGCGAATGGCATCGGCATAGACGCTGGACGGTTCAGCGACGATCAACCGAACCGCTTTGCCGGGCGCAAGCGGCGCATGGCTGCTCGACATCGAAGGGATCGACGACAAATGCCGTACATCGAGCGCCCGAGCGACGTCTTCCGACCGACCGATGCCCGGCGCCGTTACCTCAAGCAGCAACGTGACGGCAATCGATAATACGAGTGCTCCGGCCGCAGCCATGAACGTCAACTGTTTGCGTTTTGGTGCCGCAGCTTCGAGCGGTACCGCGGCTTGCTCGACGATGCGAGCGTCCGGTAATTGCAAGCTCTGCGTTTCCGCAGTTTGTTTGTAGCGGGCAAGCAAAGCTTCAAAAAGTTGCTTGCTGGTGGTCGCCTCGCGCTCAAGATCGTTCAGTTCGACGCCAGCATCTTTCGAGACGATTTGCTGTTCTTTGAGTTGAGCCAAGCTCTGCGACAGCTGGCGCTCTCGTGCTTCTGCCGTCTCGGCTTCATTTCTTAAGTTCGACACCAGACGATCGATTTCGTCGCGAAGCTGCGATTGCGCGTCGGCAACTTCGGCCCGGCTCTTAATGTACTCGGGATGGCGCGGACCATATCGTGTTGCGAGTTCAGCCGCACGGCGGGAGGCATTGCCAAATTGTTCTTTGAGTTGGCGGATTGTATGGCTTTGTAAGACTTCTATTGTCGCGTCGCCTTGGTCACCGAGGCGGGCCATTTTCTGGGCTTGGTCGAATTTAGCTTTCGCTTCGCTGGTGGTGTTTCTGGCATTGACGGTTTGCTCCATCAAACGAGCAAGCTGCCTTTCTGATAGAGCGTGGCCTTCGGAATCGAACACGCCGTTGAGGGCTTTCCACTGCTCGACTTTGTGCTCGGCTTCGCTAAGCCTGCCGCGCATGTCGTTGAGCTTGTCCTCAAGCAGTTTGGTTGCGGAGGCGGCCGCTCCTGTTTTCGATTGGAGTTGTTGGGCGAGGTAGACCTCAGCAATAGTGTTTGCGATACGCGCGGCCTTGACGGCGTCACGCGCTGAAAATTTGATTTCAATGAGCAGTGTATTGCGGACGCGGGCAACCTTCAGTCGGTCAACGAACGCGGCTGCAATTTCGTCGCGTTGGGGGTTGGACAGGCCAGGAACGTCCAAGCGCAGCACGTCGGAAATTGGATCGGTGCGCGGGGTCAATGGCTCAGCGCTGGCCCGTGACGGTGTCTCGGCTGCAGCCGATTGTCCAAACCAGCCCATCAAGGTCATGGCGAGAGAGGGCGTTGAAAATTCAGGATCGTCGCGCAGCTTGAGCGTTTCGATAACCTGCAAGATGACTGGCCGTGATCGAATGATCTCGACTTCGCTCTCGATGGTCGGTTGGTCGCCCTTCAAATCTGAGACCACGGAGTCAAGATTGGTAATCGACTTCTGCCGTGGGTCAATTTGGACGACGGCGGCCGCATCGAAGCGGTTGGGAACGAAAAATAATAATGTAGACGCGACAACTATTGCGATCGCTGGCAAAGCGATGACCAGTTTCAAACGCTTTTGGACAGCCGAAATCGCCCGGTCGAGGCTGAGCCCGCCCTCGGTTTGTTCGACGTCGTCAAACGTGTCTGAACCCCCGTGCATTTTTGGTCGTGCCTAATAGCGGAATTTCGCGCCGACCATGAACCGGTTGCGGTGCATATCGAGCGAATCATCCGACGAGTCTCGGACTTGATGTTCGTATCCAAAGGTGAACAGCGAGTTTTTACTGAAGTAATATTCGAGGCCAACGCGGCCGATAAAAACGTCGTCTTGACGGTTTGTGCCGCGAAAATCGTCGTCACGCATCTCGAGTGCGCCAGACAACACGAGATTATGATAGACCTCGTAGTCGGCCTTCACGCGCGCGCCCGTTTGCAGCAAGCCAGCGCTGTTGAGGTCGAGGGCTTCTTCGATTTGTCGATAAAGCGTGCCGTAGATGGTTAGCCGTTGTGTTGGCAACCATTGCACCTCGGCGTTGATCAACGTAGTCGCCAGATTGTCGAGTGCATCATCGCGATAGTCGCGGATGCCGTAGCCGCCAAGCAGTCGCCATTTCAGCAATGGGTTCGCTTCAAAGGCAAGCCCGGCGACCGCCTCAAAGCCCAACGCATCGCGATCGAGTAGGTCGTCGCCACGATTGTCGGACTTCAGACCTTTAATTTTGCCAACGATTTCGAACCCCGGCGACGCCCGGTAGCCAAGTTTGAGCTGGGTGGAAAATGTGTCTGTGTCGCGGCTGTCTTGATCGATCGCAGTGCCGTCGAAGGCTTTGGTATCATCGTAATCGCGACGATCAGCGCTGGCTGACAATGTTCCGTAAAGTCGGCCAACATCTCGCGTGATGCCGATGGCGGCGCTGTGCTCAAAGGCTGCGATCGGCTCGCGTGCGCTGAGCGTGAAGAGTGGGTCGTCACGCTCCTCGTGCGCCAAAACCGAGCTCATGCTGACGGCCAGCGTGTGGGCGTGGTCAAAGTGAAGCGCACCGTCGATCTTGGCGCGGTAGTTCGCATAATCTTGATCGCCATTGTCAGCATACGATACGAGCTTGCCGTCGAGCGACATATCAAGGACGTGACGCGGCAATTGCGACTTCAATCGCAGGCTCGGCGTGATTTCTGAGCGAAAATCACCCCGCTGATCGGCATCGATTGCGAAGATATTGTCATCGTAGACGACCGCCGTGCCGACTTCGGGGAATAGTAAGTAATTGCCCATCCGCAAGCCTTCAGGCTGGTACTCCGGGCGATTGATGTTGTTGACGTCGTTGGCGCCGTAGACTTGCGAATTGTCCCAGATGCGAAGTCGATCGCGATTGGCGACAGTGTCCGTGATCAGATCTTCGTCGCCTTTGAGATCGAGCGCGACGGCCGGAACCGGGAGCAGCAGCATTGCTGCGACCGCGAACGCGGGCGACACCCGGGCGGGGCCACACGGAGTTTGCGCCTGACGCTTTGCACAGGCGTTTCCACACGCGTTGCAACGCGCTTGCGTGGCCAGCGGTGGATCCCCGGCTTGGTCGTGCCTGGATGAAGCCGACCCAACCTCAACTGGTCGTTGGCGGTTCAAAAGAACCTTTCAGGAATTCGAATGTTGTCGCCAGGCAGCACCTGAATGTCAGTTGGCAACTTGACTGCAACGTCGTCCTTGCCAACGCGCGCGATGTAAATGACGGCCTGGTCTGCGCGGTACGTATAGCCACCGGCCATGGCGACGACATCACGGAGGTTGAGGCCATTTTTGTAAGAAAACTCACCGCCGCTTTTGACTTCGCCGTGAACGTAGATCGGCCGGTAGGTCAGCATCTCGACGCTGACTTTCGGATTTTTCAGATAACCGTCCGACAGTTTGCGAGCGATCTGGTCGCGAAACTGTTGTTGGGAAAGGCCCTTGGCCGGCATTTCGCCAATCAGCGGTATCGACACCTGCCCAACCGCGTTGACTTCAAATTGGCCGGAGAGATTTTCTTCGCCAAACACGGTCAGCTTGAACTTATCCCCAACGCCTAAGCGATAGACGTCATCGACGGCGGCCATCGATTGGCTGGTGACAAATTGCGGCGATTGGGCAAATTGGGGCGGCGCGCACGCGCTTGAAACCATTGCCACAAGGGCAACGGCAACGCGGCACTTCAAACAACACTCGAGCAAAATACGCAAAACACGGGCCCGGCCAACACCTAAAGCGCTAAGCCATCGGGGCCCAGACGCGACTACGGGTAGTCATGACAGGTTTAAGTAAACTTCGATTTAAGCGTCCGGTGAGCGGTAGGCCGGGCGGATCGGCTGGAGCATTGTCGACCCAGCTGGCCGCCAAATCGAGGTGGCCACATGCAAGCGTTAGCAACGTCTTCAGGTCTCGCTGGTAGCGTTGGGTCAGACGTTAAACCGACGCAAGGGATGTCGCTGTGACCACGGGCTCTGCCGAACGCGCCAATAATTTAAGCCTTTTTTACGCGGTCAAGCCAGCCAGCTACTTCTCTAATGCACGTGAGGATTTCGTCGATCGCCTCCCAATCGATCCAACGGCCTCAATCCTCGAAATCGGTTGCGGCAACGGCGCGACCGGCGCCATGGCTCTGAGCGAAGGGCGCTGCGGTCGCTACGTTGGCGTCGAGTTATTCGAAGACGCGGCAACTGAAGCCCGCGACGTGCTGAGTGAAGTGATTGTTGGCAACGTCGAAACGCTAGATTTTAACTGGCAGCCGGCGTCGTTCGATGTGGTTATTTTTTCCGAAGTCCTCGAGCATTTGTTGCAACCGGGTGATGTTCTGAAGACGATGGCTCGGTTCGTTCGGCCCGGTGGCTTATTGCTCGCAAGTTCACCGAACATCTCGCATTGGCGGATCATTAAAGAATTGATCAAAGGCCGCTTTGAGCTGGCGGATCAGGGTGTCTTCGATCGCACGCATTTGCGTTGGTTTACGCCAGCAACCTTTGTCGGCCTGGTTGAAGACGCGGGTTTCGTCGTTGCGGAGTTGGGACCCGTAACGCAGTTCAGCCCAAAGACCGAGTTGATTTCCCGATTGACGGCTGGTCGCCTCGATCACCTGTTCATGACGCAGATCGCCGTTGCTGCATACAAACGCTGACGGACTGCGCTGGCTGGTTACGGCGGCGAGTTGCAGCGATTAGTTGCGAGCTGTCATTGGCGCGGGCGCGGCGAGGCGTGCGACGCCCGCCACAACGTTGAAACTGCATGGGCCTTTGTCGGCCGCGCCGAGCAGAATATGGGGATGGCGGAAGCGGACGTCCCAGAGTGGGTTGTCGACATCCCAAAAGGCAACGTCAGTTGCAGGATTGCCGATGGTGATTTCCGGCGCGCGCGTGTTCGAGGCCCACGGATTGGTCGCCTCACCCGCGATTTTTGTTGCACGCGCGAAGGCGGATGGATCGGTTGCTTCGAAGCAAGTTTGCGCTGCCCGATCTCGATAGGCCACGACGAGCGCGTCATTCATCGCGGAGCGGTAGAGGTGATCCTGCGACCACACTTTCAAACCCGCTAAGACCGCTAAAACGATAACGACACTACGCATGGTCCTGGCACCTTGACGGACGGGCTCAATCGTTTGCTGGTTGGCGGTCAGCGCGGCGTTCGCATTCGGCTGGCCGATGCGCACCGCAGCATGGTGCTGCCAGAAAACCAAATCGGGGCCTACAGTGCCGGATTTATGGTGAAGAAAGGGTTTCAGGTCGCCGACCTTGCGGCGCAAAAAAATGCTTTGCCCATGGCAGTGTTTGGACGTCAAAACTTCAAGACGGGCAGTCTTTTGGACGCGATGTCTCAGGGAAAGCTCACGGTCGTGGTCCGTTGCTCACTTGTCAGGCGAGCCGCCCTGCGGCACAAGCGACCACGACGACCAAAGTCGCACGCTTGCTGGAGCCCAAAGCCGATGTCGAAGAAAAAAATTCTGATCACGCGCCGCCTTCCAGATGCCGTTGA
>JANMII010000162.1:0-4363 GCA_031375665.1 Hyphomicrobium sp.
GGCACCAGCATTTGCGAAGCGCCAGTCTCGTCGATCACATCGATCGCTTTGTCGGGCAGTTTACGGTCGTGGATGTACTTCGCCGACAGCTCCACCGCCGACTTGATGGCCTCGTTAGTGTATTTGATCTTGTGATAGTCCTCGAACACCGATTTCAAACCGCGCAAGATCTCGATCGCATCTTCGACACTTGGTTCTTTGACGTCGATCTTCTGGAACCGGCGGACAAGTGCACGGTCTTTTTCGAAGTGCTGGCGGTATTCCTTGTAAGTGGTCGAGCCGATGCAGCGCAGCGAACCTGATTGTAGCGCTGGCTTCAGCAGGTTCGACGCATCCATCGCGCCACCCGAGGTGGCTCCGGCACCTATGACGGTGTGAATTTCGTCGATGAACAAAACCGCACCATCAAAGGCTTCAATCTCTTTCATCACGGCTTTCAGCCGCTCTTCGAAATCACCGCGATAGCGCGTACCGGCAAGCAATGCCCCCATGTCGAGCGAAAAGATGGTGGCATCGAGCAGAACGTCGGGCACTTCGCCGTTGATAATTTTGCGGGCCAGACCCTCGGCAATCGCGGTTTTGCCAACGCCCGGGTCGCCAACAAACAGCGGGTTGTTTTTTTGCCGACGGCACAGCACCTGGATCGTGCGCAGCACTTCCTGCTCGCGCCCAATCAGAGGGTCGATTTTGCCATCACGGGCTTTTTTGTTGAGATTGACGCAATAGGTGGTCAGCGCATCGCCGGGCTTTTTATCGTCGCCCTCGCTCGTCGTCTCATCATCAGCTCCACGCACGGCTCTGGGCTCCGATAGACCGGGTCGTTTGGCGATGCCGTGAGCGATATACTGCACGGCGTCGAACCGGGTCATTTCTTGTTCATGCAGGAAGAAAGCTGCGTGGCTTTCGCGCTCGGTCAAAATCCCGACCAAGACATTCGCGCCCGTGACCTCTTCGCGTCCGGACGTTTGCACATGAACGATCGCCCGCTGCACAACGCGCTGGAACGAATTCGTCGGCTGCGCATCGCGCGCCGTTTTGGAAACGATCGGCTTCAACTCGGTGTCGAGATACTCCGTCAGCCGACCGCGCAGCTGTTCGGGATCAACCGAGCAGGCCCGCATGACGGCAGCCGCATCTCGGTCGTCGACCAGGGCGAGCAACAAATGTTCGAGAGTTGCAAACTCGTGGCGACGCGCGTTGGCGTATTCCAGCGCGCGATGCAAAGACGCTTCGAGGTTCTTTGAGAGTGACGTCAAGTCAGTCCTACTCTTTCTCCATGGTGCATTGTAATGGATGGCCGTGTTGGCGCGCGAAATCCATGACTTGCGTTACCTTGGTTTCAGCGATTTCATACGTATAGACACCGCAAATTCCGACGCCTTTGTGGTGGACGTGAAGCATGATGCGGGTCGCATCGTCCTGACCCTTGTTGAAAAACCTTTGCAAGACTAGGACCACAAATTCCATCGGCGTGAAGTCGTCGTTCAAAAGCAGCACTTTGTAGAGTGATGGCTTCTTGGTCTTGGGTCGTGTCTTCGTGACAACCGCCGTCTTGCCGTCGCCATCGTTTCCGCGAGACCCGTCATTGTTACGCGAGCCACCGTCTTTGCGTGACGCATCGTCGTCGCCCTTGTCGGAGCCGCTTTGACCAGCTGCAATGATGAGACCCGTGCGTGCTGGCGTGTCGTAAACCGTCATCGGCGTCATGAACCACGTGCTCGTTGCGAACTTGGTAATCGGCGGCGGCGTGCCGTGCAGCGGGAGGGGTGTATGCCGCGGGCTAATTTCATGTACGCGATCTGCCCATCAATACGACCACCCCGTTCTCAGTCTTTATGCGCGTAGCGTGATCGATCAATTCTCAGCCGCCTTCTCGAATGCGTGGCGCCCTGACGCCATGCCGTCGCTTGCAATATAGGGCGCAAGTCGACTTGAGAGAATAGCCATGACGGCGAGTTCAATATTTCGTTGCGAATCGCAGCATTGCCTCTTGTGTCGCGCAAACGGAGACCCGCGCGCGCCACCCGCTCTGTCGCTTTTGCCCCGCCGATATCGTGGCCACCGCTCGCCAGCCAACATGGCACGACATCCGCAACCGACGGCGAGGAAAGTTGGCGCCGCTTCCCGTATGGCTGACCTGCGAACGCGACATTCGCGGTTCTTTTTTGGTCATGCCACAGGGTCCGATGGCCAAACATGAGGCACGGACATCGGAGAGTTGGGGGCGTCTTAGAACCTCGGGGCGTCGGTAAAAAAGGGGTCTTAGTCGTGGAACGCCGATGCTTTGCTGGGCTTCAGCTCGGCCACTCCCAGGATTGCGGATTGCGCCGCGCTTTAGGCGGTCGAGCTGGCCCGCTGACGGCGAAATGCGGCTGTCCGCTACTTATCCCGGTCGGCCTGATGCGCCGCCCAGCGGGGCACGTGGAGCCCTAGCGGGCCCCGCACGGACGATCATTTCCGGACGACCGGAAACGGTATTTTTACCGCGTCGCTTAACCCTACTTCAGCGCCTTGTCCGTATCATCGGCCTTGTCGATCGAAAGGGGCATGCGCAACGCGCACGCCCAAAAGGCGACAAGAAACAGTGCTCTTCATCCAACGACGGCGGGGAGCCGGATCGGTCAGGCAAGACTAGCGTTCGCTCGATCGGTCGCAATGACATTCGACGCTGCAGCTCTGGAGACGCAGAGCGCAGTTTGAGGGATCGGCGTTTTGTATCAGGCTTTTGTCAGCGTCGTGCTCGCGCTTGCGAGCGTTGCTGGATGCGTTAGCGCCATCACGGTGTCAGCGCTCGCGGCCGAACCGCGCCATGCCGCCATGGCCATCGACGCCAACAGCGGACAGATTTTGCACAATGACAACGGCGACGCCCAACGCCATCCGGCGTCGCTGACCAAAATGATGACACTCTATCTGGCGTTCGAGACGATCGCGTCCGGCCGTATGTCGATGTCGACCCGAATTCCGATCAGCGCGCAAGCCGCCGATGCCCCACCCTCTAAACTCGGGCTAGAGCCGGGAGACGACATCGCCGCCAGCGACGCGATCAAGGTGTTGATCACCAAATCAGCCAACGATATCGCGATTGCCGTTGCCGAGAAAATTGGTGGCTCGCAGGCGAATTTCGTACGGCTGATGAATACCCGCGCTGACGAACTCGGCATGACCAAGACGCGCTTCAAAAACGCGTCCGGCCTGCCCGATCCCGAGCAGGTCACAAGCGCGCGCGATATGATCACGCTGGCGTTGCGTTTGCAGGATGATTTCCCACAGTATTATCCGCTGTTTGCGACCCGCCAAGCAACCTTCGGCGGCCGCACCCTGCGCAATCACAACACGCTGTTGAACACCTACAACGGCATCGACGGCATCAAGACGGGTTACACGCGGATGTCGGGGTTCAATCTCGTCTCGTCGGTGCGTCGTGGGGGCCGCCACGTAGTCGCAGCCGTGTTCGGCGGCTCAAGTGCAGCGTCGCGCAACGGAGAAATGCGTGCGCTGCTGACGCGGACGTTGACGCGGGCCGCAACACGACGGACACGAAAATCAGCGCCTTTGCTGATCGCGAAATTGAAGTCTGAGCCAAAGATCGCCGCTCGCCCCGCGGGGCCAAAATTAGCCAAGGCTCAGGTTGCAAAACGAGACCCAACCGCAGAATCTGTTTCTACACCTGGATCCAAACCGGTCGTCAAACCATTCGCGCCACCGCGCTACGTGGCGAATGCAGAGGCCTCGCAGAACGAGCGCGCGCCGACATTGTCATCGCCGTCCGCGCCGACAACGATCGCCGACCTCGCGATGGCTGCCGCAAGCGACACCCCGGCGCAAAATAACATCGCAGCTAGCGATGAAGCAGTTGAGCCGCTTGCCATCACGCATCCGGCTGCCGCACCGGTTGAGGTTTTCAAAGTCAAACGCGTCGTCGTGATGCCGCGATCTGCGCGCATGGTTGACCCAGAAACAACCACCGACACGCCAACGGATGCAGCGGTCGCGTCCGTGGGCCCGATTGTAAATTCATCTGCTAATCAGGCTCAGCCAGCCGACATGCTGGCGCATACTTTCGCCGCCAAAGGCGCTGCTGGCCTGACGCCAGCTCAAGCGCCCCAAACCATCGACGACATCGCCAACGAGCCAGACATCGCAATTGAAACCGCGTTCGCCAATGAAACGGTGATTGGCAAATCGCAAGCCGCCAATTACCGCGTGCTCGAAGAAGCCAGCCCGATCCAGACAGCAACACTTGGCGCACCAACAGCGCGTGCCCCAACACTCGACCAGATCGCCATGCTCGGCGCCGCCGATGTCGAACGCCAACAGCCAGTCCTCCAGCCGGTTCTCCAGCTTGGCACTGAGCGCGGAC
>JANMII010000194.1:0-13510 GCA_031375665.1 Hyphomicrobium sp.
GCCGTCTTGGCTCGCGGCTCCGCCGTCTTGGCTCGCGGCTCCGCCGTCTTGGCTCGCGGCTCCGCCGCCCGAACAAACGGCCTCGCCGCTCTCGCCATTGCGGGCACCTCACACGTCACTGGTATGGACAGAAGATTGGGAACGCAGAACGCATCGAGGGCGAAACCGCCCTGCTGATCGACACTTCCCGTTATATCGAAATGTACATTTTGAGCGTCGCGCTGTCAACAGCAAATTCTAATTTTTGTGATTTAATACAGTTAGTTACAGTATCTATTGAAACAAAACTCTCAATTCTAAATCACCGCGCACACCCGGGGATAAGTTTTTTCAAACGATCCCGAAATCAGCTTTGGCACCTCACTCCGGCTTGTCGGCCCCCTCGCCGAGCCCATCGATGATGTAGCGCGCGTAGTTCTCAGTTTTCACCCGCCGTTCGTTCATCGCTAGCGCGCGTACTGAGACGCCCGCCTGATGCACCGTTTCAGCCGATCCCGAAATCAGCGGGTGCCACCACGCCAGATCGCGGCCCTCCGACACCACGCGGTATCCGCACGTTGCTGGCAGCCACGACAATTCGCGGACTTTCTGAATATCGATTTCGATGCAGTCGGCCATTTTTGCAAACCGATTGGGATAATCGCTGCACCGGCACGAGCGCACATTCAGCATCGAGCACGACAGCCGCGTCAGATAAATGTCGCTGGTGTCTTCGTCTTCCAACTTGATCAAGCAACAGCGCGCGCAGCCATCGCACAGTTGCTCCCACTCGACCGGCGTCATCTGCTCCAGCGTCTTCGCTTTCCAAAACGGAACCTCGCTTTCAGTTCCGTCTGACACAAAAGCGCGGCCGTCAGCTTTTTTCGTCACCTTGCTCACACATATCCTCGTTGATCGTGATTGGCGATCATCACTCGGTTGGCGCAGCCCGCTCTCACCCTGACGGGCCACGCGCACGCGTCTCGCTTGCCGGGGCTCTGCCTTGTCTCGGCCTTATAAAGGCTGGAACCATAAGCGGCGCCACAGGATTCGTCGCCACAACTGTCGCCATATCCGCTTAGCCTCGTCGCATGACTGGGCATAATCCAGTATTCGGACCTTGGCCAGTTCAGTGCGTCCGGGGTATGTTTCGCGTGTCCGGCCACCACCGCACTCGCGTTTGACACTATGAAGCGTCGACAAGCGATCTTTGAGGACCACGACAGCTTTGAACGACTGGTTTTTGAAACAAGGCGGTCGCGACCGTCTCATCAATTGGCTTGGTATCGATTCCAAGATCAACTCCGTGTTGACCGATGCTTGGTCGCGCGTCGTCGATTATTGGAATGCTGCGTCAAGTTTCTTTGCCCGCTTCCAATTGTCGGGCTGGCGTCGCGCGTTGAACGAGACGCTCTCTGAAGTCGTCACGCTGGCGACAGGCGGGTTCGTCCTGCTCTATGCCGCAGCGCTACCTGCGCTGCTTGAATTCGACGAAAGCAAATTTCTCACCGGCAAGTTCGCTGTCAAGTTTCTCGACGCCAACGGCAACGAGCTCGGCAAGCGCGGCATCCTGCACAACGACTCCGTCCCGCTCGAAGACATCCCCGATGTCTTGATCAAAGCCACGCTTGCGACCGAAGACCGCCGCTTCTTTGAACATTACGGGGTCGATTTCCTCGGCACGGCCCGCGCCCTGATGACCAACATCCAAGCCAACGATGTTGTGCAGGGTGGCTCAACGCTGACCCAGCAATTGGCGAAAAATTTGTTTCTGTCGTCCGAGCGCTCGATCGAACGCAAAATCAAAGAACTGTTTTTGTCTTTTCTGCTCGAAAGCCGCTACTCTAAAAGCGACATTCTGAAATTGTACTTCGACCGCGCCTACATGGGTGGCGGTGCGTTCGGTGTTGAGGCCGCTGCCATCTACTACTTCGGAAAATCGGTGCGCGACGTCACGATGGCCGAAGCCGCTTTGATGGCCGGGCTGTTTAAGGCACCAGCCAAATATGCCCCCCACGTCAATCTGCCAGCCTCGCGCGCCCGCACCAATGAAGTGCTCGATAATCTCGTCGAGGCTGGCTTCTACACGTCCGGCCAAGTTCACGCCGCCCGCCTGCAACCGGCTCGCACCATCGACAATCGCTCAACCACCAGCCCCGAGTGGTTTCTCGATTGGGCGTATGATGAAGTGCAACGCTTGGCTGACGGCAAAGGCCAATATGTTTTGACCGCGCGCACCACCGTCGACATGACCCTGCAACGTCAAGCCGACGAAGCTGTGCAGGCGACGCTGCGTAAAGACGGTCGCAGCATGAACATTCAGTCGGCCGCGATGGTCGTCACCGAAACCGACGGCGCAGTTCGCGCCATTGTCGGCGGCCCAGATTACGGCGAGAGCCAATTCAATCGCGCCACCAAGGCGAGACGCCAACCCGGGTCATCGTTCAAAATTTACGTTTACGCGGCAGCGCTCGAAAATGGGTACACGCCCAACACCATCGTGCGCGACGGCTCGCGCTCGTGTGGAAAATGGTCCCCGCAAAATTATGGCGGCGGCTACGGCTCGGGCGCGCGCATGCCGCTGTGGCTCGCATTGGCGAAATCCTACAACACGGTCGCGGCTGAATTATCATTCGCGGTTGGCCGCGATAAAGTTCTCGATATGACCAAGCGGCTCGGCGTCGCTGGCGTCACGAAGTCGTGCTCGATGGCGCTCGGCGATGGTGGTGTCACCTTGATCGATCACATCGGCGGTGTGGCGACGTTTGCCAACGGCGGTAAACAGGCTCGCCCTTACGGCATTCTCGACATCACGACGTCGAAAGGTGACCTGCTGTATTCGCGCGAACGCGACGAGCCGCCAGCACCGCAAATCGTGTCGCCAAAGGTTGCCGAGCAAATCAACGAAATGATGGGCAAAGTCGTGACCGACGGAACGGGTCAGCGCGCTGCCCTGCCCTTCACCAACGTCGTTGGCAAAACGGGCACGTCAACTGGACCGAAGGATGCCTGGTTCGTCGGCTTCACGGGCAAATACGTTGGCGGCGTCTGGCTCGGCAACGACGACAACCGACCGATGCGCGGCGGGTCGAACGGCGTCACCGGTGGCCAATACGCTGCCCCGTTGTGGAACGCCTTCATGACGGTTGCCCACACCGACATGAACATCCCAACCATACCGGGGCTGCCACCCCATCCCGTCCAAATCGCCGAGCAGCAACGCCTCGCCGATGTTCGCGCCGCCGAAGTGGCAGCCGGCATCGCGCAGCCATCGGCTGATGCTTCGCAACGCCCGCAAAGCATCATGTCGGATAAGACGCGCTCAACGTTGAAAGGCTTGGCGGTTGCCCTTCGCAAAGCCGGTGGCATCGACGAACCGGCAGTCGCGCCAATCTCGAAACCACCAAGCGTTGGGCCTGGCTCTTCAACTCCAGCCCCGAACGACGCAGCCCCGAACGATGCGGCGCCAAAATCGGATCGTCGCGCAACGATCGCGCCGGTGTCTCCAAACGCCAATTCGACGAGCGACACAGGTCGGGAGGCCTCAAGCCTTGGCCGTTACTGACGTCAGACCCGTGCCAGCCAACGGCATTGCCTTGCCGCCGCCCTCACCCCGACGCGGGCTCAATGGATTGAGCCTTGCGCAACTCGCACGCCACTTATCGCGCCGCATCGCGCAATTGATATTTGCCATCGCCGCCATCGCCGCAGCCGTCCTCGTTGGCATCATGACCAGCCGCAACATGATCGCCAACGGATCTGTCTTTGCAATCGACAGCTATGGTCCGTGGCATCACTGGCGCTCGGCCGGGCGCACCACCGCCGATCCCTACACGCGCGCGCACATGATGAAGTCCGGTCGCTTATTGCTGGCAAGCGATAGTGCCGGCGTCTTCGAAGCCAACACCGACACGCTTGGCGCGCGCCTGCATTCGTCCTGCGACTACGTCATCGAAGGACCAGACCCCGGCGGCATATGGTGGAGCATGGCCGTGTTCGACAGCGTTGGCGCTCAGATTGCCAATGACGCCGGGCGCTATGCTTTCACCAGCGATACGGCCGCCATCAATCCCGATGGATCTTACATCGTCACCCTTGGTCGTGACGCGCGCCCGGGCAATTGGTTGCCGACCAGTGGCGCTGGCCGCTTGTCTTTGGTTTTCACCACGCTCGACCCGCCAACCGGATTATCTGACGAAGAGCGCGCCGAACGCAGCAAGCTGTTGCCAATCATTCGCCGCGAGGGGTGCTCGTGATGCGCCATTTGATTGGCCGGTCCATACCTTGGCGATGGGTGATTGGTCTGCCCGTGCTGGCAGCAACCGTGCACATCATCACGACGTTGCTTGCCGTCACCGACACACAGGCCTCGGCGTATCGTCAAATCGCGGCCAAGCTGAAACCAAACGCCATGGTCGTGCTCGATCCGATCGCGCCCGGTCAGCAACCGCTCCCCTTCCTGACGTCCGACGTGCGCTATGCGATGTGTTCGTTCTCAACTGGCGGCGGCCCAATTCGGGTTACTGCTCAATTGCCCGACACCGGATGGTCGGTCGGCGTGGTTCGTGCCGATGGCACCAGCGTTTATTTCGCCGCCGCAGCACCCGGTCGGCGAACATCCATCGTGCTGACGATCGTGCCCGACGACACGCGCTTTCTCGGTCTAACACCGCAAGCACGCGGTGAGGTTGTCGACGCCAATCCGCAGCTGACGGTGGCCGCGCAAGACGGATTGGTCATCGTGCGTGCGCCCGACAAAGGTACCGCCTATCAAGCCCGCGCGGTCGCGACGCTTTCTGAAGCAACTTGCGATGTCGCCCGCGATTGAGTTGGCAACAACCGCAGCTCGCTCGCTCACTCACGCCGGCTTGCCATCCGCCAATGTTGCTATTCGCCAACTTCGAGGCGATCGCGCCGGACGGTCATGTGTCCGCTCGCGTCCGATTGCAAACTGTCAACGGTGTCATCCCAACGCTCGTAACGAATGCCGGTGAAAAAAACGATATCCGCGGTCATCGGCGCGGACGACGACATTGTCATTGGCAATGGTTCTCGACGTTGCGCGGCCGGGCCATGGCGATGCATCGCGCTTGCTTGTTTGAAGGCTAGGATCGTTGCCATCGGGCGTTCCTTCTCGGCAAAACCGGCTGGTATTCCGGGGTGAGTTCAGTCGACGCCTTCACCCGGCATAGGACGGCCTGATTGGTAAGACGCACACGAAGCTCATGCCGGGCAGTCTTTGAAGGGGGTGACGCGCAACGCACAGGGACGACGATCGCACCGAGGAGCCAGAATCAGCGCACACCGACATTTGAAAGGCTTCGAGGTTAATCAACCGTTAACGGACGATTTTACTCACGGCGCGAGATCGTCGCCGAGGCAATGGCGGCCCTCGACGTCGTCGACATCGATCACCCAGATGTCACGATCAAAGCCCGCCTCACGGGCGAGCAACGTGTCCGCCGCCTCCGAAGTGAGCCACGCGCCGTCAGGTGGACCAAGCCATCGCCGATCGTAGTCAGCGTCATCGCGTCCAGCGGGGGCTGGCGAGAACACCATCGCGCTGCCGTCACGGCGCATCACCCTGACAAAAACCGCGCCAGCGTCGGCGTCTCCGCGACGCGCAACCACCGCATGGGCGCCGTGGACCGCGCAGCGCCGCAAATACGCCTTGACCCATAGTTCTGATTTTAACCGCATGGTGGCCAAGCTTGGCGCGTTCGACTGTAATCCTCAAGCCGCGATTTCCATTACCTCGTCACGCAACGGCTCTAGCGCCGCGTCGACGACGTCACTGCCGGTTTTGTCGGTTTGACGTTCATGCGCATCAGTCGACTGACCAGCGGCCCCGATATCCGACCGCTTTCCGGCAGCTTCTGATCAAGCTCGAATTCGCGGATCGCGCGCGCGAGTTGTGGCGTCAACGCGCTGTCGACTTTCCCCGGTTGATAGCCATGGGTGCTCAGGTATTGCTTCACGGCCTGCACCACAGCGTCCGCATTGTCGGTCGTTTTTGGCGACGCGGTGCGATTAGAAGCTGTCGCCGCAGAGCCGAGCACGATGTGTTGGAGCAAGTCCGGCGAAGCCGTCGCCGTTAACACGCTGAAACCGTAATCCTGCTCGTAGGCCAGGATCGCTGCCCGTGTCACAAGGCCGATCACACCGTCCGCAGTGCCAGCCTCATACCCGCGCGCATTAAGTTCGCGCTGGATGCCGCGTACGGTGTCTGTGTCGTTGCTCGCAGTTAACGCCGCAGTTCGTTGTGGCGACCCCGCGTCCAGCAGGTCTGCGCTTGCCGGTGTCGGCTGAGCCGTTGACGGCCCTGCATTGAGTAGCGCCGGACTGGCCGCCGTCGCGGCTCCTCGCGGTGGCGGGCGGAATTTGGCTGTGCGTTCTGATCTGGCGTCCATGCCTGATGTGTCAGCGGCCATGTCGCGGCCGAGCAACGACGACGGCGACGCGTCCCGAGTGCCGCCGCGTTGGCTATTCTGCAGCACCATCATGTTAACGGCGACGCTCACGACCATGAATGCAGATACAGCCGTCATCCCTGTCTGAACACGCGAGCGCATATTGGTCCGCTTATCATTCCGCCTGATGAAAATCTGCGCCGCTGTCGTGGTGCAGCACCACGCTTGGCGGGTCTTTCACGCCAAGCCGTTCGTTGGCTGCAGTATCGGACGCTTGCGTTAAGAGGTTCTTAACTGTCGCCGCGCGCGCGCGTGCAAAAGAAAAAACACGCTGGCGCGCGCAAAAGTAAAAGCGCGCTTCGACATTGAGAAAATAGCGGGCGCGCCGACCGTTAGACTAAATTTTGCGTGAACACCGGCGACAGCCTTTGAAGCAATTTCAGACAAAATGCGTGTCGATTTTGACCGTCGCTCAAAGCAATTCCGAGATACAGCGATGCTATACATGATCCCGTCGAAAGGGGCTTCGCGCCAAACCATCTTGCGGAGTTTCCGCGTTCTTTTTTGTAATTTTTGAGTACGAGCCATGGGTCTTCTACGCATTGCCATCGTGATCGCCGCAGGCGTTGCCGTGCTGCCGTCTGATCGCGAAAGCCAAGATAAACTCTACGCCCATGCCGCCAACGCGACGACGTGGGCGGTGACCTTCTGCGATCGCAATGCCAAGACATGCGAGCAAGGCGCAGAGCTGTGGACGAAGTTCGCCGCCAAAGCACAGTTCGGCGCGAAGATGGCGCTCGATCTCGCCCGCGAGTCGTCGAACGAACAGATCGCAAGTGACAGCGGCCGAGATTACAGAAATGGCGACGACAGCCGGCAAGCGCCACTGCCAGCGCAATCGGCCGAGCGGGCTTCGCCAGCAGTCTTCGAACGCCGCGGCGGCACATTGACGGCTGAGGATCTAAAACCGGCTTGGCGCGGTAAAACCGTCAACAAAGGCAGCTTCTAAGCGGCTTTTCTCAGGTCGCAAACCGTCGTGCCGCGCCATCGCCGCACTTGCTCTGCGGCTGCCCATTGCCTTATGTACGCGAATAGCTGCTCGCATCAAAAATCGCGTCACATGCCGCAGCAGCGTTTCGCATAACCTGTCGCGCACGTAGGCCATCCGCACGCATGACGTTCGACCACATCAAGGCTGACTTCGAACTTCTCGATGATTGGGAAGATCGCTATCGCTATGTCATCGAGCTTGGCCGTGCCTTGCCGCCATTGCCCGACACGTTGCGGACTGACAGTAACAAAGTGCGCGGCTGCGCCAGTCAAGTTTGGCTCGCAACCCATCGCGTGTCGGCGGGTGGCGAAAAAAATTCAGACGACCAGCTCTATCTGCAAGGCAGCAGCGATGCTCACATCGTGCAAGGTCTGATCGCTGTGTTGTTTTCGATCTACAAAGATAAAACGCTCGACGAAATACTAGCCATCGATGCTCAGGCGCAATTCGCTGAACTCGGCTTGAAAGATCATCTGACGCCGCAGCGGTCGAACGGGCTTGCCGCCATGGTCGACCGGGTCCGCGCCGACGCCCGCCGTCTTCTCGCGGCAAACTCAGTTGGCTGACGTGCGCAGCTGATCATCTCGGTCGGCGTCACACCTGCCCCTGGTCGCCATCGATCCGCGGGCGATAATCGGCTGCCCCCCAATGGCTGATGTGGCCAGTCCGCGACACACTTGGGCGATCTTGCGTCACTGTCGTCATACCGTAATGGCGTGCCAATTGGCGCAACCCGATCTGCAGTACGACCTTGCCGGATCGCTTCGGCCACCCAGCCCGGCTCTCGCTCGTTTCGAGCCCACGCAGATGACAACACACGTCAATCAGCATGCCCGCCAGATCTGGACCAGCGGCTGCTAACGCGCGTGACACGCGCTCCCGCGCCGCCGCTACGGCATCGTGCATTTCAACGCCGTGATCCGCCGACCCTTGCCGTTTTCCGCCACCCGTCAGCAGCCGTGACCAGTCGGCTGTCACGCGCGGCGTCATTTGCGCAAACCAGAAATCGGCGCGAAGTTTTTCACCCGCGGCGAATTCAATTTCAGAGATCATCGCGTTGCCATCTTTGTCACGGCGGCGCGCCAGCCACGCCAGCGGACTTTCGCGCTGCGTAACGTCCTCTGGCGTGTTGCGCTGATTGCGGTGGTCGCGATCGTCAACACTCGCGTTTGCATTCGACGGCCGAGTGCTCGGACGCCGTGCGTGATGATTGCTCATCGATCTGCCTCTTGAGGAATTGGAAGAGAACCTAGCGCGATGAACTGTCGACGTGGCGGCGCTGGATCAGAGCTGGGATCGCCCACCCCAGCAAATCGAGTGCTTTGTCGAATTGTGCGGTGTCCCGGCGCATTTCAACCTTCAGACATCCGTGCGCAACGGTGGTGCGATCGCGATCGAACATGCGCCCAACTTCGGTCAGCGACAGGCCGCACGACACATGCGCCAAATACATGGCGACTTGGCGCGCCAGCGAGACCCGGCTTGCGCCCCGTGCGTCTTGCGTGATGGCGCCGTGCGCCACACCGAACACGTGTGTCACAGCCAGTTCGATGGCGATGCGGGTTTGGCGTTGCTTGTGTGAATGGGTGACGTCAAAGGTGGCTTTACTCTGAAGAGGGTCAGGGCCGGGGCCGGGGCCAGCGCCGTGATTAAAACTTCGACTGGTGTTTGAGTTTGGGCTTGGCAGCAATGCCAACCGCGCATGGGCATCTGACCTGCCGTCTGTGTTTGAGCGGCGACGACTGCGTTGCGATGTTCGCTGACGATAGGCTGAAACGGAAATGTCGGGGATCAAGGCCGTCTGTGTCATCGCAATCCTTCCTGGTCGCCTGCTGGGGTCAATGGGGTGGTTCGTGATGGCTCCACTCGTCTGACGCCAATGTGCCGTCGATTGTTTTGCAAGCCCAGCAAATCCTCCATGAAACATGAATGGCGGGGATAGATGCACCTATCCCCGTCATTCACCATGCTCACCAGTTGTCAGCCCCAACGTATCCCCGCGCTCGCCCATCGCTGCACTCTCGCAAGCGATGACACACACACCAAAATCGCAGCGATCAGATCGCCGTGTTCCAAAAACTCCGGCAGCATCGGGGGCAGCGCACGAGCAATCGCACGCGGCACCACCGCGCCGATCGGGCCAGGCCACGAATGGCCCATCAGGGACGCTCAAAGCTTGGCAATGGTCGCCAGACCGCATGAGCGAATTGGCGCGCCTGGTGCCGTTGTGGCCGTCGCAACTCGAAGATGTTTCAGTTGCCGGACGCCAACGCCTGGTCAGCCATCTGTCGCGCGCCCTGCGCCTTGAGCGCCAGCGCGGTAAAAGGGGCCACTGGGCCTATGACCTCAGCCGCCACGCCGCCCTCCATCGTGCCCTCAACCGTGAGCGCGCTGATTTGAAATCGGCAAGCCGGCCCCAAGCGCACAAATTGAAACGCGGCCCGTCGTGAGACGAACCGCGCTGACACCCTTCGACTTTGCCGTCGCGTTATTTGCGCGTGCCAAGCCCCATTTTTTTGGCCAACTGGCTGCGAGCCTGTGCGTAGTTGGGCGCGACCATCGGGTAATCGTGCGGCAAGCCCCACTTTTCGCGGTATTCTTCCGGTGACAAATTGTAATGCGTCCGCAGATGTCGCTTCAGCGACTTAAATTTTTTGCCATCCTCAAGACAAATCAGAAAATCCGGCATCACCGATTTTTTGACCGCTATTTTGGGCTTGGCGTCTTCACGCTCAGGCGTCACCGTGCGCCCTGCAGCCCGGCTGAGGGCTGCATGGGTTTCGGCAATCAGTGTTGGAATGTCTGACGTTGAAACGGTGTTATTGCTGACGAAGGCCGCGACGATGGACGCTGTGATGGTCACGAGTTCGGGTGGCGCTGAGCTGTCCATGCGTCTGTCCTGATTGTCCTGGGGCCTGATGTTCACGGCAACGCGCAACCGCGAGCTTTCGAGGGATGGCATCGAGCCGTATTTGCGGCTCAGACCTCAATTCAACGACTGCGATGCCGATTTACGCAACTATAGACCGTGTATTTGGAGTCGCCTGCAAGTTAATCTCTAAGCAACCTGTGCCATCGTTTGATTTCAATTGTCAACGCCAGCCGCTCAAGCATCGTCATTGATCAATAATGCTTTCAAACCGCCCGATTTACACAAGGGGTGGCGGCTGATTACAGTGATACGAGCGATCAGTGTTCAGAAATGCGAAAGCCTGACGTCTAAAAACTCTGACGCCTCAATTGACCTCCTAGCGCTTCGCCAGCGGAACCCACTCTCATTCAACCGATCCGACGCTCGCCTCGTTAAACGTTTGCTGCGTTAACAGTGCCGCGCGCTCGCCGCCTCCGGTTCTCTACTTCATAAGGCTCAACCACCGATGTCATCTTTTACGCCGCCGCCAACTGCCCAAGCGCCAACCGCACCGGTAGCAAAGCCCGCCACACTGCCAACTGGCGTGTTGCCACCCGTGGCGCCACGCCGACCCCATTCCGTAACCCACCACGGCGTTACGCTGCACGACGATTATGCCTGGTTGCGAGCTGACAATTGGCAAGAGGTTATGCGCAAGCCGGACACGTTAAGCCCCGACATCCGATCGTATCTCGAAGCTGAGAATGCGTTTACCGAGGCGACCCTGGCTTCAACCAAGACATTGCAAGACGACCTCTTCACCGAGATGAAGGCGCGGCTGAAAGAAGACGATGGCCAGGTGCCGCAACCCGATGGCGCGTTCGAATATTTTCCACGCTTCGTCAAAGGCGGACAATACGCGCAGATGTGCCGAGTGGCACGCGGGGCGGCCAACGATGTTGAAAGCAATGTCACCATTTTGCTGGATGGCAACGCACAAGCCGCTGGCAAAAGCTATTGGGACCTCGGCGGCGCCAGCCATTCCAACGATCATCGCCATCTGGCGTACGCCACCGACGATATGGGATCTGAACTCTACACCATCCGCATCCGCGACATCGCGACCGGCCGTGATCTGGATGATGAGTTGACCGACACTCGCGGCGCGGTTGTTTGGTCAGCCGACAACACTACGATCTTCTACATCAAGGTCGATGACAGCCAACGCCCGCGTTACGTCTGCCGCCATTTGATCGGCACACCGCAATCGGCCGATGTGGTGGTCTACGAAGAAGCTGATAGTGGGTTTTTCGTCGGCTTGTCGCAAACCCAATCCCGACGTTTCATCCTGATCGACATCAACGATCACGAAACCACCGAAGTGCACCTGATCGAAGCCTGCCATCCAACCGGTGCGCCACGGCTCGTGTCACCCCGCCGCAAGGGACATCAATACGCCGTCGAACATCAGGCCGAGCGGCTGATCATCACGACCAACTCCAACGACGCGGAAGATTTTCGCGTGGTGGAGGCCCCGCTTGCCGATCCGTCGGAAAACAATTGGACTGAGATTGTCGCCCACAAACCTGGCCGTCTGCTGATCGACGTCTCGGTGTTCGCCGATTCAATGGCGCGGCTTGAGCGCGAAGACAGTCTGCCCCGTATCGTCGTCACGCATTTTGCCGATGGCGATGAGCACGCAATCGCGTTTGACGAAGACGCCTACGCCCTCGGCCTGTCGTCGGGCTACGAATACGACACAACGAAAATTCGCTTCACCTATTCATCGATGACAACGCCGGCTGAGACCTACGACTACGATATGGCGACGCGCCAGCGCACGTTGCGCAAACGCCAACAGGTGCCAAGCGGTCATACGCCGTCCGATTACGTGACGCGCCGCCTGCTGGCGCCAGCCGCCGACGGCGAACTCGTGCCCGTGACGTTGCTCTATGCCAAATCGACCCCACTCGATGGCTCCGCGCCGGTCTTGCTGTATGGCTATGGTGCTTACGGCATTGCCATGCCCGCATCGTTCTCGACGGCACGTTTGTCGCTCGTCAACCGCGGCTTCATCTACGCCATCGCCCACATTCGCGGCGGCAAAGACAAGGGCTATCGCTGGTACACTGGCGGCAAAATGAAAAACAAGCCAAACACGTTCGGTGATTTCATCGCCGCTGGTGAACACCTGATCGATGTCGGACTAACAACGCGCGGCCGCATCATCGCCAACGGTGGATCGGCTGGCGGCATGTTGATGGGTGCGATCGCCAATCAAGCGCCGGATTTGTTCCTTGGCGTCATCGCTGAAGTTCCGTTCGTCGATGTGCTCAACACCATGCTCGACAAAGATCTGCCGTTGACGCCACCCGAGTGGCCCGAGTGGGGCAATCCGCTCGCAAGCGCAGCCGAGTTCCAGTGGATCAAAAACTATTCGCCCTACGACAACGTCGAGGCCAAAGCCTATCCCCACATCCTCGCCGTCGCCGGACTGACCGATCCGCGCGTGACGTATTGGGAGCCAGCCAAGTGGGTGGCGAAATTGCGGGCTCATTCGACAAGTCAAAATGTCATCCTGCTAAAAACCAACATGGGAGCTGGTCATGGCGGCGCGTCGGGGCGTTTTGACAGTTTGAAAGACGTTGCGCTCAACTATGCTTTCGCGCTCCAAATCGCTGGCAAGGCCCATGCAGCAGATGTGTCATCATGATCTTGATCCTCGACATCGCAGCGCTCGCGTCCGCATTGATCGCGTCTGCCCTTTGGTACAGAGCCAGCCGCTCTAACGTGCGGCGCCTGTCGCACAGCGAAGACATCGACCATCACGATTTCAATCGCTTGATTGTCATGTTCAATCGCAATCAGATTCTCAATTCACGGGCCGCACTCGCGTCCGCTATCTCAGCGCTGATGTTTGCTGTTCGGTTCGCGGCGGGCTTGCTGTTACCCAGCCTCTAGTTTGCCAGCCTCTAGTCGAACAGGCTGTCGATATTGACCCGGCTTACCGCCCGTCTTGCCGACATGGAACCGTAAGCCGCTGTTCGCGTTATCTCCGTGTAACCTGCAGCACAGACCAAAGCTGCGTCGTGGCTCCGCGCCCCCCCGTGCGACCTTCACCACGACGACCACGAGCTAGGCTCAGCGCTGCAGCGTCAAAGACGATTACGGTTCACCCAATTGAGGAGAGACCCCCATGAGCAGCACCACCGATAAAAT
>JANMII010000200.1:0-20918 GCA_031375665.1 Hyphomicrobium sp.
TCAACGCCGGTTGCAGCGCAGTCGTTTCTGGAGGCGTGGCAGACATTCTGCGAAAGCCCACAGGCTGTTCGCGGGCTCGTCGCGGTTGGTCTTGGCACTGCGGCCTTCAGTATGCAGGACATTCTGCTGGAGCCGTATGGCGGCGAAATTCTGCACATGACCGTCGGGCAAACGACCTCGCTGACCGGATTGCTGGCGCTTGGCACTCTGGTTGGTTTTGGACTGTCCGGTCATTTGCTGACGCGCGGCGCTGATGCTTATCGGTTGGCTGCACTCGGCGCGATTATCGGCATCCTCGCATTTCCAGCGATCATGCTGGCGGCCTCGGCCCAATCTGCAGGCTTATTCCGTGGTGGCGTGGCGCTGATCGGACTGGGTGGTGGACTGTTTTCAGTTAGTACGCTCACCGCAGCCATGACGATGGCCGACGTTGACCGACGCGGACTTGCCCTTGGGGCATGGGGCGCAGCGCAAGCGACGGCGGCTGGGCTTGCCATTGCTATCGGTGGCGGCTTGCGTGATTTCGTTTCAGTCTTATCCGCGAACGGCTACCTCGGCGCGGCACTGACTGGACCGTCGATCGGCTACAACGCCGTCTACAATCTCGAACTTATTTTATTGTTTGCAACTCTTGTCGCGATCGGGCCGCTCGTGCGACCCGCCACGTCACGTCAAATGCCGATCACCACACCCAAGTTCGGTTTAGCGGAATTCCCAGGCTGATATTTATCTTACGGAGGTACCAACCATGAAACTCGGACAAATCACCAGCTACATCGATGTAGCGCAAGTCACGCTCTATCTGTTCCTCGCCTTCTTTGTGGCGTTGGCCATCTACCTCCATCGCGAGGGCAAGCGAGAAGGGTACCCGCTGCTATCAGAGCCATCGAACACCTACAAAAACAACGACCCGTTGTTCATCCCAACAGCTAAGGTTTATCTATTGCCGCACGGTGGCACCGCATTGTCGCCAACGGGCAAAGTCGATGCGCGTGATCTTCGCGCAGCTAAAACCGAAGCTTGGCCCGGCGCACCTTTGGCACCCATTGGTGACCCGATGCTGGCCGCTGTTGGACCGGGCTCTTATGCCGAGCGGTCGAACACAGCTGACCTGACGCATGAAGGCGCGGTAAAAATCGTGCCAATGCGCGTTGCAGCAAACTTTTATCTTGAATCGCGCGATCCAGATCCACGCGGGATGCCTGTCTACGGCGCCGATGGCGTTGTCGGTGGCACTGTCAAAGATGTCTGGGTCGATCGCTCGGAGGTTTTGGTGCGTTACTTTGAAGTCGAAGTCACCACCGGTAAGACCGTGCTGCTGCCGATCAACTTCGCCAAAGTCGACGGCCGCCGTGGCCGGATCGATGTCAATGCCATCATGGGTCGTCACTTCGCGCAGGTGCCAACTTTGGCCAACCCTAATCAGGTGACTTTGCTGGAAGAAGACAAGATTTGCGGCTATTACGGTGGCGGATTGTTATACGCCGACGCATCACGCCAGGAGCCGCTGTTTTGAGTGACGACTTCGATTTTGAGCCTGTTCCAGGGCTACCGGCCGCTTTGCCAGAGGGGGAAACACTTCTCTGGCAAGGTTCGCCCGACTGGCTCTCGGTCGCCCGGCACGTCTACCATGCCGGTCTCGTCATCGGTTATTTTACCGTGTTAATCGCGTGGCGCTTGTTCTCTGCGTACTGGACCGGCGCGGATATGACCGCTGCCACCGGTTCAGCTCTGACCATCAGTGTCGTTGCGGCAATCGTGATGGGCCTGATTGGCTTGCTCGCATGGCTGACGACACGCACAACCATTTATTCCATCACCTCGCAGCGTGTCTTGATGCGCTATGGCATTGCTCTTTCATTGACGGTCAATCTGCCGTTCTCTCGTATCGGATCCGCTGACCTCGCACTCAATCGCGATCGCACCGGTAACATCGCGTTGAAGCTGATTGGCGACGGCAAGCTCGGCTATGTCCACCTGTGGCCGCACGTCCGGGCTTGGTATTTGAAAGATCCCCAACCGATGATGCGGAGCCTGCCGCAACCGGCGAGCGTCGCGAACTTGCTGTCGAAAGCCATGCTTGAGCGGCTGCCCGAAGCGTCTCGCACTGCGATCGTCGCAGCAGACGCTGCGACCGCTCAGGGCGCAACCTCATCGGCACCTTTTGGTGCCGCATCGGCCTGACACGGCCACACCATTTACATGCGCATCCATCTCGGGCCACGTGGCTTCGCGGATAACAGGTAGAGAGAAGGAAATCGCCCATGGCTACATCAATATCGTCCTCCTCTGTGCCAAGTGCCGGAGCATCGGCAACAGCCGAAGCAGCGGCTGAAAAACTGGACCAGAAGTTTGTCCATTTTCCCCGCGGCGTGCTGATCGGTGCCGCGATTTTAATGGCTGCGACTGCTGCATTCGCATTCATCGCCCGCACGACCGATATTGGCGCTCACCGCTTGGTGCCGGCATCAACCGTGGCCAGCGTTGACCTGCAATTCGTGACCGGCGCTGATGGTGCTGTCACAATTCGGGATGCAGGGCGGAATATTGATCTGCAGACGTTGTCGGCTAAAAGCGACGGGTTCATTAAAATCGTTTTGCGGAGCCTAACACAGGAGCGCACCGTGAAGGGCGTTGATCAAGCTGTGACCGTGCGGCTGAGCCAGCTTTCAGACGGCCAATATATTTTGCAAGACACGGTCACCGGACGCATCATCACGATCAGCGCATTTGGCAGCGGAAACCTCAGCGTGTTCACGCAGTTTCTGCCAAAGACATAAAACCCAGCCACGTGATACTCAAAGTGGCAATGGAGCGAGGACGAATGGCAGACCCTTTTGGCGGCAAGCGTAAGTTCGACGTGCCGTGTACGATCGATATTGAAAATACCTTCGAGAGCTTGCATGCTCACGTTGAGCTTCATGGCGGCATTGAAATTGAAGCTGGCGACGAAGTCCTCGTTCACGGCGAACCAATCCGCGTGCCTTACGGCGAGAAGCTGACGCTTGAGCGAATGGCAACCGTCACCCGCGCCAGCCGATTAGAGCGGTGGTGGACTGCGATCCTTGCCCGCCTCGAACTCACCGAACTTTATGAAGTCAGTTTTTCTTCCGGGAGGAAGTTATGACGATCGCGCAGATCGGCGTTGGGCCCAACGAGACAACAAAACTTGCTGCTCAAGAAGCAATGTTGAGCCCGCGCTTTTACACTACGGACTTCGCCGAACTCGACACCATCGATGTCAGCTCGGTGCGTACCGAATGGGACGCGTTGATCAAAGAAATGCGCGATGACCCCAACAAAGGTCACTTCAAGCGCACTGAAGCGTGGGATGCTTTTGATCTCAACGATTTGCCTGAAGGACTCCGGAAAGAATTCGTCGATTTCCTTGTGTCATCGCTGACGTCGGAATTTTCGGGCTGTGTTCTGTACGCTGAAATGAAGAAGCGCGGCACCAACCCAGACGTCAAAGAGCTGTTTAAGTACATGAGCCGCGACGAGGCACGTCACGCCGGCTTCATCAACGACAGCTTAAAGGACCTTGGCATCGGCATTGATCTGGGATTTCTGACGAAGGCAAAAAAGTACACGTTCTTCAAGCCCAAATATATTTTCTACGCGACGTATCTATCCGAAAAAATCGGTTACGCGCGTTACATCACGATCTTCCGCCACCTTGAACGTAATCCCGATCGCCGGTTCCACCCGATTTTCAAATGGTTTGAAAAGTGGTGCAACGACGAGTTCCGGCACGGTGAAGCGTTCGCGCTCATCATGCGCTCAAATCCGCAGCTGCTGACCGGCATGAACCGCCTTTGGGTGCGCTTTTTCGTGCTGGCGGTTTACGCCACCATGTATGTCCGCGATCACGCGCGCCCCGAGTTCCACAAGGCACTTGGCATCGACCCGACCGAGTACGACTACAAAGTGTTTCATTTGACATCGGAAATTTCCAAACAGACTTTTCCGTTGACGCTCGATGTCGACAATCCCGTCTTCCGCAGGGGCCTTGAAACTTTGCGGAAGCTCAACAATCGCATCGAAGAGCTCAGCGTTCAGCCCGGCTTTGGCGCAAAGCTCAAGCGGCGCGCGCTCGGACTTTCGGCTGCGGCGACATTCCTGCGGCTCTATACGCTCAAAGCCGTCGATAACCCGCTGCCCCAACAAATCAGGATGTCGCCAGTCTGGTGACGTGACGAGGAGACGACCTTGCTCGCCTACGTCTGGCCCGCTGTGTTCGCTATGTTCGTGTGGTGGTTTTCGACCGGGATCGTTTTATACGTTGTCGGTCGAGACGCACGCACACATACGCACGCGATGTGGGTCGTAACTGTGCTGGCCGCATGTGCGCTCGGCGCGCTGTGGTGGTTTCGTGATGAAACCTCGACGGCTGGAGCGTACATTGCGTTTGCGGCAGCGCTGACCGTGTGGGGCTGGCACGAAATGAGTTTTCTGACTGGAAAGCTCACAGGTCCCCGAACCACGGCGTGCCCCGGCCGTCCCGATCATCCAACGGAACAACGCGCGCCGCTCATCCCCGCAGTGCAGTCGGTGATCTATCACGAAATCGCAATCGCACTGACCGCTGCGCTTATCGCGGTGCTGACGTTGGGCGGCGGCAATTTAGTTGGGTTATGGACGTTCGTTATTTTGTGGCTCATGCGACTAAGCGCCAAGTTGAACATCTACTTCGGCGTCCGAAATCTGACCGAGCAGTTTCTGCCGGACAATTTGCAGTATTTGAAAACCTATTTTTGTCGGCGACCGATGAACGCCTTTTTTCCGTTCACGGTGACCGTGTCGACTGTGGTGACAACGATATTGGCTGCAGCAGCGCTTCACGCGTCGGCCACACCGTTTGAGGTCACTGGGCTTACGTTCCTGACAATTTTGATGGCGCTGGCCGTCTTGGAGCACTGGTTCTTGGTGATGCCATTTCCGGCTGAACGGCTTTGGACTTGGGGCTTGGCCTCGCGAGCTCAACCGACCCCTGAAAGTGTGTCAGAGGCGACGGCAGCAAAGGCCGCCAAGACTGTTGGCATGGCGACTGCTTAAAGCCCGGCTGCCGTATTTGCCCCTGATCGGCGTCACGCCGACGAGATATTCAGCCCACTCGGCTTGCAATTCGTACCGCGGAAGTGTGAACCCCGCTTGACAGTCTGATTTGTAAGTTTAGACTTACGTTTAATAAAGCGGGCTGGGAGCGGGGAGACAGTCGGTCCACCGCCGCGCCGAACAAAAAACAGAAAAGCTACAGCTGCTCGCGTGCGAGCTGCGAGCGGAGGCGGGAATGAATTACGACAGCATCCTCGGCGGCCACATTAGAAGCCTGAGAACCGAGGGTCGATACCGCATCTTCGCCGACGTGAAACGCCAGCAAGGCGCTTTTCCAAACGCACAATTCATGACCCAGAACGGCTCCATGCCGGTCACCGTTTGGTGCTCGAATGATTATCTGGGCATGGGTCAGCACGCCTCTGTACTGGCCGCAATGCATGAAGCCATCGACCGGGTTGGGGCCGGCTCGGGCGGAACGCGCAATATCTCCGGCACGACCCATTATCATGTTGAGCTTGAGGCCGAGATCGCCGATCTGCACGGCAAAGAAAGCGCCTTGCTGTTCACATCAGCCTACGTTGCCAACGATGCAACGCTGTCGACACTCGTGAAACTGATTCCGGGCACAGTTATTCTTTCAGACGAAAAGAATCACGCGTCGATGATCGAGGGCATTCGCCATGGGGGTGGTTCGAAGCTGGTCTTCCGGCATAATGATCTCGCAGACCTCGAAGCAAAACTTCGCTCGTTGCCGATCGGCACACCAAAACTGATCGCGTTTGAGAGCGTCTACTCGATGGATGGCGACATCGCGCCCATCTCCGCAATTTGCGATCTCGCCGATAAATATGGTGCGCTGACCTACGTTGATGAGGTGCACGCTGTTGGCATGTATGGCCCGCGCGGGGGCGGAATTTCTGAACGCGATAACGTGATGGATCGTATCGACGTCATCAATGGCACGTTGGCCAAGGGCTTTGGCGTGATGGGCGGATACATTGCCGCTAGCCGCACATTGTGCGACGCTATCCGATCGTTCGCGCCGGGATTTATTTTCTCAACGTCGCTAGCGCCAGCCGTCGTGGCCGGCGCACTGGCAAGCATCCGCCATCTGAAATCCAGCAACGTGGAACGCATCAGCCATCAAGAGCGGGCAAAAACGCTCAAGGCGCGATTAGCTGCAGCGCGCATCCCAGTAAAAGAAAATCCAAGTCACATCGTGCCGATCCTGGTCGGGAATCCGGTGCACTGCAAAGCAGTGACGGACTCACTGCTGGTCAGCCACGGCATTTACGTCCAGCCAATTAATTATCCGACCGTGCCAAAGGGCACTGAGCGGATGCGGTTGACACCATCACCCGTTCACACCGACGCCCACATGGATCATTTGATCTCAGCGTTAAGCAGCCTTTGGGCTGCATGCCCAATGGCAAACGGACAGTTCGTGCGTCTTGCTGCAGCTTGATCAAGTGACTGTTTCTTAGGCCAGCGCAGCGTTTTTCGTTGCTCGTTGCTCGATGTCCCAGCGTGCTGCATGTCGGCTTGCGGGCGCGTGCAGCGCAGCAATCACCGCGGCTCATCGTTTTGCTGTCGCGAGGCTGGCTTTCATTCGCCATTGACCTGCCTCATGGACCATGCACAAAGCTGGCGGCCGCGTCCGCTCGCCGGATAGCCGATCCCAACTGAGCCCTAAAGAGATCTCGCTCCGTCCATGACGTCTGAACCGCTGTCACCGCAGCCGCTCGGCATTTGGGTGCGCTTGCAGCGCTTGTCCTGGCTCCGCCAGAAACGCTTGCGCACCGAAGCTGGAACGCTTGCGCCAAGCTTTTCAATGGCACTTGCGGGCCTGATCGGGATTGGGCTTGCGGCCTATCATTGGCGCTACGAGGGCTGGCGCGAGACGATCATTTTTGCCGGCGCCATTACGACCGCGTTGACTGCAACCGTCACGTTCCTGAGCCGTCGGATTTTGTTTTCCATCGCAATCGTCGCCGCGATGGTAGCAATGGTCGTGGTCGCATCCGACGTCAAACGACATTACGTCGATATGGTTTTGCATGCCTACGACGTTGTCTTCTATTTGACGTCACCATCGACCATGCGCTTTTTGTGGGTGGACCACAAAGGCCCACTGACAGCTTTGTTTGCGGCCTTCATCGCAACCGGCGTGCTTGGCGCGGTTTTGTTTCGCGCCGACAGCACGCGGATTTCAAGGGTTTCAAGTGCGGCCGTGGTTGTGTTGTGCAGCGGCATCGCCATTTGGGCCAGCTATGCCAAAGGCGAACGACGCAATACGCTTTTCTTCTGGGACAATCTGTATCTGTCATCGTTTTATTCGTCGTGGGCTGAAACCCTCGAAACGCTTTGGCGCGGACAACTGCTCGAAGCTGCAGCACGCCGCACCGAGCCGCTGTTTACGTTGCCGCAATCGTGCCCAGTGACGCAGCGCCCGCCACACATCATTTTGATCCATCAAGAGAGCGTGGTTCCGCCATCGTTTTTTCCGCAGCTCAGTTATGACCGGAGCCTCGATCCGTTCTTTCGATCGTTCGACGGTAAGTTGCATCGCTTGCGCGTTGAAACGTACGGCGGCGCATCATGGCTGACAGAATTCTCGGTGGTGGCAGGCGTTTCGACGTATTCGTTCGGCGGCATGCGGACGTTTGTTCAGTCGCTGATGCAGGGGAAGATCCACGACACGCTGCCGCAAAGTTTGGCGCGCTGCGGTTATCGCAACAGCGTCTTCTATCCAGTGCCAAAGGATTTTGTGTCAAACGGTCGGTTTTATGCCGCCGCTGGCATGCCTGAAATTTTCGATTACAAAGCGCAGGGCGCAAAGCGCTACAACGAACGCGATAAGTTTTATTATGGCAATGCGCTGAACCACATTGAGCGCCATCTCAGTGGAGCGAGCACACCGCTCTTTACGTACATCATCACGTCGGCGACCCATCTGCCGTATCGCACGGCGTATGATCCTGAGGTCAATGTGCCTGGCGGCGGACCTGGTACACCGCCCGAAATGAACGAGTATCTGCGCCGGCTCGCCATGGCAAAAATGGATTACGCCGAGTTTCGCCGCGAGTTGCAGCAGCGATTTCCCACTGAAAAATTTTTGATTGTCCAGTATGGCGATCATCAGCCAATCGCGACGCGCACACTGCTCGGCTTTGACGCAAAACTCGATGCTGAGGATGTCAAACTCAACCCTGACAGTCCCGGTCTGCTCACATATTACAGCATCGAGGGCATCAATTACGACCCACCGCCAATGCCATCGATCGACGTCTTGGAAGTGCCCTACATCGGCGCTGTTCTCCTGCAAGCTGCGGGGCTACCGCTTTCCGATGCCAACGCCGAACGCCTGCGTCTGATGGCGCTATGCGAAGGGCGCTATTACACCTGCGCGAAGCGCGATGAGATCCTATCCTTTCATCGTCGCTTGCTCGACTCTGGCTTAGTCGAAGCGCGTTAGTGCTGTCTGTCCAGCGCGGTTGCACGACGACGGCGCGGTGTGGCACGGTCCTCAGTATAAGACTGCGTGTAGCACTGCGGCAGTGGGCCTAACTGCGATCGAACCCAATCATGACGACGATAGTCAGAGATGCTGCCTGCGGAATTCGCGTTGTCGCAAGTTCGTTGTCGTCAACGCGCGACGCCGTCACGGCGACGCGGGCTGCACTTGGGCGCGGCGTCCATCAACACATCATCGTATTCTTCTCGATCGAACACGACGCAAATATTTTAGTCGAAGCGATGCGCTTATCGTTTCCCGACACGACGGTTTCCGGTTGCAGTACCGCGGGAGAAGTCGGACCGCTTGGCATGATGCAAGGCGGACTTGTGCTCGTCGCATTTCCTGAAAGCGGATTTCGCGTGTTGAGCGAGGTCATCCCCGCAACCGATACCGTTGGGGTCGAGCGGGCCTCTGAAATTGCCCGCCGCCTTAAAACCCAAATGATCGGCGGCGGTAGCCGTGTCATCAGAGATAATATCTTTGCTCTGATCTTAATGGACGGATTGTCGAACAAAGAAGAAGCGCTCATCGCCGCCGTCGCTATGTCGCTTGAAGATATTGATCTTGTCGGTGGCTCAGCCGGCGACGGGCTCGCATTTCGCAACACGGCGCTGATCCATCGCAACGTGTTGATCAACGGGAGTGCGGTTCTGTTCGTCATCGAAAGCACAACGCCGTTTTCGGTTTTCAAGACGCAGAACTTCGAACCGACACCCATCAAACTCGTGGTGACGGCTGCTGACGCTGAAAATCGCATTGTTTATGAACTCAATGCCGAACCTGCCGCCCACGAATACGCAGCCGCCATCGGCCTTCGTCCCGATGACTTGGGGCCCTTTAGTTTCGCATCGTACCCACTGGTGGTCAAAGTCGGCGGCGACTATTATTGCCGCTCGATCCGAAATTTAAATCCCGACGGCTCGTTATCGTTTTTCTGCGCAATCGACGAGGGCTTGGTTTTTACGGTCGCACGCCCGCGCGACATGGTGCGCACGACACTTGAGACCCTTGAGCAGATCGATAAAAAGCTCGGCGGCACGGATCTGGTCCTTGGCTTCGATTGCATCTTGCGGCGTCTTGATGCTGAAAGCCACCAGGTCCGACACGAGGTTGATGCCATCTATCGCCGGTTTGGCGTGACTGGGTTTCACACTTACGGCGAACAGTACAACGGCATGCACCTCAATCAGACGCTGACCGGAATAGCCTTCGGAAAGCCACCAGAAATCATCGCACGCTGACATGACCTTACCGCCAACGCCAAATCGCGAACCGTCCGCACCAAGCGCAATCGCCGATACGGCGCCGCAGGATTTTGAACGCGCAATTTTCAAGCTGACGAAAATCAACGCCGCTCTGATGCAACGCGTTGAACGTTCGATGGATCATCAAGCCAATTCGTTCTCGCTGTTTCAAACCGCGATTGGCCAAGAAGAACAAATCAAACGGCGGACGGAAGAACTAAATTCAGCACTTCTACGGCTGGCGCATGCCAACAACGAACTGCGCGACGCCCGGGATGTGGCCGAGCGCGCAAACCTCTTCAAGACGCGGTTTTTTACAGCCGTCGGCCACGACTTGTTGCAACCCTTGCATGCTGCACGACTTACGCTTTCTGAACTAGCCGATGGTCAAGTATCGGCTGAAAACATTCGGCTGACAGGAAATATTTCGCACGCCTTATCGACGATCGAGGACCTGCTTGCCAGTATTCTCGATATCTCGAAACTTGAGGCTGGCGCCTTCGTGCCAAACTTGCAAGCGGTCGCCCTTGGCGATGTTTTCGAAGGGCTCGCTGCGAGCTTAGACCCGATGATACGGCGTAAGAAGCTCAGGCTGCGAATTCGTCCGACCGAACTTGGCGTCTACACGGACCCGCTGATGCTGCGCCGGATGCTGCAAAATTTGCTCGTCAACGCGGTGAATTACACCGACCGGGGTGGCGTGATGCTGTCGGCGCGATTGATTGGCGACACCGTTTCGATCGCAGTGACAGACACTGGACCTGGCATCGCACCGGCAGAACGCGATCGGATCTTCGAAGAATTTCAGCGCGGCGCGGCCTCTGAACGCTCCGGCGGCGTTGGCTTTGGACTTGGACTTGCGATTGTGCGGCGCATGTCGGACGCGCTGGAGCATCCGATGGCGCTGCGCTCGCGCGTGGGTCACGGATCCCGCTTCACCGTCAATGCACCCTACGCTGCGCCATGTGCGCGGTCTTCCGCACCGTTCGAGCACGATCTGTTGGCTGCACCAGGCCTGCTTTCGCAGGCTGTTGTGATTATCGACAACGACTTAAGCGTACTCGACGCCATGCACACACTGCTAACCCGATGGGGCGCTGACATACGTTTGGCGCGCGATCTCAATGACGTCCATGAGATTCTAGCGGACAGCAATTTCGTTCCAGCCATCATCTTGGCCGATTATCATTTGGATGGCGGCGTGTTGGGGGTGGAAGCTGTCGCCGCCCTTCGTGCCGGGCGCGCGGGCAACATCCCAGCGATCTTGATCACAGCCGATAGGAGCGAGGCGACACTCCACGATGCGACGAGAACAGGCTGTGAACTGCTGCACAAGCCAGTCAGCCCCGGCCAATTGCGGGCACTCATGCAGCATCTTTTAAGTTCAAGGCGGTAGCGTCAGAGATACGTGAGTTGCGACTATGAATGTTCGCCAAGGATCGCGTCGAAATCAATTTTCTGCGCTTCAATGACCGCCTGGGTCCGCGACGCCACGTGCAGCTTGCGTAAAATTTCAGAAACGTGCGCTTTGACGGTCGTCTCTTCGATTTGCAGTTCATGCGCAATCTGCTTGTTCAATAGGCCTTGCCGGATCATCCGCAACACCGCCAATTGCTTTGGTGTCAGCGTTTGTAAGCGCTGCACCAAGCTGGTTTGGTTGGCAGCACCGGCGTTGCCCATCGGTGGCTTGTAGCCTTTTGGGACCGTGACCGAACCATCCATCACATCGCGCAATGCTGACGCAATTTCCTCGCGACTGGCTGATTTCGAAATAAACCCGGCCGCACCATAGCGCATCACATCTTGCACGATCCGGGGATCTTCGAGCGCAGAGACGACGACGATCGGTGTCTTTGGATACAGCGTTCGCAATTCTAAAAGGCCATCGAAGCCACGCGTTCCCGGCAATGCAAGATCAAGCAGGACGACATCAAACGTCGTGCGGCCCTGCAATTCACGTTTTGCGGCGTCAATCGAAACCGCCTCGGTGATTTTGGCTTCGGGAAACATAGACGTGATTGCGCGCTGAAGGGCCTCTAGAAAAAGAGGATGATCATCGACGATCAGAATGTGCGACGGACCGGCCAAGATTGCTCTCCCTGATGGTCTTCAGCGGCCAATTTATCTGCCAGATCCACCGGCCGCCGCGCAGCGACGACACGCTTTGCACCATGCCAGGACGGCATCAGACGTGCACCCTTTATTGCAAGCCGGTATGGCGGACCGCTCGCCATGGCGCGCGTCGGCGTTGAATGGGCAGAACGATTTGCAGTCGCAAGACAAACAAAGATTACGATCCGCGGGGTTTAGCGCGGGCTGTCGGCTGGGCATTGGCTGGATCTTCCGGCCAAACGTGTTTTGGATATTGGCCGCGCATATCCGCCCGGACCGCCACCCACGATCCGGCCCAGAAGCCCGGCAAATCGCGCGTGATTTGCAGCGGGCGATGGGCGGGTGATAACAAATTCAGTGTCAGCGGCAGTCGTCCACCCGCAATGGTTGGATGAACCTTGAGCCCGAACAACTCTTGCACGCGAATATGCAGCGCTGGTGCGCCCGGCCCGTCGTAGTCGACGGCATGACGATTGCCGGTCGGAGCCTCAAAGTGCGTTGGGGCGGCCAATTCTAATTTTTGTCGCAAGGCCCATGGCAACACCGTATCGAGCGCTGCGCTCAAATCATCAGCGGTGATTTCGCTGACCTTCATCTTATCGACGAGATGCGGCACAAGCCATTCGGCGTCATTTGCCGCCAAGGCCTGGTCTGAAAGATCGGGCCAGTCTGCGTTGGTTGCGTGGAGAAATGCGAGGCGGTGGCGAAGTTGCTGTTGTGCTTTCGTCCATGGCAGTCGGTCGATGCCGAGGGCGGCGACGCCGCGAGCCAGCACCCCGGCGACATCGTCATCGGGCCGGATCGCGCGCGGCTCAACGGCCAGCGTGATTGCGCCGAGCCGACGGGACCGCCGCGCCCGAACACCACGCGCTTCGGTATCGAAGACGATTTCGTCAGTGCTCTCGATACGATGTGGCGCGATGTGATCGACAGCGTCGGCATCAAGCGCAGTCGCAAGTAAGATGCGTGTCGCAGCCGCGCGGCCTTGCAATTCAGCGACAACAATGAACGGAGCGTGCGCGAGCGGATGGCTTTGGTCGATCGCGCCCGCGCGGCCGTTGGCTAGGAGAAACTGCCCAGCTGCGCCGCGCGATTTCGCGATTCTTTCGGGATAGGCCAACGCCAAAAGTTCAGCCGTCGTTGGCTGCGGGTCGGCACGAACTGCAGGCTGTGCGGGCTGCAGCCCTTCGGCAGTGCGCGCCCATCCGCGCGCCAGCCGCTTGAGGTCTTCAGCACGGGGCGAGCGATCACGCTTGAAGAACGATAGCCGTTGATCAAGATCAACGTCGCTGCCGCCAATGCCACGCTCGACTAAGACGGCTGCGATCAACGCTGCGTCGTTTGCCGCGCCGCGATCGGCAGCGCACACCACCATATGTGCCAGCGGCGGTGGCAATGGCAGCGCGCGCAATCGCCGGCCTTGAACCGTGATGGCGCCGCTCGGATCGAGGGCACCGAGCGTCTGTAAAGCTGATCGCGTTGCGCGGATCGCGCCGTCGCTTGGCAAATCGAGCCAACGCAAGCGGCGCAGATCGATGACGCCCCAGTCAGCGCAGTCGAGAAGTAAGCCAGACAGATCAGCGTTGAGGATTTCTGGTTGAGCGAACGGCATGAGGCCTTGGGTTTCGGCTTCATGCCACAGCCGGTAGCAGACGCCTGGCTCTGTCCGTCCGGCGCGACCGCGGCGTTGATCGGCGGCAGCTTTGGACACGCGGATGGTTTCAAGTCGGGTTACGCCGACATCAGGCTCGAAGCGGGGCACGCGCGCCACGCCGCTGTCAATGACGACGCGAACGCCCTCAATCGTGATCGATGTTTCTGCAATCGAAGTCGCTAGCACGATCTTGCGGCGGCCAGATTTGGCGGGTGAAATTGCGAGATCCTGTGCTGCGGGCGAAAGCGCACCGTAGAGCGGCGCGATGTCAATGGAGGCGTCCGATATACGCGCTGAAAGCTTTTCAGCGACCCGCGTGATCTCGCCTTGGCCTGGAAGAAATACCAGCATTGATCCGGTATCGCGCGTGGTAGCCCGCAAGACCGCATCGACGACGTCATCTTCGACGCGGGCTGCGCGGCGGCCAAGGTAGCGCGTCTCGACCGCGTACGCCCGTCCATCGCTGACGATTGACGGGGCATAATCGAGCAGCGCTGCAATGCGTTGGGTATCGAGCGTTGCCGACATGATCAGCAGTCGAAGGTCGGGGCGGACGGACTGGCGCGCGTCGAGCGCTAAGGCCAAGCCTAGATCGGCGTCGACTGAGCGCTCGTGGAACTCGTCGAAAATCACCCCGCAGACGTCGCCCAATTCAGGATCATCCAAAATCATGCGCGTAAAGACGCCTTCGGTCACGACCTCGACGCGTACGCGCGCCGAAGTTTGTGAAGACAGCCGTGCTCGCAGCCCGATGGAAACAGCAAGCGGTTCATTGAGCGTCGCCGCCATTCGCGTTGCTGCGGCCCGGGCTGCAATGCGCCGCGGCTCAAGCACAAGTAACTTTTTAGCCCGCGCCCACGGCTCGGCCATGAGCACTAAAGGCACGCGTGTGGTCTTGCCAGCACCGGGTGGCGCGGCCAGTACAGCGACCCCGACGTCCCGGAGTGCGCGGCAAACGTCAGCTGTCACATCGTCGATCGGCAACGACACGGGAGCTTTCGTCACGGAGCACGACTGTCCGTGCAGCGCTGCGCGGTCACGACCGCCGTGCCCTTATCATGCACGGGCGGCCTCGGCTGCGTCGCGAATATCCTTGATGTTTGCTGCATAAGCTTGCGGTGACGCACCTTTGAACACTGCTGAACCAGCAACGAGAACATTGGCGCCCGCGCGTGCAACATCTGCCGCAGTTGTGGGTGTGACACCGCCATCCACTTCAATATCGATCGGGCGGTTTCCAACCATGTCGCGTGTCCGGCGTATTTTTTCGAGTACGGGCGTAATGAAAGACTGTCCGCCAAACCCTGGATTGACCGTCATCAGCAAAATTAGATCGACGCGGTCAAGCACATAAGCGATCGCGCTTTCGGGTGTTGATGGATTGAGCGCGACGCCAGCTTTTTTTCCAAGCGCGCGGATCGCTTGCAACGAGCGGTCAAGATGGGGGCCAGCTTCGGCATGGACGGTAATGATGTCTGAGCCCGCGTTGGCAAACTCGGCTAAAAACGGATCAGCTGGCGCGATCATGAGATGCACATCGAATACTTTCTTCGACGCCGACCGAACGGCTTTAATCACCGGCGGACCAAATGTGATGTTGGGCACAAAATGGCCATCCATCACATCGCAGTGAATCCAATCAGCACCCGCTGCATCGATAGCGCGAATATCGTCGGCAAGGCGTCCGAAGTCCGCCGATAAAATTGATGGGGCGATGATCAGTTGGCGCACGCGGTGGTTCCTTGTTCGACGAATAAGCGACGGGCCAGCCACTGTAACTTTTCGTAGTTCCGGCCACCGTTATTGCCAATTTTAGAGGGCTCGGCGACGGCGTTCAACGAGTTGTAGAATGAGCGGTGTTAAGATCAACTGCATCGCAAGATCAAGCTTGCCGCCGGGAATAACAATTGAATTGGCTCGCGACATGAAGCTGCCGGGGATCATCGAAAGTAGATACGGAAAATCAATGCCGCGAGGTTCTTTGAACCGAATAATGACCATCGATTCGTCCGGCGTTGGGATCCAGCGCGCGGTGAACGGGTTTGAGGTATCGACGGTTGGGATCCGTTGGAAATTGATATCTGTTTCGGTGAATTGCGGACAGATGTAGCGAACATAATCCGGCATCCGGCGCAAAATGGTTTGAGTCACCTCTTCCGTCGAGTAGCCGCGATGAGCCCGGTCTCGGTCGATCTTTTGTATCCATTCAAGGTTGACGACCGGCACGACGCCAATTTTGAGATCCGCATATTGCGCCAAATTCGAGGTCTGCGTGACGACAGCCCCATGCAAACCTTCGTACAGCAACAAATCGGTGTCACTGTCGATCTGGCGCCACGGCGTAAAGCACCCAACTGCTGTTTTGCAGGTTCGGACATCGCTGTCATCGTGAACGTAATCGCGAACACGGCCATCGCCAGTTTCAGAATAGCTACGGAATAAGGCTTCGAGGTCGTCGAGCAGGTTTGCTTCCGGCCCGAAATGACTGAAGTTTGGGTTGCCCCTCGCGTTGGCTGCGATCATCGCCGCGTCCATGTCGACACGATTAAAACGGTGGAAGGCATCGCCTGGGACAAACGCAGCCGTCACGTGTTCGCGCCTGAAGATTTGTTCAAATGTCTGGCGCACGGATGTGGTGCCAGCGCCAGACGAACCCGTGACGGAGATAATTGGATGTTTGATGGACATATCGAACCGGTGAAATTTCTGGGGTTGGAAAGGCAAACGACAAACACACCATCGCAGCGCGCCGGTTCGACTTAAGGGAATGCTCTGAACAATCCGCGGCGACCAAACAGCGGCGATCGTTCGCCTTTGAAGTACTCGCCGGTGTAGAGGCGAATGACCCGATCGACCTCGTCGCGCGAACCGCAGATCAACGGCGTTTTTTGGTGCAGCGTCGCTGGAACGACATCAAGCACGCGATCCTTGCCGGTCGTGGCGCGACCTCCAGCTTGCTCGATCAACCACGCGATCGGGTTGGCTTCATAGATCAAACGAATGCGGCCCTGATGAAAGCCTTTGCGGCGATCGGCTGGATAAAGATAAATGCCACCGCGCGACAGAATTCGGTTGATGTCGGCGACCGGCGACCCGGTCCACCGCATGTTGAAATCGCGCGCGCGGGGTCCATCGGCGCCGTTTTCGCAATCGTGCGCGTAGATGCGGATTGGCTCGTCCCAATAACGGGCGTTGGACGCATTAATCGCATATTCGCTGGTCTCAAGTGGGATCGCGATCGACTTGTGCGTTTGAATGAAAGCGCGGCGCTCACGATCGAGCGTGAACATCTGCGTGCCCGCGCCAACCGTCAGGGCCAGCGTTGTTTGCGGCCCATAGACGACGAGGCCGGCTGCAAGCTGATGTGAGCCTGGGCGCAAAAAAGCCTGCTCGCCCGATGACGAGGGATGGCGCGGAAGAACTGAAAAAATCATGCCGAACGACACGTTGGCATCAACATTCGATGATCCGTCGAGTGGATCGGTCGCGACCAGCAGTGGTGCGTTAGCATTCAGCGTGACCGGGAGGGCCAACTCTTCGGACGCCAAAGCTGCGACGGGCAAATCTTTCAGCGCTGCTAAGATGCGGTCGTTGGCCAGGACATCGATCTCTTTTTGCTCGACGAACTGCCCGTCCCGCTGCGTTGGCCGCCCCAATGCGCCATCGAGCGAGCCACGCGCGACCCGCTCTGACATGGCGACGCTACAATCGGCAAGTGCACCGACGGTCTCCGCCACGGCGCGACGCGTACCGCCGTCGAGCGTCCACTTCGCCAAATAATCTTGCAGCGTTACCTGACCCATCGCCCGACCGTGTCGGCCACCCTCTCTGGAGCTTTGAAGAACTATAATCCGACTTAAGTCCGATAAGCGAGCCTGCAATGAAAGCGGGTTCGATTGGGTCGGTGAACACCGCCGCGAAACAAGCAGTAACGGTCACGCGGTATTGCTCGACGACAACCCATCGCAGCCGCCCCAAGTCTGCACGCCGCCGTAATCGTTAAAGTCTGTAAACCGATGTTTAGTGCTTGGTGCTGCAGGCGACTTGGCCAAACCAGAACGCACAGTATGGTTCAGGATCATGCAGGTCGCCTGCACTGTTCGCCTGAATTGGGCAGCGGCATGCCGTGGCCCCGATGTGTGTCAACCCCTATCACTTGGCAACCTCGCGTTAGCCAATTGCAACACGGTCCGCTAACCAGAATGCGCCATGAATAAAGGGTCACCGCGCTTCTCTTTGATTGGCAAAAGCCTCATGTCTCGCTCCCTTTCACGCACGCCAACGACCTCTGTTGGCGGACTTCTGCGGACATACAGCCCGATCTTTGTCGGCGTTGCGCTATTTTCTGGATTGATCAACGTGTTGGCACTCGCTGGCTCGTTCTACATGTTGCAAGTCTACGACCGTGTCCTGCCATCGCAATCGGTGCCGACGCTGATCGGTTTGTCGATTTTGATGGCGGCGTTGTACGTCATCAGCGGAGCGCTTGAATTCATTCGCGGTCGCATCATGGCGCGGATTGGCACGCGCGTTGATGCAACTCTGAGCCCGCGCGTGTTCAAGGCCGTGCAACTCATGCCGTTGCGATCGCCAGTCGGCGCCGATGGCATGCAACCGCTGCGCGACCTCGATCAAATTCGAAATTTTACATCCGGCATGGGTTTGCCCGCGCTGTTTGATCTGCCGTGGATGCCGATCTTTTTGGCGTTCGTTTATCTGCTCCATCCATCGCTCGCGCTCGTGGCTGTGCTTGGCGCATTGCTTTTGGTCGCTTTGACGCTGGTGACGGAATACAGATGCGCTGGCCCGTTGACCGCTGCCGCGCAATCGGGTGGCCAACGCCTAGCGCTCGCTGAATCAGCACGACGCAATGCCGAAGCGATCCATGCGATGGGAATAAGTGATAGCATTGGGCAACGCTTCAGCGCGTTGAACTCGGCCTATTTATCGCAACAACAATCGGCGTCCGACACGGCAATCGGGCTTGGCACGGTGACCAAGACCGTCCGCCTGTTGATGCAATCCATCGTGCTTGGGCTTGGCGCGTACCTCGTTATTCTTGGCAAGCTTTCGCCTGGCGCGATCATCGCTGCTTCCATCAGCGTGTCGCGAGCCTTGGCGCCGATCGAAGCCGCCATCGGCCAGTGGAAGAATTTTGTCAGCGCCCGGCAAAGCGCCACCCGCCTCAACGCGTTGCTGGCTGCGGTCGACGACATCGAGACCGACGTGGTGGCGTTGCCAGCGCCAACCCAACACTTGCAAGCTGAGACGCTGTTTGTTTCAGCGCCGGGAAGTCGCGACACGATCATCAAGAACGTCTCGTTTAAGCTCGAAGGCGGCGACGCGCTCGGCATCATCGGGCCGAGCGGATCTGGAAAATCAACGCTGGCGCGCGCATTAGTTGGCATCTGGCAGCCGGCTAATCCGGCTGGATCTGTCCGCCTAGATGGCGCCTCGCTTGATCAATGGAACCGGGCGGATCTCGGCCACCACATCGGCTACATGCCGCAAGATATCGAATTGTTCACCGGCACAATCGGAGAGAACATCGCGCGCTTCGATCCGATGGCGTCGTCGGACGACATCGTAAAAGCTGCCGTGGCTGCTGGTTCGCACGACATGATCGTACACCTGGCTGACGGTTACCAAACACGCGTTGGTGAGGGTGGCCGGGCGCTATCGGGCGGCGAACGCCAACGCGTTGCGCTGGCTCGCGCACTATTCCGCAATCCCTTCCTCGTCATTCTCGACGAGCCGAACGCCAACCTCGACACCCACGGCGACCAAGCGCTGGCGGATGCCATCACGTCCGTTAGACTGCGCGGTGGCATTGCCGTGATCATAGCGCACCGTCCATCGGCGTTGGCCAACGTCAACAAGGTGCTCGTGTTGCAGGGCGGTCAGACCCGCGCCTTCGGTCCGAAAGATGAAGTCTTACGGTCGGTTTTGCAGGCCGTGCCGCAAGGCCAAAACTTAAATCAACAAGCGAGCCAGGAAGCGAGCCCGCACAGCGCGTTCCAACACAACATCATGGCTGAAGCGAGAGAACGTCAATGACCGATCAAGCTTCGCGAACAGCGCTCGTGCCATTGGCTGCCGCCCCAGAGACTGTCATTGCAAACGTCACGTCCATTCGGCGCTATATGATGGCCGGCCTTGCGACGACGTTCATGCTGTTTGGCGGACTGGTGACATGGGCGGCTGCGACCGATCTTGCCGGTGCCGTTCTCGCATCGGGCACTATCGTTGTGGCAGGCAACGTGAAAAAAATTCAGCATCCGACCGGTGGCGTCATCGGCAATATCTTCGTCAAGAATGGCGATCGGGTCAAAGCTGGCGATCTGCTCGTCAAGCTCGATGAGACCGTGACGCGGGCCAACATGCAATTGATCACCAAACAAATCGACGAGCTGACAGGTCGGCGCACGCGCTTGGTCGCTGAACGCGATGGCGTCGCGTCGCTGCAATTTCCCGGCGACCTCGCAGCGCGTTACAGCGAACCAGCGGTCAGCCAAATTCTGACAGGCGAAGAAAGCCTGTTTCGCTCGCGTTCCTCCTCTCGCAGCGCGCAGCAATCGCAGCTTGGTGAACGGATCGCGGGCCTGCGCGAAGAGGTTGCCGGTCTGATCAATCAATCGGCCGCCAAGGCGCGAGAGATCGACTTGATCGCGCAGGAATTGGCTGGCCTTCAAACTCTCGAAGCCAAACATCTCGTGACGACCAGTAAAATGATGGCATTGAGGCGTGAAGCAGCCCGCCTCGAAGGCGAGCGGGCGCAGTTGCAAGCCGCTGCCGGTCAAACGCGTGGACGGATTGCTGAAATCGAAGTGCAAAAAATCAGCCTCGATAGCGAAGCCAAAAGCGAAGTCTCGAAAGAGCTGCGCGAAACCGAAGGTACCCTGGTGGAACTGGTCGAACGCCGCACCGCCGCCGACGATCAGCTGCGCCGCGTTGAAATCAAGAGCCCCGTTGACGGGCTTGTTCACCAGATGTCCGTTTTTACTGTTGGTGGCGTCGTCAATAGCAGCGAACCGTTGATGCTGATTGTGCCCGACGACCAGAAGCTCGTGATCGAAGCCCGTATTGCTCCCCAAGACATCGATCAGGCTCGCAATCACAGCGCAGCATTCATCCGTTTTCCAGCCTTCAATCAGCGGACGACGCCGGTCATCGAAGGTCACGTCGCGACCGTCGCTGCCGATCTGACGCGCGAGCCGCAGACTGGCATCAGTTATTATGTTGCGACGATTGAACTGAACGAAGGCGAAGGCGCAAAACTTGCCGGACTAAAGCTCATGCCGGGTATGCCGGCTGAAATTCAGATCAAGACGGA
>JANMII010000340.1:0-1968 GCA_031375665.1 Hyphomicrobium sp.
CATCAAGGCCGTCATTGCCGCCGCCGCACTGCTTGCGGTTCCAGCTCTGCTGACGGGCACTGCTAACGCAGCTGATTATCGCGGCGATGGTCGCGGCGATCGCACCTATTCGCGTGATTACGACGATGATGCGCCCGCTTACCGCCGTGGAGACCGTCGAGCGCCAGCGGTGGTGGTCGTAGCGCCGCCAGGACGTGGCTACGACCGTTATGACGATCGTCGCCGTTTCGACCGCTTCGAGCGTCGTCGCCACTTTGGTTATGGTCGTCCGTGGTGGGCGCGCAATCACCGCTATGCCGATCGCCACAATTGGGGTCCGCGTCCATACCCGCGTCACGACTGGTAAAGTGGTTCGTGAGATCCCATTTCAAATTGTCGGCCGGTTGAGCTTGCGGGAGCATGGCTGGGCGGCAAACGAGGGTCGCGGGAGACCGCGGCCCTTTCGCTTTTCACACCCACGCTCAACGTCGCTTCGGGTTAGCCAGCGGTAGCGTGGCTTCGTTACAACACGTGATGCGCGGCAGCGCTTGGTCGCGCCAAATCACTGCGCCGCTTAAGCGGTGATTAAGTATCAGCGCCTACCTTTCCAGACAGATTGTGGATGCGACGGGTGGAGTGTTTCGATGAGTGGTCTGGGTGCGCTGCCTGTGGATGAAATGCTTGCACGTGGCAGTGTAAAAGACGCCGACGTTGCAAAATTTCGTCGCGTCTTTATGGCCGATGGCGCGATGACGGCGGAAGAAGCCGAGTTGCTCTTTCAGCTCAACGACACATGCACTCTGAAAGACCCGAGTTGGTCGGACTTTTTCATAGAGGCCGTCACCGACTACGTCGTGGTGCAAGAAAAGCCGCAGGGTTATCTCACTGCGGCGAACGCGGAGTGGCTGATCAAACGCGTGTCCCACGACGGCGTTGTCCAATCGCGCACCGAACTCGAATTGATCGTCAACGTTCTCGACAAAGCTCGCTGGGCCCCGATCAGCTTGATTAAGTTCGCTCTCGAGCAAGTGAAGCACGCTGTCATCACCGGCAGCGGCCCGCTGCGGGATGGTCGCGGATTGGAAGCTGGATCAATTACAGAAGGCGAGGTCGAATTGTTGCGTCGCATGGTTTACGCATTCGGCGGTGATGGACACGTCGCCGTTACGCGGACTGAAGCCGATGTGCTGTTCGACATTGATGAAGCTGTTGAAAATTCGGCTCCCAACCCCGTCTGGACCGATTTCTTCGTTAAGGCTGTTGCCAATGTCATTATGGCGACATCCGGTTATCGCGTGCCGTCGCGTGAAGAAGCGTTGCGCCATGAGGCGACACTCCACGCACCAGAGCAGCAGTCCTCGGTTTTAGCGTTTTTGCTGTCGATGGTTCAGTCGAACCTGTCATCGGTCAAAGACGCGTACCATGACCAGACGACCGAAGAGCGCGCGCTCGCCAAGCTCGAACATCAGCGCATCGAAATCATTACCAACGAAGTTATCACCGAAGCCGAAGCCAGTTGGTTGGCGGGTCGCCTTGTCCGCGACGGCCGTCTGTCGCCCAGTGAAATCGCGCTGGTGGCCTATCTCAAACAAGAGACGCCCAACATCCACCCCGTTTTGCTGCGTGCGGTCGACAAGATCGGCAGCGCGGCCTAACGACGGACGGCGTTCGGCGTTAGGGGCCTGCGATTGTGGGCGTAGTGGCCTGGTACTGATCAGCCCGTCTGATGCGATCACAAGGCGTTGGTTAAGCGGCCGCCGAGCCCTTTTCCAACTGGCGCATCGGAAAGCGCATCTGCTGTTGCGACAAGCCAGTTAAGCGGATCGAGCAGCGTTTGGCCGCTGGGCAGGTCAGCGTGGCGATACGTTCCCAGCTCTCTGAAAAGTTCGCTTCGGATGGAGTTCTTTTCAGTCCCGCGCTGCTTCGCAAGGGCGGCTCTGTAGTTGTCCTCCCAGAGTGAGTAGACAAAACTAATGCAAATGTTTCCGA
>JANMII010000232.1:0-2235 GCA_031375665.1 Hyphomicrobium sp.
TGCTGGCGCTCGTCGTCGTCAAGGCACTGAAGCAGAGCCCGTGGGGCACATTCACGGTGGCAGCGACGATCCCCATCGCGGTGTTGATGGGCGTTTATGGTCGCATTTTGCGCCCCGGTCGCATCGGCGAAATGTCGGTGATCGGCTTCGCGCTGCTGATGGCGTCGATCGTCTACGGTGAGCATGTTGCAGCCGACCCGGTGCTCGGCCCGATGTTCACATTCAGCGGCGAGCAATTGTCGCTGATGCTGATCGCGTACGGCTTTATCGCGTCGGTGCTGCCGGTTTGGATCTTGCTGGCGCCGCGCGATTATCTATCGACGTTCTTGAAAATCGGCACCATCGTTGGCCTTGCGATTGGCATTTTGTTCGTCAGCCCTGATTTGAAAATGCCGGCCGTGACGCAGTTCATCGATGGCACCGGGCCGGTGTTCGCTGGCTCGCTGTTTCCGTTTTTGTTCATCACCATCGCGTGCGGAGCGGTGTCAGGGTTTCATTCGCTGGTGTCGTCTGGCACCACGCCGAAGATGCTCGATAACGAGGTCAACGCCCGCTTCATCGGCTACGGCGCGATGCTGATGGAAAGCTTTGTTGCCGTCATGGCTTTGATCGCCGCGTGTACGCTGGAGCCCGGCATTTATTTCGCGATGAATAGCCCGGCAGCGCTGATCGGCACCACACCCGAGCAAGCCGCGCAAGTCATCACGAACTGGGGTTTCGTCGTCACGCCGGAGATGCTGTCGCAAGCCGCCAAGGATGTCGGCGAATCCACGATCCTGTCGCGCACCGGCGGCGCACCGACGTTGGCCGTCGGCATGGCTGAAATTTTATCGTCAGCGATCGGCGGCAAGGCCTTCATGGCCTTCTGGTATCATTTCGCTATTTTGTTCGAGGCGCTGTTCATCCTGACTACCATCGATGCTGGCACGCGCGTAGCGCGGTTCATGATCCAGGATTTAATCGGCACGGTCCGCCCGTCGTTCAAAGACACCAAGTCGTGGACCGCGAACATCATCGCGACGACCATTGCGGTGTCGGGCTGGGGTTATTTTCTCTACCAAGGCGTGATCGATCCACTCGGCGGCATCAACACGCTGTGGCCGCTGTTTGGCATCGCCAATCAGATGCTGGCCTGCATCGCGCTGACGCTGTGCACGGTGGTGCTGTTCAAAATGAAGCGCGAGCAGTACGCCTGGGTCACGGCGCTGCCAGCCACCTGGGTTGCGATCTGCACGCTGACAGCGGGTTATCAGAAAATTTTCAGCCCCAATCCGGCGATCGGATTCTTGTCGCACGCCGACAAGTTTTCAACTGCGCTGGCGTCGGGTGAGCTGCTGGCTCCGGCAAAATCCGTCGAGGACATGACACGGATTATTTCCAACGATTACGTCAATGCGACGATGGCCACGCTGTTGATGGCTTTGGTCATCACGATGGCTGGGTTTGCACTGGCTGCAATCTGGCGCGCGTTGGAGAACCCCAATATCAGCGCGCGAGAGAGCGCAGCGGTGGCCGCCGAATGAGACCCGCGATACCCAGCACAGATCGTCTTTTTCGGTTCGCAAAAACGATCACCAAGACCGCGCGGTTGATGGTTGGCATCCCTGACTATGACGCCTACGTCGCACATCGCCGCGCGCAGCATCCAGGCGAACCGTTTCTATCGCGTGAGGATTTTTTCAAGCAGCGCCAAGACAGCCGCTATGCGACCGCAGGCGGCAAAATCAGTCGCTGCTGTTAGCATTTCAACTTCGATTTCATTCAGTTCAAGGATGCATTCATGCGCGTTTTCTGGTCGACCGCTCTTCTCGTTGCGTTTGCGTCAGTGACAACAACGTTTGCCGCTGAATTGAAATTGCGGCCGCCGTCACAGCACTTCGAAAGCTACCCCGCGCCGCCAGCGCCAAATTACAACGACGCCAGCGCCTGGGCCGTGTGGCCAGGCCGCGCCAGCAAGGCCGATGTCATTCCACCGGGCATCAAGGGCGAGATAGCGAAAACGCCGAAGGCCGATGTCTTTTTTGTTCACCCGACGACATACCTCACAAACGACACCTGGAACGCGCGCTTCGATCAAGGCGATTTCACTGGCCAGCAACTTGAGGACGGCGTGCTGCGCTATCAGACCTCTGTGTTCAATGGCTGCTGTCGGATGTTTGTGCCGCGTTATCGCCAAACCACACTGAGCGCATTTCTCAATCCCGGCGCCGATGCCAATAAGGCCTACGACCTCGC
>JANMII010000236.1:0-10357 GCA_031375665.1 Hyphomicrobium sp.
CTGGAAGCGCGCGGCGTCAAACGCCGGTCGTCAGTTGGGAGTGGCGCCAGCGATGATGATAGCCGTCGGCCCGGCGTACGCAAATGAGTGTTGAACGTCGTGATATTCGAGGGACGTGGCTGCGGTTTTTGCCGATCGCAGTTTTCGCGGGTGTGGTCGGATTTTTTGGCTATGCGCTGACCAGCGGTGATCCATCGAAGTTGCCATCGGCACTGATTGGAAAAACTGTTCCAACATCGACATTTCCAGCCGTCGAAGACCTTCAAGACAGCGGCGTCGCTGTGCCGGGGTTCAGCAGTGCCGATCTGACGGCTGGCAATGTGTCCGTCGTGAATTTCTGGGCTTCATGGTGTGGCCCGTGCGTCGAAGAACATCCGTTGCTGATCGATTTGCGCGCCACCACCGGCGTTGCGCTTTATGGCGTGAACTACAAGGATCAGGCAACGGCGGCCCGGCGCTTCATCGGCAGATATGGCAATCCATTTACAGCGGTCGGCACTGATTTAACCGGGCGGACAGCGATCGAATGGGGCGTTTATGGCATGCCGGAAACGTTCGTCGTCAACGGTAACGGTTCGATTGTCTACAAACACGTCGGACCGCTGTCGGTCGCATCAATCAAAGAGCGCTTGCTGCCAGCCATTGAGGGCGCACGCCAGCAGCAAGCCAAGCCTTAAAACTGTAATCGCAGGATTAGACCGGATAGAACGTGCCGCGCGAATGGTTCAAGACTGACAGCGTGCCGGTTTTGATATCAAAGTACGTGCCATGAAGTGACAAGCGGCCCTTTTCCTCAGTTTCGGTAACAAACGGAAACGTCCGCAGGTTCTTGATAGCGTGCTTGACGCCTTCTTTTTCGAGTGCCGATTGCCGCTCGGCGTGGGTTCCGTCTGGATGAGCCGCCAAAACTGCGAGACGGGCTTCATCCAACATCGACATCCAGCGCGAGATGAATTGGGCTTCGGTCTGAATGGCAGCACCCTGATCAAGCGCGGCACGAATGCCGCCACAGCCGGAATGACCCATCACGATCAAATGTTTGATGCGCAAATTCAGGACCGCGAACTCGATGGCCGTGCTGACGCCGTGGTAGCTGCCCGAGACCTCGAACGGTGGAACCAGGTTGGCGACGTTGCGCACGATGAAAAGTTCACCTGGCATGGCGCTAAAAATGGTTTCTGGGTCAACGCGACTGTCGCAGCATGAAATGACCATGATCTCGGGGCTCTGGCCATAGGTCGCGAGTTCCTCGTAATGATCGGCGTTCGGCGCAAAATGCCGATGCTTGAAGCGGCGAAACCGGTCTGTCAGATTTTCTGGGAAGCTGCTCATTGGGTCAGTTTCTCCGAGCGCGGTTGAGTGTCGAGACGAGTTGCTGCAGGTAAACGGCTAGCGCTGCTGGCTGATCTAAACAACATCATGCAGCAAACAAGCTACCCTAACGGTCGGGCTTCCCCTATCCGCATGGCAAACGCTATGCGCCGTCGCGCTCGCTTTCCTCACGGGCGGATTTGGCCATCGACAATACTGCGTAGCCAAACAAGGCCGACACGATCGAGCCCGTCAGCACGCCGATGCGCAGATCGTCCGCAAGTGCCGCATCAGTGAACGCCAACATGCCAATGAACAGGCTCATGGTGAAGCCGATGCCCGCCAGCACGGACGCGCCAAACAGTTGCGTGTTGGTCGTTGCCCGCGGCATCTCACCAAGCCCGGCCAGAATGGCGATCTTGGAAAATCCGAAGACACCGATCATTTTTCCAACAAACAGGCCGAGCGCGATACCCAGTGGAATGGGGTTCATCAAGGACTGGTGCGTCACGCCGGATAGCGAGACGCCAGCATTGGCAAAAGCAAACAGCGGAACAATCGCGAAGCTGACCCAGGGTTGCAGCGCATGCTCTAAATCGCGGAGCGGGCTGCGGGCGTCGCCCGCTTTGAGTGGAATGGCAAGCGCCGTCGCCACGCCAGCAAGGGTCGGATGCACGCCAGATTTCAGTACGAAATACCAGGTGACAGCGCCAACCAAAAGGTACGGCCAAACTTGCGATACACCGATGCGGTTCAGCGCCGTGAGCGCGAGAACGCCCAAGCCTGCGAGACCGAGCGCTCCAAGCGCAACGTCGCTGGTGTAGAACAGCGCGATGATGATGATGGCGCCAAGATCATCGATGATCGCGAGCGCCAGCAAAAATGCTTTTAATCCGTTGGGCACGCGCGACCCAAGTATGGCCATCACGCCGACGACGAACGCGATGTCGGTTGCCGATGGAATGGCCCAGCCTCGTATCGCAACCGGGTCGTTCCAATTGAAGGAGGAATAAATAATCGCTGGCACCGCCATGCCGCCAACGGCCGCAATGACCGGCAGAGCCGCACTCTTGGCCCGTGATAATGCGCCTTGCAGCGCTTCGCGTTTGATTTCGAGACCAACGACCAGAAAGAAAACCGCCATTAATCCGTCGTTGATCCAATGCAGTACCGTTTTGGTCAAAGCGATCGGCGCAAGGCCGATGGTGAACGGTGCCGCAAGCGCGTCGACGTAGGTCTGGCTGAGCGCGGAATTTGCGATAACCATGGCGAGCACAGTGGCAGCCAGCAACAACAACCCGCCAACGAGCGCTGAATCCAATTCAGTCGTCGGCTTCTGATGGCCCGTCATTGTGTCTCCCACTGCGTGCTGATCAGCTAACATATGCCGTCTGCGCGTTGTAGTGGTCGAGACGTCAAAGGCAAGCTGCACGCGACGGCGCGCGTGATCGATCAGCCCCAGATCTCCATGCGCAAACCTTTCGCATCCAACGGTGGATGATCTGGCACGCGATGAGCAAGGCCTTGAGCGATCGCGCTGGCAGCGGCGGCGTTGGCGATGGCGTCAATCACGTCGTCGGCGCCGGCGTCCCGTCGTCGAAACGGGCAATCGGCTAGCGTCGCCTCACTGTAGCCAGCGGTTCGCAACAGCGCGCGTCTCAGGTCCAAGCCAGCAGCGGAGGGCTGCGATTTGACCTTTTTCGGCAAATCTAGCGGACGCTGACCATTCAGCCGCCAGAACACGAGCTCGGGATGGCACTCGAACACGCGGTGTTGCACGTCGGGCGTCATGGCTGCATCAACTTCACGAATTTTAGGAAACAGATTGAAGCTCTGCTTTGAAATTTTCCGCGATGGGTCGGAGGTCTGCGCTGCAATCTCACACGCCGCAGCATAGTCGTGCTCCGCGATTGCGGCGCGGGCTGGCACCGAAAAAACGCTCGAGCGGCGATCACCGAGCGACAATCGGGCCGCGCTATCACAGGCGCGGCCGCCAAGGCCTGAGCGTTCGGGAAGTCCGATCGGGATATCGATGGCGATCACAGATGGGGTTTGCGGCAAAGCCAGGATGTCGACAAAGCGCGCGACGATTGCGACGTTGGCTAATTGCGGCTGATCAATCGGGTGCGTGACCACGACCCATCCCGCTGGGCATCCATCGACGCCACACACGATGATCGGTTCGCTCGTCATGTGGCCGTGGCCAACGCATGAGACGGCACAGGGATAATTTCGCTCCAGCGCAGCGATGCAAGCGCAACGTCGGGCTTATTTCCGCTAACGGCGATGGCATGTTCGCAGACCGCGACGGCGCGTTCGAAAGCTGATGTGAGATCGGGATTTATTACGAGCCGTGCAACCAGGGTAGCTGCGAAGAGATCTCCAGTCCCGTGCGGCGCATGGTGTGATCGAGTAACGGGTGCAAGCCGCACGCCGTCTGGCGTGATCAACACATTGCCCAGCCGACGGTCGTCGAGCGGGATCGAGGTCGCAGCGACATGCGGCACAGACAGCATGCGGCTCGCCGCGCTGGCCGTCGCGACGTCGCTGATGCTGCGACCGGTCAGATATGAAAGCTCAAAACGGTTGGGTGTGATCAGATCGGCCTGGCCAACCAAATCGCGAGCCAATGCTTTGGCGGCTTCAACGTCGATGTAAAGGCCGCCTGGATCGTCACCGAGGACCGGATCAACGACGATGGTCGCCTGCGGGCTTTGCGATTTAACGGCGGCGATCACGCGGCAACCGAACGCGACGTGCGCTGCCGATGGCAGATAACCCATCAATACGGCGCTGATGTCGGCCAATTCGCCGTTGGCCTCCAGCGCCGATAGCATTGGTTCGAGCGTGCCAACGTCGATGGTTTGACCGGCAAAACGGCCGTGGCCGGGATGCGCTGACAACACAACGGTCGGCATCGCGATCAGGTCGATGCCATGCGCTGCCATAGTTGCGAGTGCGGCCCGCAGGCCAACACTTCCGCTCGCAACAAACGACGACACAGCCAGTACCTTCGGCACGTCTCAGTCTCCACGTTTTCGAGTTTCGACGTCAGAATTTTGCGCCAACCTATGGCGATGGCCGACCGAGCGCCAGCCACCTGACCGGTGCAATGCGGAACCAGTGTCGAAGCGGGTCGACGAAAAGACCTGCTGGAAAAATACCGGCGAACGAATATTGTGCATTGCAATATTCGACTTGGAGCTTTCGACGAATGGCCATGCGACCCCGCCGCAGTGTTCTTTACATCCCCGGCGATAACGCCCGCGCGCTCGATAAGGCTCGCAGTCTGCCGACGGACTCGATCATCATCGACTTGGAAGATTCTGTCGCGCCAACTAACAAAGAGGCCGCGCGCGCTGGCGCACTCGATGCCATCCGACAAGCGGGGTACGGCAGTCGGGAAATCATTCTGCGCGTCAACCCGATCGAAACGCCGTGGGGCATGGCGGATCTGCACGCAGCCGTCGGTGCCGCGCCCGACGCCATTCTGGTGCCCAAGGTTTCGCAACCCGGTGACATCATCGGCACCGCGAAAGTTTTGAAGGCGGTCGAAGCTGCACCTCATATTCGTTTGTGGGCCATGATCGAAACACCGCTTGGCATCATCAATTCTCGCGAGATCGCGGCCTGCGGGCCAGACCCCGACAACCGGTTGTCGTGTTTCGTGCTCGGCACCAACGATCTGTTGAAAGAGAGCCGGGCGCGCGCCAGCAATCAGCGCTTCGCGGTGGTACCTTGGCTTGCCATGACACTGGTTGCAGCGCGAGCCTACGGCCTCGACGTGATTGATGGCGTTTACAACGATTTCAAAGACGATTCCGGATTTCGCGTTGAATGCGAGCACGGCCGTACGCTTGGCATGGACGGCAAAACGCTGATTCATCCGTCACAGGTCGCGCCGTGCAACGAAGTTTTTTCGCCGACTGAAGAAGAGGTCTCTTGGTCGCATAAAATCATCGCGGCTTTTGAAGCGCCGGAGAACGCGCGCAAGGGCGTCATCACCGTCGAAGGTAAGATGGTGGAACGGCTCCATCTCGTCATGGCGCGACGCGTGGCGGTGATTGCCGGTGCGATCAATGCCCGCTCCAGGGCTGATGAGCCGTGGTTTTAGTGGCAGAGTGTTCGAACTTCGCGTTAAGCGGACAAGCTTTCGCTCGATCGCATGATAAATCAAACGGCGTGCGGCCCTAGACCGCGTCGCGGCGCACTGAAAACAGTTGCGGTCGCGATCCGTGTGCGGGCAATAGGCCGATCCCCTTTAGGCTGTGCGCACATCGCAGCCGCAGATCAAAGGCAGTTACGATGACGAGCTCGAAGACGGGTACGAAGACCAACGCTGGTAATTTCTTTGAGGATTTCCACTTCGGCCAGATCATCACCCATCCAACGCCGCGCACGGTCACGCAGGGTGACGTCGCGCTTTACACGGCGCTTTATGGCTCGCGGTTTTGCGTGCAGTCGTCGGACGTCTTCGCCAAAGCAATCGGTTATCCGCGTTCGCCACTCGACGACATGCTGACGTTTCATGTTGTGTTTGGAAAAACCACGCCGGAAATCTCGCTCAACGCCATCGCTAATCTGGGCTATGCCAACTGCCGCTTCATGAAAGCGGTTTATCCGGGTGACACGCTGAGTTCCGTGTCTGAGGTGATTGGCCTGAAAGAAAACAGCAACCGCGAAACCGGCACCGTCTACGTCCGCTCGACGGGTCGCAATCAAAACGGCGACGTCGTTCTTGAATATTGTCGCTGGGTCATGGTCCGAAAGCGCGACAAGGGCTCGCCTGCCCCCGACGCCATCGTGCCGAAGCTCCCCGACCGCGTCGACCCAGCAGAACTTGCAACGGCGGTACCTGCTCTGACGATTTCAAATTACGATTGCGCTCTGTCGGGTTCGCGGCATGTGTGGGGCGACTATGCAATTGGCGAACAGATCGATCACGTCGACGGCATGACGCTTGAAGAAGCCGAGCATCAGACCGCAACGCGGCTTTACCAGAATACAGCCAAAGTGCATTTCAATTTGCACACTGAAGCCAAGGGCCGGTTCGGTAAACGCATCGTCTATGGCGGCGTCGTGATTTCGCTGGTCAGAGCCTTGTCGTACAACGGGCTTGGCAATGCTTTTCATTTTGCAGCCATCAATGGCGGGCGACACGTGGCTCCGACATTCGCCGGTGACACGATTTATGCGTGGTCAGAGATTATCGAAAAAGCCGAATTGCCCGGCCGCAGCGATGTCGGCGCTTTGCGCGTCCGCATGGTCGGCGTCAAGAATATGGACTGCGCGGGCTTACCACTGAAAACACCGGCTGGTGACTATGCCGAGGGTGTGGTTTTAGATCTTGATACGTGGCTGGTGCTGCCGCGCTAACGTCTGGGGCCGTTCCATCGCTGCGCCCCCGCGCTAGTAGCAGTTAGCCGTTGTGCGATTGATATAGTGCGGGCGGCTCTTCGTGGAGCGCTCTCAAAGCCTGGATCATGTCATGCTCAGACGCTCGCTCGCGCCGCAATCATTCGCTTGTCGCGGTGGGTTGTGCGCCGTGCTTACGGCGGCGGCAAGTCTGGTCGCCATGGCGTCAGTCGTCGCTGCAGCCGCTGGGATAGCCGTTGGGGCAGGCGGCGAGACGGCCGTCGCAACTTTGAAACTCGCTGACGGCAAAGAGCTGGGACAGGTCAGCTTTACCGAAGCGCCGGCCGGCGTCTTGATAAAACTCGAATTGACCGGCGTGCCTCCTGGCGCGCACGGATTGCGAATTCATGAAGTCGGCGCGTGCGAGGGTGATTTTTCGTCTGCTGGTGCGATTTATAATCCTCTCGGCGCCCAACACGGCTTCTTCAATGACGAGGGCCCGATGGCGGGCGACCTCCCCAACGTCTACGCTGCGGCGGATGGAACGCTGATGGCTGAAATTTTGAGCGCAACACTCTCGCTGAGCAAAGATGCCGAGGACGGTATCTTTGATGCCGACGGCACTGCGCTGGTCCTGACAACCGCGCCGGACGACTACCTAACCGATCCGGACGGAAATGCCGGCGCACGGATCGCTTGCGGAAAAATCGAGCCGAAATAGTCGTTTCGGTCGCCTATCCCCACATTCAACGCAATGCCAGCGATGCTCGTGTTTCGAGCACGATAAACTGTGTTACCGATTTGCTAACCATAACTTGCTACGCCAAAAGCAAGGCCGTCCGCATACGAGCAATCGATCCTCGAAATCCAGCAACCTGGTGCGCAGACTAAATTGACCAAACGAACGGCAGTCATCGGCGCAGGAATGGCGGGCTTATCGTGCGCGCGAACGATGCGCCGTGCCGGTTTTTTCGTCGAAGTCTTCGAGCAGGACCGCACGATTGGCGGTCGGCTGGCCACCACCCGGCTAGGCACCGAAACGTTCGACCACGGCGCGCAATATGTCACCGGTCGGACGTCCGGCTTTCGGTCCTACCTCGATGAGATGATTGGGCTGGGTTACGCCAGCCGATGGACACCGCGCGCCTCGTTGAACGGCGAACAGGGCGCTGGCCAAATGCAGCCGTGGATTGTCGGCACGCCCGGCATGTCCAGCATTGTCAGGCCCATGGCTGAAAGCGTGCGGGTCCACACCGGACGCAAGGTCCACACCCTCGATCGTCGCGACAAAGGTTGGCATGTCTGGTTCGACGACGAGACGTCGATCGGGCCGTTTCATGCGGTGGCTGTCGCAGTGCCAGCGTCAGAGGCGCGGCTGTTGCTCGGCCGGATTGAGGAATTGGTGCAACCACTGTCACGTGTGCGCATGTCGCCATGCTGGTCGTTGGTCGTTCGGCTCGACGACAAGCTGCTACCCGATCAGGATGTTTATTCCGACATGTCGGAAGTCATTCGATGGATCGCGCGCAACAACACTAAGCCCGGTCGGACATCGACTGGCGATAGTTTGGTCATTCATGCATCGCCCGCGTGGAGCCGCCAAACCGAAGATGCCGAGCCCGAAGCTGTCGCCGACGAACTGTGGAGTGAGGTCAGCCACCTGCTGGCGCTGCCCCCTGTTCGCCCGACCCGGATGACGGCGCACCTCTGGCGTCACGGCTTGGTCGATCAGTCGCTCGGCGAAACCTATATTTATTCGAGTGAGCATCAGGCCGGCGTGGCTGGCGACTGGTGCCTTGGCCGACTGGCCGAACATGCGTTCGAAAGTGGTGATCGGCTGGCACGCGCCATTATCGGGTCACTGTCGTAAACAGGGTGGCCGTGGCGATACGCAGTCTCAAACGGCGTCGCGCGGACTGCCATGCGCCGTGTGGCATTTGGCGAATTGCCGCGCGCAGTGCGACGGTCTAAAACACGAAGATCAAATCGATAAAGGATGCTCGATGGCCGACGCCACCAGCAAGCCGGCCGTGCGCCCCCAACGGCCACTCTCGCCGCATTTGCAAATTTACACGCCGCTCATCAACATGGTCATGTCGATCCTGCATCGGATGACCGGTGCGGCGCTCTATTTCGGCACGATTTTGCTGGCGTGGTGGTTGATCGCGGCAGCGACCAGCCCAGCCGCATTCGACTATGTATCGCGCTGGTTTTCGGCATGGTACGGCCAAGTCGTGTTGATTGGGTACACGTGGGCGCTCTTTCACCACTTGTTAGGCGGCATTCGCCATTTCATTTGGGATCTCGGCTATGGTTACGATCTTCGCACCATCGACCAATTGTCGTGGGGCAGCGGCGCTCTATCGCTGATCATTACCGGGTTGATTTGGTTCAGCGTTGCTTTTGCGCGCGGGGGCGCTTGATCTATGGCGATGCGAACACCGTTGAAGACAGCACGGCAACTCGGGTCTGCCAAGGAAGGAGCCAACCATTTTTGGAAGCAGCGGGTTACCGCCGTCGCAAATCTGGTTCTTGGCGTGTTTCTGGTCTGGTTGATCGCTTCATTGGTCGGCGCCGATCATACAGCGGTTAAGGCGAAACTCGCGCAACCGTTGATCGCGATCGCGCTATTGGCATTGATTATCTCGGGCACGATCCACATGCGGCTTGGAATGCAGACCATCATCGAAGACTACGTCCACGGCGAGGGCGGGAAGGTCGTGCTGCTGATGCTGAACACCTTTTTTGCTGCGGGCATCGCACTGGCGAGCATCTTCGCAATTTTGAAATTGAGCTTTGGAGGCTGACGTCATGGCGGCAGTGAACGGCCATTCAAATGGTCACGCGAACGGTCGTGCGAATTGCGCGGGCAATGGGTCGGCTAATGGTTCTGGTGGCGGCCGGATGGCCATCCCAGCCGTGAACGGCAAAGCTTATCCGATCGTCGATCACACCTATGACGTGGTGGTCGTTGGCGCGGGTGGCGCGGGCTTGCGGGCCACGCTTGGCTGCGCTGAGGCTGGCCTGCGGACAGCCTGCATCAGCAAAGTGTTTCCGACCCGCTCACACACGGTCGCAGCGCAAGGTGGTGTCGCGGCAGCGCTCGGCAATATGGGCCCCGACAATTGGCGTTGGCATATGTATGACACGGTCAAAGGCTCTGACTGGCTCGGCGACCAAGATTCTATCGAATACTTGTGCCGCAACGCGCCCGACGCCGTCTATGAACTCGAACACTACGGTGTGCCATTTTCGCGAACTGAAGACGGCAAGATCTATCAGCGTCCGTTCGGCGGCATGACGACGGACTACGGTGAAGGGCCACCCGCCCAACGCACCTGTGCTGCCGCCGACCGCACTGGCCACGCCATGCTTCACACGCTGTATGGACAATCATTGCGCCACGCGGCGGAATTTTTCATCGAGTACTTCGCGCTCGATTTGATCATGGATCAAGATGGCGCGTGTCGTGGCGTCATCGCCATGTGCCTCGAGGATGGCGCGATCCATCGCTTCCGCGCCAAGCGAACCATTTTAGCTACCGGCGGCTATGGCCGGGCCTACTTCTCCTGCACTTCGGCACACACCTGCACGGGTGATGGCAACGCCATGGTGCTCAGAGCCGGACTGCCGTTGCAGGACATGGAGTTCGTTCAATTCCATCCCACCGGCATCTACGGTGCTGGCGTAC
>JANMII010000271.1:0-7262 GCA_031375665.1 Hyphomicrobium sp.
TGATGCTCATGGGCCATCGTTTGGCCGGAATGATGCGGGCGCTGTCAGTGTGCTGCTTGGCCTCCTCGCGCTGATCTTAATCGGCTTTGCGGGCCTCGCCGTCGATTACGGTTCGACTATGTCGAATAAAGCCAAGCTCCAACAGATCCTGGATGCGGCTGTCTTAGCTGGCGTTTCAGCCCGACCAGGCGCTGAACAATTTGCCGGTGAGACCGGCGGTCTGAGCGATGCCGAGAAGCTGGAAGTCGCAAAGCAATACTTCGCGAGCAATGCCACCGCCTTGCAAAACGTTAGTGGCGAAAGCTTTACATTCGAAAACAAGAATCTTGTTGGCCGCGCTAGCGTCAGCGTCGAAATGGCTCTCCTGCGTGTGCTCGGAGTAAAAGTGTTGCGCGTCGTCAACGCCTCGATCGCCACCAGCGATGTGGTGCGTGAGCCGCTGTGCTTTATGGCCATGCATCCCAGCCGGAAACACACACTTGAACTCAAAGATTCCGTTTCAGTGATTGGGCCTGGTTGCAATTTTTACGGCAATTCAAGCCACGAAGACGACGTTGTGGATCCCCACTCTCCAGAGAACTTTCTCGTCGGTAAATCTGTCCAAGCCGTTGGCTTCGGCCACCACTTTCTGGCCAACGTGACGCCACCGCTCGAGCACGCACCAGAGATCATTGCCGACCCGCTTTCAGCGCTAGTCATTCCAACGGCTGGAACGTGTACGTTTAACAATACGGTGATTTCGGGCGTATCGCGAACGCTGTCACCCGGCACCTATTGTGGCGGCCTGAGCATCACGAATGGGTCTGACGTTACGTTGAGGCCTGGCACGTACGTGATCTCCGGCGGCGGCTTGCTGATCGCGGATTCAACCGTCACTGGCAACGACATTACTGTCGGCTTGGCCGATGCGTCCGCCGTTTTGTTCTGGGACCAAGCAACAGTGCGCCTCAATGCACCAAAGACCGGAAAATATGCGGGCATCGTTTTCGCAGGCGTCCGACAACCAACCGTTCACTCATTCATCGGTTCGACAGTCGACCTGCATGGTGTCGTTTACATCCCCAATGGCGACTTCACGTGGACCAACCGTAACACGCCGACGATCAACGCTAAATGGACGGCATGGATCATCGATGGCGTTTCGTGGTTAGGCGACGGGGTCATCACCATCAACTTCGATCTTGAAAACAGCGACATCCCATATCCGCAGGCCCTGCGGGTGATCCCTCGACCCGGCAGCCCAAGGCTCGTGATGTAAGGTATGGCCGCCAGCTGGCGCGGCAGTGCTGCGTCGAGACGCTGCACGGGCAATCAAAATTTCGAAGGTCGACGGCGCGCAACGTTAGCTAGAAATTAGCTACGCAAATTTTCGCGAATATTGAAAACGCTGTAAGTCATTGAATACGTTGGCGCGCCCGAAAGGATTCGAACCTCTGACCCCCAGATTCGTAGTCTGGTGCTCTATCCAGCTGAGCTACGGGCGCGTGCCGTGCCGTGTCTCAAAGGGCTGCGCTGTGCAACCAACCATCAAAGGCCAGATCGGCGAAGCGCTTTCCTAATCGCTGCCCAGGCTCAGCGCAAGCTTTTAACCGGGCTATTGGCCCGGATCGGGCGAGGCAGGTGATCACATGCGCCGTCCGAAGACATTTCTAACGCGCCAACTGCGGATTGATCCGGTCGATGGACCACCGACAGCGGCTTGGGAAAAAGGCAGGGAATTTCTTGGCCCAAGCAGTCAAATCGATTGACCGAAAAATCACCAACCGGGAGCCAGATTTGGTGCCGGACTTGCTAGCAGCGGTCGCGATTGCACGTGGCGAAAGTGATGTCGCAGCGTTGGCGCACGCGAGGCTCCGCTAATGGGCCGAGCGATCTGGCAGCTCAATGCGAAAATGCGCGCCAGCAGTGCTGTCGATTGAGGTCAGTGTGCCGCCGTGCGCTTGGACGAGTTCCGCAGCGATGACGAGGCCAAGGCCGGTCCCGCCTTTTTTGGTCGAAGCTTGAAACGCCTTGAACAAGTTGTCGCGCGCCCGGGCAGGGATGCCCGCGCCGTCGTCTGTGACGTCAACAATCACCTTGCGACCTTCGCGGCGGGCTGCAACGTGGATCTCGCCGTCGGTCTTGCCGTCTACGCTTTCGATCGCCTGCATGGCGTTGCGCACCAGATTGCTCAACACCCGAAACAGGTGATCGCGGTCGGCATCGATCCGCAGCGTGTCGTCCATATCGGCGAAAAATTGGATCGACCCTTCACGCGGCAAACCTTGGCTATCGGCGACCTCTTCAACCAGCGGTTTGAACAACATCAAATCGCGGCGCGGCGCGGCTTCGGCGGCGCGGCCAAATTGGAGTGATGAATTACAAAAGCTGATGGCGCGGTCGAGTGAAGCAATCAATTTCGGCACAAAGCGCTGCACTGTCGGATCTGGCAAATCAACCAAGCGATCCGAGATCAACTGCGCGTTTGCAAGCATGTTGCGCAAGTCGTGATTGATCTTCGATACGGCGAGACCCAGCTGTGCCAGTCGATTTTTTTGTGCCAGGAGCGATGCCAATTGATGCTGCATGCTGGCGAGCTCCCGCTCGGCGATGCCGATCTCGTCCATACGGCCCGACACGGGCATGATGCGGCCCGCGTCTTCGGGGTCTTCAGAAAACCGCAGCATGTTGCGGGTCAGGCGGGTCAGCGGCTTCACCAGCAAGCGGCTGAGTGCAAAATAAACCACAGCCGCTGTTAGGCCGGAGATGATGATCGAAAGCCACAAGATATTGAGGCCGTATTGCAGCATCGCGGCTTTCAATGGCGCTTCGGGAATGACAATTTCAATCAGGTCTTCGCGGTCGCCACCACTGCGCCCCACGATGCGCAGGATGCGGCCGTCTTGCGCAACGAACGATGCCAAGGCATCTTTAATGTGGTCCAACTTGTGCGTGAAATTTTGCCATCCGCCCACCGGCTCTTCGCGCAAATCGTAAACGGCATCGATGGTGATGGCCCCATCGACCGGCAACACTAACCGGCGCTCGCCTTCCGTTCGCGATGCAATGGCGCGAACTTGAGCCGTTCGCAACAGGTCGGCGCGCAACGCGGAGGGAACCTCGCCGCCAGGAAACGCTTCGGATGCGAGGGCTGCAAGTTGAGCAGCGGTCAATCGCTCTTGCAGCCAACTGATCCGGTAGTTGGCGATCGAGGGCAAAAAGATCAGCGCTTCCGCGATTAACACAAAAGTAGCCGTTAGCAACAACAAGCGTGCAGGCAGGCCCCGCCGCTCCCACGCATCGTGAACCCGCCCAACACCGCGCATCCAAATTGATTGATCGGCTGCAACGCCAGCGCCAGAACCAACAACGGCGCGAACGGCAGTGCCCGCGACCGTGCTCGGCAACGAATTGGCCAGGGTTACTTGACCCTGGTCGCCATCCTCAGGATTGGGAAGTGCGCGCTGCACGTGATCGTCATCTCCACCTCGGGAAAGCCTTACCCGAGCTTGGCCAGAAGCGCGATAATTTTGCGCACAAACGGGTTACCAGCTGCTGTCGCATAATAGCGAAAAGCCGCGCGCTTGTTAATTTCAGATAAGGTTGGATAGGGCGATATCCAACTGGTCATGGCCTTGATTTTCATGCGCTGCGAGAGCGCAAGCGACCACATTTGAATGAGTTCGCCGGCATGCGCGCCAACGATCGACGCCCCCAGAATGCGGCCACCCTTGTCGGTGATGACCTTGACGTGACCGGTCGTCTCGCGCTCGGCTTGGGCGCGATCGTTCTCGTGGTAGGGCCAACGCAACACGTTAATTTTTCCATGCTTGGCGCGGGCTTCGGCTTCGTTCAGACCAACGTGAGCTAATTCTGGGTCCGCAAATGTCACCCACGGGACCGCACGGCCGGTCGTTTTGGCTGGCAAGCGAAACAACGCACGGCGAATGACAATACCGGCGTCGTCATTGGCGATGTGGGTGAACTGCGCGCCCCCTGTCACGTCTCCGATGGCGAACACCCGTCGATTGCTCGTCACCAATCCCGCGTTGACAATGATCCCGCGTTTTTCAACAGCAATACCAGCCGCTTCCAAGCCAAGTTCCGACGTGTTGGGTCGACGTCCGGCGGCGACGAGAATGTGGCTGCCGTCGATCGTTTGGTTGCCACCATCGCGACTGAGCGTAACCGCGACGCCGTTTGGCCCGCGAGCCACAAGCGTGACCTTCGCACCCTCGATGATCTCAATGCCCTCGGCGCGTAGCCGTTGCAGCACAATGATCGCCATTTCTGGATCGTCGCGGCCGAGTGCTTTCGCGCCCTCAAGCACAGTCACTTTCGACCCAAGGCGATGATGCGCCTGCGCCATTTCAAGACCAATTGGACCGCCCCCGACGACGACCAGATGCGGCAGCATCTGGGCATTGTCGAAGATCGTCTCGTTGGTGAAATATGGAACGTCCGCGAGCCCAGGGATGGGCGGGGCGACGGGCGATGATCCAGTTGCAATGACAAACCACCGGGCTGAAATTCGAAAGTCGCCGGCAGCGACGGTTTTGGCATCAATGAAACGGGCAGCCGCGGTAATGACTTGCACGCCAAGGCCAGTGAACCGTTCCACGGAATCATTCGGAGCGATCGCCGCGATCACATCACGAACGTGCTGATGGACGACGCGATGATTGATGACAGGCTTCTGTGCTGCGATTCCAAACGGGCCAGCCGTGCGAAATGCTTGCGCGCGTTTGCCCGCAGCCAGAAGAGCCTTCGACGGCACGCAGCCGTAGTTGAGGCAATCGCCACCCATTTTGTGCTTCTCGATTAGCACAACGCGCTGGCCGAAGGCGGCAGCCGCAGCGGCCACCGAAAGCCCACCAGACCCAGCACCGATGATGCAGAAATCAACCGAGAGCGCTGTTGTCGCGCCCGTTGACGCCGCCATTGATCCAGCCGCTGTTGTGGCTGTCGTGCTCGCAGTCGCTGAACCGCTTTGACCGTTAGACATTGCCGCCCCTCATTTTCTTTAGCGCAATTGGGATCAGCGCCACGATCCCAAGCAAGACAAAAGCCGCCAAAAGTTCGCGCGTGACAAGCGCTGACGTATCGATGGTGTAGGGGCACGCGACGTCCGGATTTGATGGCGCGGTTGCGAGGCAACTTTGATAGACCGCGTTTTGGGACTCGATGACGCTGCCAAGACCGGCGCCAGCGACACTAAACGCAATCGTTCCTGGCATGATGCCGATCAGCGTTGCCCCAACGAAAGTTTTGAGCGGGACGCCCAATAACGCTGGCGCCAAGTTGACAATGAAAAACGGAAACGCCGGCACTAACCGCAAAAACAGCAGATAATTGAAGGCATCTTGTTGAAAGCCGTCACGCAATTTGGCCAGCCATGGTCCAGCCTTCGCAGCCAAAGTTTCGCCAAACGATGTTTTCGCGACCAGGAACAGGATCGTTGCCCCGATGGTCGCGGCGATCACGGTTGTTGCAGCACCGAGTTGCCAACCAAAGAGCAATCCACCTGTCAACGTCATGATCAATGCGCCGGGCAGCGACAGCGCAACGACGGCGACATAAGCCGCCGCAAACGCCAACACGGCTAAAATGATGTTGTCGGCGACGAAGGCTTTTAGCGCGTCGTAATTGAGGCCGATGGTCTTGAGCGACAGGTAGGTGTGTAAGCCCGTTGCGAACACGAGGCCGGTGATGGCGGCAAGCACGGCTATTGGCGCAAGTCGTCGCAAAATGCTCGGCTGCGCACCGATGTTGTCCGGGGTCATTGGAAAATGCCTATGTGTTACAAATGAGGGGACGCGTGCGGTCAGCGCGCGACGTCATTCAAGGACCAATTGTAATCGTAACTTTCTATTCCTGCTGCAGCTTGCAACGCGGCTTTCAATTTCGGCTCAGCATAACGCCGGGCGTGCGCCACAACACCTGCCGCGGACCCGCCAAAATCAGCGACAAACCAGTCATAAATCGACGAAGCCACGATGGCACCATCGGAGTGTTGAAATCCACGGGGGTGATTGACGAAGGCGCGCGCTGCCGCGTCCAATTGCTTTTCGAGGGCAGCACCGGTGAAGGCTTCGGTGGCAAGATTGGGACAACCAATCGAAGCGCAATTAACCGCATAATGAACCCTGGCGTCGCGAAATACGGGCCGCATGATTTGATGCTCAATATCATCGAGCGAAAGCGGTACGCCTGAAACGGTCACGATCTTGGACTTCCACGGTCCCCCGGTGATGGTGGCAACCAGCCCACCGCCAAGGCGGATGTCCTTGATGGATGAGACCGGATAAGCGTCAAGCACCACGTCGACCGTCATCGCGTTGTAGAGGTTGGCCCATATTGCAAACTGCTCGGCTTTGTTGAGCGTTGCGACATCGACTCTCGTGATTTCGGCGATGTACGATTTCAGCGCGGTGTGACCGCTCATTTTGAAAGCGGCGTAGTCGACACGATTGACGCCGTCAGCGGCGGTGCGAACATAGGATTTAAGCAATTTATCCCAGGCAGTGTGATCGACAGTCGCCGATGATGCTGCCACCGACGGCGCAAATCGCTGAGCGAGATCTTCTGCCCATCCTTGCGTCGGCGCGAGCATAAATGCGTGCACGGCCAACATCATGAACTTGATCGCACCAGTTCGATTTTTGACCCGCCGCCACAGCCGTCGCGTCGGTCGTGCTGTCAAGTTTCCACTCGAGACCATGATTTTGCCTTTCGCGATGTCATCGGTCGTCTTCGTCCTGCTCTGCGCGTTGCAGGTGTCAGCTCTACGACCACAAACCAGCTGCTGTTTCGGTGACGGCAAACGGCGAAGAGTAACTTGCCCGTGATAACGCTCCACTTGACGTGAGCTGGTGATTGCGGGGCGTCGCCTCAGCGCCCCGTCATCATGAACTTCGACACTCACATCGGCCGGCCAAACCAATGGCCGCCTGACGGTGCGCGCTGCGTTGACTTCATACCGCCTGCCGCCTATAAGACGGCGAATTATGGGCACTTTGACAAATTGCTAGGGCCCCTCAGGGCCATGCGCAGCTTTCGGTTAGAGCTCTGATAATACTATGAAATTTGCCATCGCGTCGAGCTTGACGGGTGGTCCTATTTGCTTCGGAGACGTCGCGTGAAACGCACCTATCAGCCAAGCCGCCTTGTGCGCAAACGCCGCCACGGTTTCCGCAAGCGCATGTTGACGGCTGGCGGCCAGAGAGTTTTGGCGCGGCGTCGCGCGAAAGGCCGCAAGCGTCTTTCAGCTTAGATCGCGATCG
>JANMII010000343.1:0-5277 GCA_031375665.1 Hyphomicrobium sp.
GTGAATCTGCCGGGTTCGGCAATCCTGTCGACGATGGTGGCGTGATCTTGGACATGCCGACAAGCAGCTTACTCAGTGTGAGCCGCATGGCGATGACCAATATGTTTTGTGGTAGCGCCGTCGGCGCCGCAAAACGACGGCCCCGCAAGCCGCGCGTTTCTTGGTCCTGGCAAATCGCGAATTTTAAGGCGAACGGTTCGGCCCGCTAAGGCACACACAGTGCCGAAGCGGGCACGAAACCCTATCGATCAACCTTCGACGGTCTCGACTTCGCACAATTCGCCATCGATCAAGTCGAACAAGACGTCAGTGCCCTGAGCTTCAGCTTCGGCGAGCGCGTCAACCAGATCGTCATCAATCGGCGCAACTTTCAGCGACGCCAACGTATCGGCGGTGCCATTGTTTTCACGAATGGTTTCCTCACCCTCACTGCGTGCCTCAGCTTCCGTGTCGGCGATCGACCAAATCGTTTCTTCCGTGTAAGCGGCAAATTTCATGGTTCCGTTACCCTCCAAAAATCTAAATTCGCGGGTCCAGTGTGCGCATGATTCCTATGTCGTGGGGATGGCGGCGATTGCCTACGGACAGAAATTTCGCGCGAGCCGGTGTCTCCAGCCGTTGAGCAGAGGCTGAACCCGAGCTGTACCGCCGCATACCCTTGATGAAACAGCCAATTGCTGTATACACCGCTTCGTCACCCACTCCGGTCGGAGGCTGAACGGGATCCAAGTTGCTGAGACCTTTTGGTCGCAACATCTTGGACCGCAATGAGATATTTCTCTTTGCCGCATCCCGGTGTCTTCGCTCTTTGGGTACCAGATGGGCCTTTCTCGGTCTGAATGGGGCTTTGCGCCGGAGGGATTGTGACCTCGCACCTGTGGTGCGGGACACCTCGAACAGAAAGGCCAAGCGTATGCCGCTATACGAGCATACTTTCCTGGCGCGCCAGGACGTGACGCAAGCCCAAGTCGAAGCCTTGATGAAGGAATTTTCCACCATCATCGAAGACGGCCAGGGCAAGGTCACCAAACAGGAATACTGGGGCCTCAAAGGTCTCGCATTCAAAATCAAAAAGAACCGCAAAGCGCACTACGCGTTTTTCAATCTCGACAGCCCACCGGCAGCCGTTGCTGAAATGGAGCGACGCATGGGGATCAATCCCGATGTCGTTCGCTTCTTGACGGTTCGGGTCGAAGAACTCGAAACTGACGCCTCAGTTCAGATGCGCAAGCAGGATCGTGACGATCGCGGAGATCGTGGCGACCGCGGTGGCTTTGGTGGCGGCGGTGGTCGCGGTGGCTTTGGCGGCGGTCCCCGTGGTGGGGATCGCGGCGGCTTCCGCGCAGGCGGCGGTGGTGGCGGCGGCGGTGATCGCGATGCTGGCTCGACGTTCCGTCCCCGTCCACCTCGTGAAGGTGGCGGGCCGCCCCGTGACGGCGGCGCACCGCGCGAAGGCGGCGGCTTTGATCGTGGCCCGCGTCCGCCGCGTCCGCCACGCGATACAACGCCCGGCTCGGAGGCTTAAACCATGGCAGAAATCGCAACACCGGCCGGCAGCACCCAGCGCCGCCCATTCCATCGTCGCCGTAAGACCTGCCCATTCTCGGGTGATCATGCGCCGAAGATCGATTACAAAGATGTGCGCACACTCGGACGCTATATCTCTGAGCGTGGAAAAATCGTGCCGAGCCGCATCACAGCGGTTTCGGCGAAAAAGCAGCGTGAACTCGCCCGCGCCATTAAGCGTGCTCGTTTTCTCGGCCTGCTACCGTACGTGATCAAATAAATCGCATGTGACGGGCGGCGGCTCTGTGCTGCCGTCCGTTGTTTTTTTCGTTGGGACAGGACGGCAAAACCGGATCTGCCTCTAACCGCTCGATGCGCGGGACAGCACACAATGCCGATCAACGCGATACTTTTGGCTACTGCCGCCGGATTGATTTCGGCAGTCGTTTTCGCGTCGGCGACGACCGGCGCGCTGTTGCTGCGCTTGGTACTTTTCTTTCTAACTCCACTATCGTTGTATCTCGCCGGCTTGGGTCTCGGCACGCTTGGCGTTGCCATTGCAGCCATCGCTGGCACCCTCACCATCATCGCATTATCAAGCCCGCTCGCTGGCATCATCTACGCCATCAGCACTGCTATTCCAGCCGTGATTCTGTCGCGCTTGGCGCTGCTTAGTCGAACCTCCGATGACGACGTGCAGCAGTGGTATCCAGTGGGCCGGTTGGTTGCGACCGCGGCCGTTTTCGGCGGCACGTTTGCGGCCTTTGCATTGATTTTGCTTGGCGGCGGCGGCGAAGAGTTGGCCAAGACGATGCGCACGCTGGTTGAAACTTTCGTCAAGAACGAATTGCCGTCGATCCCAGGCGCGCCAGCCATCACCGAAGCGCAAATCACCGAGATTGCAACAAGCACCTTGAAGACGCTGCCGTGGGCACTCGGTATTCTGACCACCACGACGATCGTGCTTAATCTTTGGCTGGCGGGTCGCATCACCCTGGCGTCGGGCCGCCTCGTCCGACCATGGCCGAAGTTGACAGCGCTGGCACTGCCCAACGGCACCACGTTTGCATTCCTGGCGGCCATCGCATTGACGTTTCTCAGTGGCCCGCTGGCACTTTTCGGCGGCGGATTTGCCGGAGCGTTCACGCTCGCTTTCGCGTTGGTCGGCCTATCGGTCGTGCACGTGCTGAGTGAAGCCTCGCCGTGGCGCACGTTCATTTTAGCCGCCTGCTACAGCGCGCTGGGATTTTTCACGGCAGGAGCCGCAATCCTCCTCGCCGTTGTGGGTATTGCCGAAACTGTTTTCAAATATCGCGCGACGAATGCAGCGCAACCGCCCGAAGACCACTCTTAAAAATAACCCTCAACCGCATCACCACCAGGAGCCAACACCATGCAAGTCATTCTTCTCGAACGGATCGGCCGCCTCGGCCAAATGGGCGACATCGTCACCGTCAAAGACGGCTACGCCCGCAACTTTCTGCTGCCGCAGAAAAAAGCCCTGCGTGCAACTGAAGACAACAAGAAAGTTTTTGAAGGCAAGCGCGCCCAGCTCGAAGCCAACAACTTGGAGCAGAAGAAAGAGGCTGAAGCCGTTGCAGCCAAGCTCGAAGGTCAAAGCTTCATTCTGATCCGTGCGGCGGGGGACACCGGCCAGCTTTACGGCTCGGTTGCAACGCGCGACATCGCAGCGATCATCACGGCTGGCGGCTTCACCGTTGATCGCAATCAGGTCGTGCTTGAAAAGCCGATCAAGGCGCTGGGTCTGACGGCAGCCAAAATTCAACTCCACCCTGAAGTTTCGTCGAACGTGACCCTGAACATCGCGCGCTCGGAAGACGAAGCCAACAAACAGCAGCGCGGCGAGAACGTGTCGGTCGTCAAGGATGAAGCCCTTGAGCTCGAAACCTTCAACCCTGACTCAGCCTTCGAAGACGGCGCTCGCCCGGCGGACGACGACGACGCGGAATAAGCGCAGGGCGACGGCTCAATCGCTTCCGACGACCACAGTTTTATGACCTGCGCCTCATCCCAGAGTTTTTCTCCCTTTTTATGGAGGAGATTTTGGGGTGAGGCGGCGGCCAGCGGCGGCTCTGCTCGCACGCGAAGCCACTTTGCTCTTCAGGCGCAACGCTGTTGTGGCGATTCTGGCGCCGCAAAGTGAATTCGATCACCCGTGTTGATAACGGGGACGAGGCTCTACATTTGCTATTCGCCCACTCACTCCAGCGCTTGAATCGACTAGGGTGTCGCCATGGCAGACCCCGCATATCTCGCGACCGAGCGACTGAAACACGTCGCTTCGCTTGCGCCCTCATCAACCGATGCTCTGACGTTTCGGCAGGCCCCTCATAACCTTGAGGCCGAGCAAGCGCTGCTTGGCGCGATCTTGATCAACAACGAGGCGCTCGATCGCGTTTCGGGGTTTTTGCAGCCGGGTCATTTTTTCGATCCGCTGCACGCGCGCATTTACGAAACGCTTGCGACGTTGATCCACGCTGGCAAGACCGCGACGCCAATTACGGTCAAAACGTTTTTTGAAAATGCCGAGCCGATCGATGCACAAACCAGCGTACCGCAGTATCTTGGTCGCTTGGCCGCCAACGCCACCACTGTCATCAACTCAGCCGAATACGGCCGCACGATTTATGATCTGGCCACGCGGCGCGCGCTGATCATCATCGGCGAGGACATGGTCAATGGCGCCTATGACAGCGCGGTGGATCACGCGCCGAAAGCCCAGATCGAGGAGGCCGAAGGGCGGCTCTATTCACTTGCCGAGCAAAATAAATACGGCCAGGGCTTTGAGAGTTTCCAATCGGCCCTCGTCACGGCCATCACGATGGCCAACAGCGCGTTTCAACGCTCGGGCCATTTGTCGGGCGCATCAACCGGCCTTTCTGACCTCGATCATAAGCTTGGCGGATTGCAGCGCTCGGATCTGATCATTTTGGCCGGTCGGCCATCGATGGGTAAAACCGCGCTTGCAACCAACATTGCCTACAACGTCGCCAAAGCCTATCGCGGCGAACGCCAGGCCGATGGCGAGATGGAAACGGTCGACGGTGGCATCGTTGGGTTCTTCTCACTTGAAATGTCGTCTGAACAGTTGGCAACGCGAATTCTCGCCGAACAGGCCGAGATCTCATCTGAAAAAATCCGTCGCGGTATGATCGACGAAACCGAATTTCGCAAACTGTCCGAAGTCGCCAGCGAAATGTCACGCATTCCCTTGTTTATCGACCAAACTGGCGGCATCACCGTTGCCCAGTTGTCAGCGCGGGCTCGCAAACTCAAGCGCCAGCACGGGCTTGATTTGCTGGTCGTCGACTACTTACAGTTGCTGTCGGGCTCGAAACGCGGCGATGGCAATCGCGTGCAGGAAATCACCGAGATCACGACGGGCTTAAAAGCGCTGGCGAAAGAATTGACCGTACCAATCATCGCGCTGTCGCAGCTCTCGCGTCAGGTCGAGAACCGCGAAGACAAGCGTCCGCAACTGTCGGATTTGCGTGAATCTGGTTCGATTGAGCAAGACGCCGACGTCGTCATGTTCGTGTTCCGCGAGGAATACTACGTTGAGCGCACGAAGCCCGCCGAAGGCACGCCCGAATTCGCTGATTGGATGACCAAGATGAGCCAAGTCTCCGGCAAAGCCGAGGTCATCATCGGCAAACAGCGTCATGGCCCGGTCGGAACGGTCGAGTTATCGTTCGAGGGCCAATTCACCCGCTTTGGCAATCTTGCGCGCGACTACATGATGCCAGAACG
>JANMII010000010.1:0-4206 GCA_031375665.1 Hyphomicrobium sp.
GCTGTCGCCGCCCGTGCCGACGATATCGACGGCGTTGGGTGGCGCATCGACGGTGCGCATGCGGGCGCGGAGAAATTTGGCAGCGCCGGTGATTTCCGCGATGGTTTCGCCGCGCACGCGCAGCGCCATTAAAAATGCGCCCATGGTGACGGGTGGCGCAATGCCCGACATGAGGAGATCGAGGGCGTCCTGCATCTCGGCTTCCGACAGCGTTTCGCGGTCGGCGATGCGGGTCATCAACTGCTTGAGGGCGGCAGCGGGCTTGATCACGGCTCAGGCTGCCTTGTGGGTTTTTGACTTATGCGTTTTTGGATGTTGCTTGGGCTTAAATCCGGCCAGCGTCAGAAAGTTGGCGAGGAGGGCGTGGCCCTGTTCCGACGCGATGCTCTCGGGGTGGAACTGCACGCCATGCACCGGATGCGTCTTGTGCTGCAAACCCATGATGATGCCGTCCGACGTTTCTGCCGTGATCTCTAAGCAGTCGGGCAAGGTTGCGCGCTCGACGATGAGGGAATGATAGCGCGTGATTTCGAAGGCAGCGGGCAAGCCTTCGAAGATGCCGACGCCTGTGTTGGTGATCGTTGACAGTTTGCCGTGCATGGGTTGCGGCGCGCGAATGACCTTGCCGCCATAGGACTGACCGATCGACTGGTGGCCAAGACAAACGCCAAGCAGCGGAATCGTCGGCCCCGCCGCTTTGATCAAGTCGAGACAAACGCCGGCTTCGTTCGGCGTGCATGGGCCGGGCGACAACACGATGGCCGCAGGTTTTTGCGCCATCACCTCGGCGACCGTGACTTTGTCGTTGCGTACGACAATGCTCTCGGTGCCAAGCTCACCCAGGTAATGGACGAGATTGTAAGTGAAGCTATCGTAGTTATCGATCAGGATGAGCATCGAAGCATCCATCTGTGACATCGCCGACGCCAGTTGGTTTCGGTTCCCGTTGTGCGATGCGCATCGGCTGCAAGAGTGCGTTGACGCGGGTCGCAATAGGACATGGTTGCCGTCGGCGTGGCCGCAGGTGTGACGTGTCGGCAGCGCACCGTCAAGCGCGCTCCTTGGGTGTTGTGTAATGCGCCAATAATCCTGCGGCGGGCTGGACGTCGCGCCATGATTTGGCTTCGAAAACCAACTCGACCAGCGCGGCGGTTGGAAATTTATCCTGCAGGCGGATCAGCGAGCGCGCATCGCCGGTGCCAGTCAGTAAGAGCGCCAGATCATGCAGGCCCGGATTGTGCCCAATGATCATCACCGCTTGCGGCTCGCTGGCGCCGACAGGTCTTGGATCTTGCGGGATCGATTGCACGCGGGCGAGCAAGTCGGCGCTGCTGGCGAGGTAGAGCTGGTCTTCAAACACGATCCGTGGGGGCGGAAGATTTGGCGATGCCAAGACCGGCGCGATCAGCGCCAGCGTTTCGCGGGTTCGCTGCGACGGCGAGCACAAAATCAACTGCGGGTGCAATTCGAAGGCGACGAGCGCTGCACCCATGACAGGCGCTGCCGCTGTGCCGCGCGCGTTCAGTGGGCGATCGAAGTCGTCGAGGCCGGGAGTGTCCCAACTGGATTTGGCGTGGCGGAGTAAGATCAGTGACAGCATCACTGGTCATTTAACGCGAAGCGGGCAGTCGTGTCCCCTGTGATTGTGGTGGCGTTGGACGGCGGCAAAGACGCGATGGACACTTGAGAACGGGGTTCATCCGGCCCACGTTACCCACACCGTCATGGCTATCGCCGCAGCGATAGGGCGTCGCAGCAGTCGGAGGTGGCCTTAGGTATGGAAACGCTTTTGGGGCTGGTGCTCGGCATCCTTCAGTTTGCGTTCGCCATTGTGTGGTGGATCGCGGGCTATCTGTTTTGGGTGCTAGCGTGGCTGGTGTTGCCGTTCGTCGTGGTTGCGTATGTCGCAATGCTGGCTGCTGAAAAAATCTTTGGTCGCGACCTGGTGCGGGCTTGGATCAAAGAGCGATCGAAGCGTCTCGGCAGCGGGATCGCGGCACGGGTTTGGACGAGCGTCAGCCGCGTGGCGCTTGCGTCAACGGTGCTGCCGTTTCGCGTGCTGTTCTGGTTTGGGGTTTATGCCGTCTGGCACAGCATCGTCAGCTTACTGTGGACACCGAAGTGGCGACCGTGGACCAGGGCGTGGGGCAAGCGGTGGCGGCCAGAGCGACCCGCGCCAGCGCGAGCACCGCGTTCGGCGACTAAGGCTGCATGATCACGTTGGTGACGTCGGGCGCGGTGGCTGCAACGCAGGTCGTCTCACCAAAAATCACAGTGAGCAAATCAGTTGCACGCGCGGGTGGTAGACTTTAGCCGCCAGCTGCGCGCCGCGCCGTGCTTGGCCTGCTACGTTACTGTTGACCTGCCGCGTGGCGGATTAGCTGGCGCGTTGCGGGCCGAGTGAGCGGCAAAACGCACGGCTTCTTCAGCAGCGCGGACCACGGCTTTGGCTTTGTTGACACATTCCTGCTGTTCGTTTTCAGCGATGCTGTCGTGAACGATGCCAGCGCCCGCCTGCACATGCAGAACGCCGTCTTTGACGATGGCCGTGCGCAGCACGATGCAGGTATCCATTTCGCCACCGGCTGAGAAATAGCCAACACACCCGGCATACGGCCCGCGTTTGGATTTTTCGAGATCGGCGATGATTTGCATGGCGCGGACTTTTGGCGCGCCCGATACGGTGCCAGCGGGAAAACCAGCCATCAAAGCGTCGATGGCGTCGTGGCGCGTGTCGTCGAGGCGGCCAATGACGTTTGAGACGATATGCATGACGTGGCTATAGCGTTCGATCACGAACTGATCGGTGACGGTGACGCTGCCGGTTGCCGACACTCGCCCGATGTCATTGCGGCCGAGATCAAGCAGCATCAAGTGTTCGCTGCGTTCTTTCGGATCAGAAATTAAAGCTGCGGCGAGTGCTGCATCTTCAGCGTCGGTTGCGCCGCGCGGTGCTGTGCCAGCGATCGGCCGGATGGTGACTTCGCCATCACGGACGCGGACCAGAATTTCAGGCGATGATCCAACGAGCGAAAAGCTGCCAAAGTCGAGGTGGAATAAAAACGGTGACGGATTGAGGCGGCGCAGCGCGCGATATAGCGCGAACGACGGCAAGGTGAACGGGGCTGAAAACCGTTGTGACAGCACGACCTGAAAAATATCACCGGCTTTGATGTACTCCTTGGCGGCGGCGACCATCGCGAGGTAGTCGTCGCGCGACGTATTCGAAACCGGGTCAGCCATCGTCGGATTGGGCTGGGTGACATTCGCATCAGTCGCAGCGCTGGCTGCATGCGCGAGCGGCGCATCGAGTTTCGCGATCGTATCGGCGAGGCGGGCCAACGCCCGGGTATGCGCCGCATTGGCGTCAACGCCCGCGATTGGGCGAACCGGTGTCACCAACGTCATTTCATCTTTGACGTTATCGAAAATCAACATCACGGTCGGGCGGATCATGATGGCGTCTGGTACGCCAAGCGCATCTGGCTGCATTTGCGGCAGCGTCTCGATCAAGCGCACGGTGTCGTAGCCCATGTAGCCGAATACGCCAGCCGCCATCGGTGGCAATTCAGCGGGAAGGGCAATCGCGCTCTCGTCCAATAGGGCGCGGAGCGAAAGCAAGGTCGGGTGCGGATCAGGGACGAACGCGTCTGGCGCGACGTCTGGTGTCCGATTGATTTCAGCGCTGTTGCCGTTAGCCCGCCAGATCAGATCGGGCGCAAGACCGATGACGGAATATCGACCACGCTTCGATCCGCCTTCAACGGATTCAAGCAGAAAACTCATCGGTGTCAGCGCGCCGAGTTTCAAGTAAGCCGACACCGGTGTTTCAAGATCGGCGATCAAGCGCGTCCAAACAACCTCGGTCTTTGTCGCCCCCGCCATCAAGTCGAGCTTGCCAAACGAGCTTGCAAGTCATGAGACGATAACGCCAGTGAGCTCTCAGCGCCGCGACGATCCAGCGTTCACTGCCGCGCCCGCTGCAGCAAGTTCTGACGCCGGAAATTTTGCTTCGCCAGGCGTCGACGGCGCCCACAATGCACAAATGCCATCAGCCGCTTTTGTGGCAGCCTATGACGGCGGCGCAGCCCAAGTTGTTTGGACGCGCTTGATTGCCGATCTTGAAACACCGGTGTCGGCTTACTTGAAACTCGGCGCGCTGACACCGATGAGTTTTCTGCTTGAATCCGTTGAAGGCGGATCGAA
>JANMII010000015.1:0-3161 GCA_031375665.1 Hyphomicrobium sp.
GCTGTCGCCCCCTCGGCATCCATCAGATCACGCATTCGGTCGCGCCAATATTGGCCTTCGTTGGCGCCACAGAGTTCCCGAAGATAGTGAACGGCGCCGATGATTTCTGACAGCCGCATCAGTTTTTCGTCGTAGGGCTTCACGTCGGGTGCTGCCCGGGCGATTGGTGGCACAAGCGTCAGCGCAACAATCGCTATGACGGCGCGTGGGGCCAGGCCATCCAGCTTTCTGCGGCGCGTGTTTGGCTGTGAGGCCGGTCGCTGAGTGTGCCAGCGTTCAGACACGCAAGTGGACTGCGAAGTGGTCAGCCACTTGGGCAGCCATCGATTGGGGATCACGGCGAGACATGAAGTCAGCTCAAACATAGCAAAGCCTTAACACCGATTCTGGGCTTTCGAACGGCGACGACCTATAAAGCGAATGCATCAGGATTGCGAAATCGATTGATGGGGAAGCTATGTGCTCGCGTTTCAGTCTGACATCTCCGCCTGAGGCTGTCCGCCGGATGTTCGATCTCATCCCTGATCGCACGTCCAACCTCGCGGGCATCGAGGATTTTCCACCGCGCTACAACATCGCGCCAACGCAACCCATCGTGGTGATCCGACAGGGTGCGCGGGTCGATCGCGAGGGACTTTTGATGCGCTGGGGATTGATCCCGGGTTGGGTCAAAGATCCCAAAGGGTTTGCCACACTGATCAATGCGCGCGCCGAGACGGTTGCTGAAAAACCGTCATTTCGAGCCGCATTCCGCCATCGCCGCTGTCTTATTCCAGCCGATGGGTTTTATGAGTGGACAGGTTCTGCAGGCGCAAAGCAACCCCATCTCATTCGGCTAAAAACGCGTGCACTGTTCGCCTTTGCCGGTCTGTTCGAAACCTGGATGGGGTTGGACGGCAGTGAGATCGACACCGCAACGATCATCACGACGGCCGCCAATGCCGACGTCGCAACCATCCATGATCGAATGCCGGTGATCTTGCCGGAAACCGAATTTGCAGCATGGCTGGATTGCCGACCGGGCACAGCAAGCGGGATGAGCGAACGTCTGCAGCCGCTGCCCCCAGGGCTGCTCGACATCGTCGCCGTCGACCGGCGACTGAATAATTCAAGATCTGAGGGGGCCGATGTGCAGGTGCCATTGTTGCCGTGATGGCGAACCGGTTGTGCAAAGTCAGAGTGTGTGCTGGGTTTAACCCAATTTGCGATCAGCTTTGAAATGCTTATGGTTCTTCTTGCCGTCTACTCCTAGTCTTGTCACGCGGCTGGCTAGAGTAAGCTTTGCGCGAACAGGCCATCGAGAGTGGTTACCCTATGTGCGCTTCAAAGCTCGGCGTGTTCGATAGCTCGACGCGCGGGCGATAATGCAGTGCGGGTCATAATTGGATCGAAGGCGGTTACCGCGCCGGGGCAACGATCCATACAACGGTCGCGATCAAGGAGACGACACGCCATGAGTTACCGAGGTGACGATCTTGATCTGCGTACGCCGCAGACGTGGACTGCGACACCGGCCGAACTCGCTGCGGCCAGTGACACGTCGAGCTTGGGCAACGGCCAGCGCTCAAGTTTGCGCAATGGACCGCTGTGGGTTGACGATGCGGTCCTCGCTGTCGCCAATTACGCTTACGACATTGCCGTCACGCATCGTGCCAGTGAAGTCCATGTTGAGCATTTGCTCCATGCCTTGACGCGCATCGATGCCGGCGCCGACGCGCTTGAGGCGCGCGGCATTCGCGTCGCGGCCCTGCGCCGCGAAAGTGCAACGATCATTGCAAATGAGATCGCCGTCGGATTTCCAAACGGCAAAGGCACGCCGCGTCGATCGGATGAGTTTGCGGACGTGCTGCGGTTTGCGTCGCTGCTGGCTGGCCGTCGAAACGACCCGGCCGACCTCGATGATGTCGTGCAGGCCCTCTTCGAGCGCCGTACTGACATTCCAGCCCTCGCGCTTCTCGCCCGCCACAGCGGCCGCCAAGCTTATCGCGAGCCTGTTGAGTATTCGCGGTACGTTTCTGAACCCCGCTATTCTTCGCCGCCTATCGAACGTTACAGCCGCTCGGTTACCGAACGACCCATGGAGCCGATGCGGTACGTCGCCGAAACATCACGGCCAGTTCGGGCCGAGCCAGTTCGGGCCGAGCCAGTTCGAGGCGAGCCAGTTCGAAGCGAGCCAGGCCGCTCCGAGCTGCCACCCGTTGGGACCGCAGTCGGGACGACAACCGACAGCATTCAAAATAGCCGCATCGATGCGCTTGAAGAAATGATCCGCTCGTTGAGCACGGATCTGGCCAGCGAACGACAGGTTGTGGCTGGCCTGCTGCGGGATTTAAGCCGCGACACTCAGGGTCAGCGCGATGAAAGCGGCCGCTTGCAAAGTGGGCTTTACGATCGGCTCGAAACGCTTGAGCGGGTCGTGACAGAAGCCCGGACGGCTGGACTTAGCGACAACGTCGCCGAGCGTTTAATCGCAGTCGAAGCGGGCATCGACCGCCGCTTGCAAGAGATCGAGAAAGTTGTTCGATCGAACCATAAAAGCGCCGCTCCATCGATCGAGGCCATCCGACAAGCCATTGATCTGCAGCCGATCTCGCATCGCCTCGACGTCATCGAGGAAGCCTTACTGTCGCGCGAGAATGGCACCAGTGGTCGCGATGGCGCGCTGCAACGTGCGTTCGAAGATGGCATAGAACGGGCGCTGTCGGACATCACGGAGCAAACCGATCGCTTGCAATCGATTATTGCATCAGCGTCGTTCGCGGGTGGCAACGTTGACACGTCGCCGATCCACGAACGGCTGGCGGTTATCGGCAACGAACTTGACGCGCATCAGTCGACGATGCGAGAGCGAATGGATGCGGTCGAACGGGCGATTACGGCAGAAATTGAAACGGCCGGGGCCAAGCATCAAGCCTATGCCAAAGACCTCAACGAGGTTCACGATGCCATTATGAAGCTCAATCAGAACCAGCACACGCTCGCTGGCTCGATCGATCAATGGCGCACGGATGCGGCAAGCGACGTTTCCGGTATCGCAACCCGCTTGGCGAACCTCGATCGCGACAATGAACGGCCCATTGAGACGCTGAATGCACTTACCGACCACATGGACACGATGAACAAGCTCATCGTGGAGCGATACCACCGACGCAACCGGTTTT
>JANMII010000018.1:0-26582 GCA_031375665.1 Hyphomicrobium sp.
CGACAGTTTGTATTCGCCGGTCAAGAAGGTGTCGTACAAGGTCGAGAATACCCGCGAAGGCCAGATCCTCGATTACGATAAGCTGACGATGACGGTTGAAACCGACGGTTCGGTTCGAGCCGAAGATGCGGTCGCGCTTGCCGCGCGCATTTTGCAGGATCAACTCGCGGTCTTCATCAACTTCGAAGAACCAAAGAAAGCTCAGGAAGAACAGCGCCATCCAGAACTTGCGTTCAACGCGGCTCTGCTCAAGAAAGTCGACGAACTGGAATTGTCGGTGCGGTCGGCCAACTGCTTGAAGAATGATAACATCGTCTACATCGGCGACCTCATTCAGAAGTCGGAGGCCGAGATGCTGCGCACGCCGAACTTCGGCCGCAAGTCGCTCAACGAGATCAAGGAAGTGCTGGCAACCATGGGTCTCCATCTCGGTATGGAAGTGCCGAACTGGCCGCCGGACAACATCGACGAACTCGCCAAGCGGTTTGAAGATCAATACTAAGCAAGACGTAGCGCCATGCGGCTAGCTCTTCGGAGCGGAACTGTCGGGCGAAAACGAACAAGGCAGGGCCATAGAACCCGCCATCACCAAACAAACACTCCAAAAGGACGATTGATATGAGACACGGAAAATTAGGCCGCCGTTTCGGCCGCCACGTTGGTCACCGCCAAGCCATGTTTTCGAACATGGCCGCAGCGCTAATCAAGCACGAGCAGATCATTACGACGCTGCCTAAGGCTAAAGACTTGAAGCGTGTGGTCGATAAGTACATCACACTGGCAAAGCGCGGTGATCTCAACTCCCGCCGTCTCGCCGCAGCTCGTTTGCGCGACGAAGACATGGTCAAGAAATTGTTTGACGTGCTCGGCCCGCGTTATAAAGCCCGTAACGGCGGATATACGCGCGTTCTGAAGGCCGGCTTCTTTTACGGAGACGCATCACCCCGTGCCGTCATCGAACTGGTCGATCGCGATCCGTCGGTGAAGGGTGCCGAAGATCGCGCCCGCCACGAAGAGAAGCTGGCGGCTGAAGCGAGCGCTTAAAACTTCTGCCCGGTCCACCGACAACCGGAAACAATTTGGAAAAACCGCGCCGCATGATCGGCGCGGTTTTTTGTTGCAGCACTTCTATCGCCGCGGCCCACACCCGAAATCCAGTTGGACACCATTGCGCTCAAACACCTTGGCGGCGACATTCAACGCGCGCTGGTCGAAGAGGTCGCCGTGCATAGTCTACGTTCCGGGCGCTGAACCGAAATTGCGGGGCACATCGCGGTTTGGATGTTGCCTCACCGATCACAAAGGCCCCGCTGAAGGCCCACGGGGCCAGAGTGAGTGCTACAACACCGGTTGCGCCAGACACATTATAAATTCTCTCCGTTGACCCTGACGACGAGAACCGTGCCTTGGGATATGGTACGGCGCCATTCGACGATCAAACACGACCGGCCCGTCAATAATGCTTCGTGATCGAGGGACGCCGATGGATAGCAGCGTTGTTGTTGTCACCGGTGCATCCGGCTTTATTGCCAAACACGTGATTGTCGAACTTCTGCGCCGGGGCAACCGCGTGCGCGGCACACTGCGCGACATGGCCAAGGCGGATGATGTGCGCCGGGCGGTGTTTAGCGCTGGGGGTGATGACAGCCGCTTGTCGTTTGCCGTGGCCGATTTGAACTCAGACGATGGCTGGGACACTGCTTTGACTGGCGCGACGCTGGTGGCGCACACCGCGTCGCCGTTCCCAATCCAACAACCCGACGATGCCGATGATGTCATCCGGCCTGCGCGCGATGGCACCATCCGCGTGCTTGGGGCTGCGACCCGCGCCAGCGTCCGGCGCGTTGTCATCACATCGTCGACGGTCGCGATTTTTTACGGGTCCCGACAGCCCGAGGGCCATACCTACTCTGAGGCCGATTTCACCGACGCAACAAGCGCGAAGATCACACCTTACATCCGTTCAAAGACGCTTGCCGAGACCGCGGCCTGGGACTTCCAGCGAACGATGGTTGGCGCGCCAGAGATCGTCGTCATCAATCCGGGCTTCGTCCATGGAGCAGCCTTCGATCGCGATTTTTCAACGTCTCACGAGCTGTTCGTGCTGATGGCGCGCGGTGTCTATCCAGCAGCGCCCAAAATCCGCTTTCCGGTGGCTCATGTTGGCGACGTTGCCATCGCGCACGCCGAGGCGCTGGTGCGAGCTGGGCTTTCTGGTGAGCGATTTTTGATCGCGGAAGGAGAGCAGGGGCTGTACGGCCTTGGCCAAATCCTGGCGAGAGAATTGCCCGATTTGGCGTCCAAGGTGCCGAAATTCGAATTGCCTGACTTGGCCGTGCGTGCGCTCGCTGTCGTTGATAAGCGGATGCGAACAATTCTGCCAGAACTTGGCCAACATAAGCGCTTTACGAATGATAAGGCTCGCAAGCTGCTCGGTCTGCGGTTCACGCCAGCGGATGAAGCGATCCGGCAATCCGTCGTGTCGCTGAGGGCCTTGAAGGCGATCTAAGACGACTGACATTTGGCATTGACGCCATCGACGGCCATTATTGACCTCTCGACGGCCAACGATTGCTGACCCATATAGCAGCGGGTAGCGCGGGCGCGCGGCGTCGACCCGCCCGTTTTGCTCCTGTTATTTCAAGCCCCCTAACGCAGTGAGAATGCTCTGATGTCTTCGTCCCGATCTCCTCTGGTTATTGGCGCCCTTGCTGTGACAGCGGTCATCGGCGGCTGGGCCGCTTTTGGCGGCAGCTCGGTCACACTGCCGCAACAGCAGGCCATCGATTTGACGGTGACGACGCCTGCAGTCGCGCCATCGATGAAGTTGGCGCCCAATCCGGCTGCCGTTCCAGCCCAGCCTGTGGTGCAACCGGCACAAGACAAAATCGTGCCGCCTTCGCGCGAAGCCGCACAATATTCGTTTGCGCCGATCGTCAAGACCGCCGCACCCGCCGTCGTCAACGTGTACGTTCGCAGCCGCGTGCAGACGTTTAACTCACCGTTCGCCGATGACCCGTGGTTCCGACGATTTTTCGGTCGCGAATTCGGCGAAAACTTGGGTCAACCACCAGACCGCGTGATGAGCTCGCTTGGCTCGGGCGTCATCGTCAGCGCCGAGGGGCTCGTCGTCACCAATACGCATGTCATCAAAGCGCGTGGCGACACTGAAATCCGCATTGCGCTAAGCGATAAACGCGAATTCGACGCCAAGGTGATCGCGCAAGACGACAAAACCGACATCGCGGTGCTGAAGATTGAGGGCGGCGATGGTCAATTTCCGTCACTGCAATTTGAGGATTCAGACACGCTTGAAGTCGGAGACATGGTGCTCGCGATCGGCAATCCGTTCGGGGTCGGCCAAACGGTCACCAGCGGGATCGTGTCAGCATTGTCGCGATCTGAAATCAGTTCGTCCGACAGCCAAGTGTTCGTGCAAACGGACGCAGCGATCAACCCCGGCAACTCAGGCGGCGCATTGGTCGACATGCGAGGCCGGTTGGTTGGCATCAACACGATGATTTATTCAAAGTCCGGCGGGTCGGTTGGGATCGGTTTCGCCATTCCGTCAAACCTTGTCAAAGTTTACGCCGAGAGCGCAGCTGACGGCCGCAAGGTTGAGCGACCTTGGCTTGGCGCTAAACTCGAAACTGTGTCGCGCGAGGTGGCCGAAGGGCTCGGGCTTGAACGCGTGGCGGGTGCGGTCGTGACGCGAATTTCGGACAAGGGACCGGCAGCGACCGCAGGCCTGCAGCCCGGCGATGTCGTCAACCGGGTCGACGACGTGGAGGTGAGCGATGCTCGATCGGTTTACTATCGTTTGATGACCAAAGGCGTCGGACAGTCGGTGAAATTGACGGTTGTTCGCAAGCGCCAGGCAGTCGACGTGACGCTTGCTCTGGAGGCGCCGCCGAGGGCTGGCAAGGAAGATTTGCGCAATTTATCGGGTGCTCATCCACTCGATGGCGCGCGGGTCTCCAACATTTTGCCAGCCATGGCGGATGAAATGAATCTCGATGAGACTGAGGGCATCATTATCGTCGCCATTCGCAACGGCTCTGTCGCGCAAAGTCTAGGGTTTAGACCGGGCGATCAAATCGTCGCCGTCCAAGGCAAAAAGTTGCCGACGGTCACCGAACTTGAAGCAGCGCTCGAAACCCGGCAGCGGATCTGGGATATCGCGGTTAAACGCGGTGGGCGGGTTCTGCAGTTGCAAGTTCCAGGCTAAAATACGCGCTGGATTTGTTTCACGCATCGCGGCGAAACGCTTTCGCGCGTAACGCGTCGACAATGGAGTACGCGATGGCGAGTGTAGTCGGCGGCCTCGTGTACTTTGCCATCACCTACACCGTTGGCTTTGCGCTTGGTACAGTGCGCCAGTTGATACTTGCGCCAGCGCTGGGTGACACGGCGGCGCTGCTGGTTGAAATGCCGTTGATCCTGGCGGCTGCATTTTTCGCGGCTCGCGCCGTTGTCCGCAGGCTGCCGGATGTTTCAAGCTTGGTCGACCGGATGATCGTCGGCTGCGTCGGTTTTACGGCGCTGGTCGTCTGCGAATACGCAATGGCTGGAATTTTGCGCGGTTGGACCTTTCAACAATGGCTTGAGTCATTTGGCACGCGCACCGGAGCGATTTCTTTGCTGATGTTTTTAATCTTTGCCGTGCTGCCACTCACCGTTCGGCCTCTGCCCATGGCGCGTGGCCGATAACCTTGTCTGTGCTTAAGGGTCATCTGGCGGGGATGCGTTGGACGGCTTGAACCTTGCGCCCCGTCCCTGACATAAACGAAGCTAAGTCTGGGCGCTCGAGTTTAGGTCGTCGCAAGGATGTCGTTTCCAGAATGTCTTCGCCAGAATGTTTGCAGCAGGAGTATCGCGTATGTCTGAAACGAAAGGCGTTCTGATTATCGGGTCTGACGCGGTGCTGACCGGCGAAATCAAGAACGGCCGCCGGGTCGAGGTTCACGGAAAGCTCGATGGCTCAGTGACAGCCGATGACGTGCTCGTTCACCAAGGCGGTCGCATCGACGGCAAGGTTCGCGCAACGTCAGCCGATGTGCGTGGCGAAATTGAAGGGGATGTTCGCGTCACAGAACTGATAGCGATCAAGAGCACGGGCATGGTCAGCGGCAACGTTCGATACGGCAAATTGGCCATGGAAGAAGGGGCGGAACTGGCCGCAACCGTTCGCAATGTTCCCCCATCGCTGGTCGGTGATTTTGATCTGACTGTCAGACGTGGCCGCACGGTCCGCATCACGTCAGCTGACATTTCGGCCGTCGATCCCGACGACAGCGCCGATAACCTGATCTTTGCTGTGACGGGTCCAAGTGGCGGCCACATTACATCGGCTCAGGCTGCCGGAGCACCGATTGCGCAGTTCAGTCAGTCTGACTTGCAAGCCGGATTGATCTCGTTCGTCCATGATGGGGGCAGCGAACCCAAAGCCACGTTCAATGTGGTGGTGACGGACGCGGCTGGTGCGAGTTCGGGTCCACCGAAAACCGTCAATGTCGCTGTGAGGGCCTGATCGATTTGCTTACACAGCTTTAGCCAACAGACGTGCTGTTGACGGCGACCGGACACAAATCACATCGGGGCATAGCTGGTTGCCTTGCGGGTGCGTCGCCTGTCGGGTCTATCGCCCAGTCGGCTGCTCCCGCTATAACGTCGACATGGCAAATCTATTTGAGGCAGCCGGTCTTGAGAAAAGCGCACCCCGGCCGCTGGCTGATCGATTGCGCCCGACGAAATTGTCGGAGGTGGTCGGCCAGGATCACATTGTTGGGGCTGATGGCACACTAACGCGGATGCTGACGTCGGGACGTGTCCCAAGTCTCGTGCTGTGGGGGCCGCCTGGTTCGGGCAAAACGACGATTGCGCGCTTGCTCGCTGGCGAAACCAACCTTGTGTTCGAGCAACTGTCGGCGATTTTTTCGGGCGTTGCAGATTTGCGCAAGTCGTTTGATCGCGCCCGAATGCAGCGCGAACAAGGCCGCGGCACGCTGCTGTTCATCGACGAAATCCACCGCTTCAATCGTTCGCAGCAAGATAGTTTTCTGCCGTTTATGGAAGACGGAACGATTACGCTGGTCGGCGCGACAACCGAAAATCCATCTTTCGAACTCAACGCAGCTTTGCTGTCGCGCGCAACGGTGTTGACGCTTAACCGTCACGACGAGGTCGCGCTCGAAGGCTTGCTCAAGCGTGCCGAAGCCGACACCGGCAGAGCGTTGCCACTTGATGACGACGCCCGCGACGCATTGATTGCGATGGCGGACGGCGATGGTCGCGCCATGCTCAATCTGGCCGAAGATGTGTTTGCCGGCGTCGCTGCGACCGCCAAACCGCTGGCGCGCGAGGGGCTTGTGCGGCTCGTGCAACGGCGCGCACCGCTCTACGACAAAGGCCGAGAAGGACACTACAACCTGATCTCTGCGTTGCACAAAAGCGTGCGGGGATCGGACCCGGATGCGGCATTGTATTATTTATGCCGGATGTTTGAGGGTGGCGAAGACCGACTTTTTTTAGCGCGCCGCTTGGTGCGCATGGCGGTCGAGGACATTGGTCTGGCTGATCCGCAAGCCTTGGTCATTACCAACGCTGCCAAAGATGCGTTCGATTTTCTAGGCAGTCCCGAGGGCGAGTTGGCGTTAGCCCAAGCGACCATCTATTTGGCGACCGCACCAAAATCGAATGCCAACTACGTCGCGTACAAAGCCGCAATGCGGGCGGCCAAGGAGCATGGCAGTCTCGCGCCGCCGAAATCGATCCTCAACGCCCCCACCAAGTTGATGGAAGATGAAGGCTATGGGTCGGATTATCGCTATGATCACGACCAGCCCGACGCGTTTTCAGGTCAAAATTATTTCCCCGATCAGTTCAAGCAGCGGCCGCAGTATTATGATCCCCCCGAGCGCGGCTTTGAACGCGAGATCAAAAAGCGGCTCGACTATTGGGCCAAGCTCCGGCGCGAGCGCCAATCGCGATAAAGTCGTTCTCGGCGCACCACCGTCACCGTGAAAGGGCCAACCCATGCGCGCGACCAACGCCCATCTGGAAAATCATTTGATGTCGCGCGTTGGTTGGCTGCGGGCAGCCGTGCTTGGTGCCAACGACGGCATCGTCTCCACAGCAAGCCTGATTGCGGGTGTCGCGGCTTCCGCCGCTGACTCAAAGACGGTGCTGATAGCAGGCATCGCAGGTCTGGTGGCTGGCGCGATGTCGATGGCCGCTGGCGAGTACGTTTCAGTCAGTTCGCAGCTCGATACGGAGAACGCCGACCTTGAACGTGAGCGTCGCGAACTCGCAACGATGCCCGACGCCGAGTTGGCGGAGTTGGCCGGCATTTACGTATCGCGGGGTGTCGATGCGCCACTGGCGCGGCAGGTGGCTTGCCAACTGATGGCCAAGGACGCGCTCGGCACCCATGCCCGTGAAGAACTTGGCATCAACGAGGTCACATCAGCACAGCCCTTAATTGCAGCCCTGACGTCGGCTGTGACGTTTGCTGCCGGTGCCGCAGTGCCATTGCTGGTGGCTATCGTGACACCAGCCGACAAGCTGGTTGTCGTCGTGAGTGTGGTGTCGCTGGTCTGTTTAGCTGGACTTGGCGCCCTTGGTGCAAAGGCCGGTGGCGCGCCGATCCTGAAGGCAACGGCTCGCGTCACGTTTTGGGGTGCGCTGGCGATGGCGTTAACCGCCGCAATCGGCGCCTACACGGGGACACGTGTTTAACGCTGCGGATTGCGACCGGCGATGTACCGATAGCCGCGCGGCAAGGCCAACGCTTCCCGTTTGGACAGATGGCGGATATAGCAGATCAACGCAGCCGAGATCGGGCGACCCATGACACTGCTAGTCTTCGCCGCAGTCGGCGGCGCCATCGGCGCTGGTCTGCGCTTTTTGATCATTCAATTATTTGCCAGCCCGCAGATCGCGCCCGGCGCCATCGCGTTTCCGTGGCCGACCATCATCGTCAACGTTGTTGGTGGTTTGCTCATGGGACTGGTGTTTGTGCTGATCAACGATCGGTTGGGCGGGAGTGCTGAATGGCGGGCATTTCTCGCAACCGGAGTTCTCGGCGGGTTTACGACGTTTTCGGCTTACTCACTTGATATGATGAATTTGTTGACGGATGACGGGTTGAGCCTACGATTTTTCGCCTACACCATCGGCAGCGTCATCCTGGCGTTCGCGGCGCTCGCCGTCGGAATATGGGCCGCGCGCGGGATTTTGACATGAGCACGTTGACATGACGACTGAGACGCCATCGGCGAAAGTTGAAACGCTTCGCGTCAAGCAAGATGAAGCCGATATGCGCCTCGATCGCTGGTTTCGGGTGCATTTTCCCGAGGTCGGTTACACGTATTTGCAGAAGTTGTTGCGGTCGGGCCAGGTTCGCGTGGACAGCAAGCGCGCGCAGGCCAATGACCGCTTAGGCGTTGGCGCTGAAATTCGCGTGCCAGCAATCGTGCGCCAGCCGAAAAAAAGCGGCAGCGGATTGCGTGCGCCGCTCGGTGTCTCAAAGGGCGATCGCGACGCCATCGAGCGCATGATCTTGTATGAAGATATGCACGTGCTGGTGCTGAACAAACCATACGGTCTCGCCGTGCAGGGTGGAACTGGAACCAAGAAGCACATCGACGGCATGCTGGAAGGCATGACGGATCGGTTCGGCGGTGAGCGCCCGCGGCTCGTCCATCGCATCGACCGCGACACGACGGGAATTCTGCTCGTGGCGCTGACGCGCGAAGCTGCAGCCAAGCTCGGCAAAATGTTTCAAACCCGATCGGCGGCCAAGACCTACTGGGCGCTGGTCAAAGGCGTGCCAAAACCAAATCAGGGCAAGATCGAAGCAGCCCTCGTCAAGGCGTCCGGACCGGACGGCGATCGGGTTCGCAAAGCGTTGCCGGGCGAACAGGAAAAAGCCATGCACGCGACCACCCATTACTCGGTCGTCGATCGTGTTGGGCAAAAGGCGGCGTGGGTTTCACTGAAGCCAGTCACCGGTCGTCAGCATCAGTTGCGCGCTCACATGCACATGATTGGCCATCCTATTGTTGGCGACAACAAGTACGAGGGCGATGTGGCGATGCCGGCTGAAAACATCGATAAAAAGCTCCACCTTCATGCCCGCCGACTGATCATTCCGCACCCCAAGACAGGCGTTGCGATCGATGTGTCAGCGCCGTTGCCGGACCACATGAAGGCGACGTGGGAGGTGATGGGCTTTGACGCTGAACGGTTCGAGGACGACGATGAAGAGGCAGCCCCTGCAGCCCAGGCAGCCCCCAGGGCGCGTAAAAGACGGTAAGCTTTTGCGTACGACGGGTGCTATCGCGCGCCTGAATGCTCATGCTAAAAGCGCCGCATGAAACTCGTCATTTTCGATTGTGATGGCACCATTGTCGATAGCCAGGCCGGCATCGTCATGTCGATGGACCACGCCTTTCGCTCGCTCGGAATGACGCCGCCGCAACGGGCGCAAACGTTAGCGGTCGTTGGGCTGTCGCTGCCAGAAGCATTTTCAGCATTGGCGCCGGACGCCGACTTCGAAATGCGGGCCGATCTGTCTGAGCGCTACAAGCGTGCGTTTCGTGATCTCAACCACGACCCGGCTGAGACAGAAATTTTGTTTCCGCACGCCAAATCAGTGATTGAGGCGCTGGCTGCGCGTCGCGATACGGTTCTCGGAATCGCGACTGGAAAATCTCGGCGCGGTGTTGATCGATTGTTCGACCGCGAAGGCTGGCAGAACCACTTTGGCACCATTCAAACGGCCGATGACCATCCCTCCAAACCCCATCCGTCGATGGTGTTGCGCGCCATGGCTGAAACTGGCGCTGCACCGGAGGCAACCGTGATGATCGGCGACACGACGTATGACATCGAAATGGCGCGGGCCGCTGGCGTTGGCGCAATTGGCGTAACGTGGGGCTACCACCATCGCAGCGAATTGGAGGAGGCCGGTGCGCACATGATCATCTCGTCCTACGAGGCGGTGCCGGACGCGATCGAAACGGTTTTGGCACAGTTGAAATCGCTCGTATGACGGCAGCTAACGACGACAAGCTGGAGCCGACGAGCGGCGACAATCGCGTGGCAGGCGACCGCGATATTTATAGCGGCGCACCCAAAGGCCCAATCACGGACAGCATGAAAAAGCCGCTGCCAAAGCGGTTCTATAAAACGGTGAGTGTCGAAGTCGCACCAGATCAAGACGCGGCAGCGGTCATTCGACTTGATGGTCGATCGGTCAAAACACCTGGCAAGCGTCCGCTGCTGTTGCCGTCACGCGCTTTCGCTGATGCCGTGGCGCGAGAGTGGTTGGCGCAGGTCGACACGATCAATCCAGCCACCATGCCTCTGACCAGATTTGCCAACACAGCGATTGACGCTGTTGCAGCAAGCCGACCGGCGGTGGCAGCCGACATTGCGTCGTATGCCGGCAGTGATCTGGTTTGCTATCGAGCAGCGACACCGCACGAATTGGTGCGTGGGCAGGCGGCAGTGTGGGACCCGGTGATCGCTTGGGCGAGCAGCGCGCTCAATGCGCGGTTTGTCGTTGCAACGGGTGTGATGCCCGTCGAGCAGCCGCCCGACGCACTTGTGGCGTTTGCTGCGGCGCTGCCATCTGACGACGCTTTTCGGCTGACGGCACTGCACGTGATGACCACGCTGACTGGGTCGGCCTTGCTCACGATGGCTCACGCGCGCGGGTTTCTGTCGGCTGATCAGGCATGGACGGCGGCCCACATCGACGAAGATTATCAAATCTCGCTGTGGGGTGCTGACGCGCAAGCGGCCGACCGACGTGCCGGTCGTTATACGGAATTCACCGCCTGCGCGAACATGCTGGCGATGCTTTAGCGACCTCGGTCTTGCCATTTCACGTGCGTCAGACGCGGGTGCGCAACCAAAACCAGAACGCACAGCCTTGCCGCGGCCAGGTGTAAGAGCGATGCTTCGACCTAGTGATTCGCTATGGGCCGCTCCAACCATGCTGCAACTCCCGCGCATACCAGAGTTGGCGCAACGTGACCGGTTCGTTCGCCGCGCCGTCAAAGAAGGCCGCGTGCTGACCTTGGGCGACGAAGAACTCGCGTCAGTGCCGTCACAGAAATACGCTAGCCGGACGGTACAATTGTTTTGGTCCAGCTCGATCGAAGCGCGACGCTGGGCCGAGGCACTCGCTGGCGACGACACGTTGCAAACCATTGCGCTGCAAACCTTCGCAACCGATATCCTACCGGGGTTGGCGGTGGCTAAAGGTTTTGCTGGCACCGATTGGGTCGCGGATCCGATCGAAGCCGAAATCGATCCAACCGACCTCTTGTTGCGGCTGAAAACCGAAAGCCTGAGCGGTTACGTGGCAGCGCTGCACACTCATGGTGAGATTTTTCTCGTCGCGGGGAGCGATGGTCCGCTCATCGAAGTGGTGCGACGGCGGCAAGCCGACGTGCAGCGGGTTGTGCTATTCACAACGCGCGGCGATGCGGAACGCTATCTGCGACGTGCTGGTGGAGCGGCGGTGATCTGCGATCCCATCGCTGACTTTGTTGCGTCAACGTTGCCGTGGGCCGCTGAACGCGGACTTGAAGTCACGGTTGAGCCGATCACGGGGGCGGGACCGTTGGACTTAGCGCCAGCCGTGTTCGCTGCGCGCTTGAACCGGATTGTTGCGGACCAGGGCTGACGCGAGTGATTGTCGAGCCAGCGCGTTAACGACACCGCGAACCGAACCGCGAACCGAGCCCTAAATTGAGACCCTAAATGACCGTTTGAGGCGGCCCTTTCTCGTCGTCCTCAACGCGACATCTGGCCGTTTGCGCCAACCCCCCGCCATGGTAGAGAGCCGAAGTTGATTTTTTCCCGCTTTGGGTTTGAGCCGAGTTAAGGGTGAGCCTTCCATGAAAGACATCATCGACGAGCTTGAAAAGCGCCGCGACAACGCCCGTCTCGGCGGTGGCCAAGTCCGCATCGACAGTCAGCACGCCAAGGGCAAGCTGACGGCGCGCGAGCGCATCGAACTGCTGATGGATGAGAATTCGTTCGAAGAGTTCGACATGTACGTCGAGCATCGCTGCACCGAATTCGGTATGGAGAAAACCAAAGTTCCCGGCGATGGCGTTGTCACCGGCTGGGGCACGATTAACGGCCGCGTCGTTTATGTATTTGCGAAAGACTTCACCGTTATGGGTGGATCGTTGTCGCAGAGCCATGCTCGCAAGATGACCAAGATTCAGGATCTCGCGCTGCGCAATCGCGCGCCGATCATTGGCTTGTTCGATGCGGGTGGCGCGCGCATTCAGGAGGGTGTCGATGCGCTCGGCGGCTATGGCGAAGTCTTTACGCGCAACGTCACGTCGTCAGGCGTCATTCCCCAAATTTCGGTGATCATGGGGCCATGTGCCGGGGGCGATGTCTACTCGCCGGCCATGACCGACTTCATCTTCATGGTGAAAGACACGAGCTATATGTTTGTGACCGGCCCTGATGTGGTCAAGACCGTCACCAACGAGACAGTGACCGCCGAAGACCTCGGTGGCGCCAAGGTTCACACCACCAAATCTTCGATCGCCGACAAGGCCTACGAGAACGATCTTGAAGCGCTTTTGCAGATGCGCCGCTTGATGGATTTCTTGCCTTCGAACAATCGCGCTGGCGTGCCCGAGTTGCCGACCGGCGATAGCCCAGAGCGGATCGATACCTCGCTCGACACCCTGATCCCTGACAATCCGAACAAACCCTACGACATGAAGGAGCTGATCCTGAAGGTCGTCGACGAAGCCGACTTCTTCGAAATCCAAGAAGCGTACGCCCGCAACATCATCACTGGCTTTGCCCGCATGGAAGGCCGCACGGTTGGCATCGTCGCCAACCAGCCGATGAACCTGGCCGGCGTGCTCGATAGTGACGCGTCGCGCAAGGCCGCGCGGTTCGTGCGCTTTTGCGACTGCTTTGAAATTCCGATCGTTACGTTCGTCGATGTTCCAGGCTTTTTGCCAGGCACCGCGCAGGAGTACGGTGGATTGATCAAGCACGGCGCAAAATTGCTGTTTGCGTTTTCGCAGGCAACAGTGCCCAAGGTGACCGTTATCACCCGCAAAGCGTACGGCGGCGCATACGACGTGATGAGTTCGAAGCATATCGGTGGCGACGTGAATTATGCCTGGCCAACGGCTGAGATCGCCGTCATGGGGGCTAAAGGTGCGGCTGAGATTTTATATCGCTCAGAGCTGAGCGATCCGGTGAAGATCAAAGTCCGCATTGACGAGTATCAAGCTCGGTTTGCCAACCCGTTTGTTGCGGCTGAACGCGGCTATATCGACGAGGTCATCACGCCGTCGCAGACCCGCAAGCGGCTCTGCCGGGCGCTCAACATGCTGCGCACCAAGCAGCTCGAAACGCCGTGGAAAAAGCACGACAATATTCCGTTATAGGGCGCTTGCGACGCCAGCGCCGGTGGCGCTGAATGTCAGCACGGTGCGCAAGCAATCGGCGACGCCGCATTGATATCGGCTTCGGTTGGCTAGAGTTTGACCATGACGTGGCGGACGACGGTGTAATCTTCAAGCGCAAACATCGAAAGATCTTTGCCATAACCCGACATTTTCATGCCCCCGTGCGGCATCTCGCTGGTCAGCATGAAGTGGGTGTTGACCCAAGTACAACCGTACTGCAACCGCGCAGCCGTCTGCATGCCTTTCGAGATATCATTGGTCCACACCGATGATGCGAGGCCGTAATCGCTATCATTGGCCCAGGCGACGGCCTGGTCGACATCCTCGAACGGCGTGACCGAGACGACCGGTCCAAAAACTTCGCGGCGCGCGATCTCGTCGTTTTGCTGGGCACCCGCGATGACGGTCGGCTCGAAGAAAAAGCCTTTGCCGCTTGGTGCTTTGCCGCCAGCCGTTACTGAAATGTGGTTTTGCAAACTTGCGCGCTCAACGAATGCCGCCACCCGCGCCTTCTGGTCGGCCGAGATCAACGGACCGATGTCGTTGTCGTCGTCGTTGGGCAGATTGTATTTGATGCTCTTCACCGCGCTGGAGAGGTCGGCGACGAGATTGTCGTAGATCTTTTTGCCAGCGTAGACGCGACACGCAGCCGTGCAATCCTGGCCGGCGTTGTAATAGCCGAAGGCTTTAATCCCATCGACGACGGCCGCGATATCGGCGTCGTCGAACACGATCACTGGGGCTTTGCCGCCAAGTTCTAAGTGTGTGCGCTTGAGCGTGGCGGAGGCGGCCTGTAAAACTTTCACTCCGGTGCCGACACTACCGGTCAGCGAAACCATGGCGATCTTGGGATGATTGATCAGCGCGTTGCCGGTGGTTGAGCCGCGCCCGACGATGACGTTGACGACGCCTTCCGGGAAAATATCGGCGATCGTTTTGGCGAGCTTCAGCGTTGTCAGCGGCGTTTGTTCAGACGGTTTGATGACGATGGTGTTGCCAGCAGCGAGGGCTGGCGCCAATTTCCAGGCCGCCATCTGCAGCGGATAATTCCAGGGTGCAATCGACCCGATCACGCCGATCGGATCGCGCCGGATCATCGAGGTGTGGCCAGCGAGATATTCGCCAGCGACTGCGCCGTGCATGTTGCGGACGGCACCCGCAAAAAATCGGAAGCAGTCGGAGACGGCCGGCATCTCATCATGCAACATGCGAATGCGCGGCTTGCCGCAATTAAGCGCTTCGAGAGTGGCAAAGGCTTCCGCATCGCGGTCGATGGCGTCGGCGAGTTTCAGCAGCAGGCCGGAGCGTTCAGCAGGCGTTGTGCGTGACCATGTAACGAAGGCTTTACTGGCGGCTTCCACCGCAGCATCGACTTGCGCGGGCGAGGCTTCGGGCAACTGAACGATCGTGTCCTCGGTCTTCGGATTGACTACAGGTTCTGGCGCATCCGATCCGGCGACGAAGTTGGCGCCAATCAGCATGTTGGTGTCGAGCATGGTTTAGTCTCCAGAACAGGTGGGACACGTTGGCTATTTGTTCGATCCGGCGGTGTGTTCGCCGTCTCGTGTGACGACGTACGCAGCGAGGATCGGCAGCAGTGTAACGAGAATGACAAAGACGGCGACGACGTTGGTGACGGGACGTTGCCTTGGCCGGATGAGTTCGGACAGCATCCAGATCGGCAACGTCGATTGTTGGCCAGCCGTAAAGGTGGTGACAATCACCTCATCGAACGACAATGCAAACGCCAGCATGCCTCCAGCCAGCAACGACGTGCTGATTTGGGGCAGAATAACGTGGCGGAACGTTTGAAATGTATTCGCGCCAAGATCCATTGATGCTTCGATTAAATTTCCAGATAAGCGCCGCAAACGTGCAATGGCGTTGTTGTAGACGACCACGATGCAAAACGTAGCGTGGCCGAGCACAATGGTCCAAATCGAGAAATCGAGACCCATGATGTCGAACGCCGAGCGCAGTGAAATGCCAGTGATGATCCCGGGCAGGGCGATCGGCAGGATAAACAACAGTGAAATCGTCTCGCGGCCAAAAAACTTGGTGCGTGAAAGGGCGCCTGCTGCGAGCGTTCCCAAGATCAGCGATAGCAGCGTGGCGATGGTTGCAACTTTGAGCGAGAGATAAAGCGGCGGCCAGATGTCGGGCCGCTCGGACCAGGCGACGGCAAACCATTTCGTCGTCAGGCCGGGTGGGGGAAACTGGAAGCTCTTGTCTTCCGTCGTAAACGCGTAAACAAAAATCAACATCAGGGGCAGATGCAGAAACAATAATCCGGCTGCCGCTGCCATCCGCAAACCCAGTGGCGAAGCGTATCGCGCGTCAGAGGACATCGAAAGCCCCCATGCGTTTCGCCATGAAGAGATAGCCAGCCATGATCACCATCGGCACCACCGTGAAGGCTGCAGCGAGCGGAATGTTTCCAGCGGTGCCCTGCAACGTATAAACCGCCTGGCCGATGAACAGTCGCGAATTACCGACGATTTGGGGAATGATGTAATCGCCGAGTGTCAGTGAAAACGTGAAGATCGACCCGGCGATGATGCCCGGCAGGGCTAGGGGAAAGATCACCGTCCGAAATGTTTGCGCTGATGAAGCGCCAAGGTCGGCAGACGCTTCGATGTAACTGATCGGCACGCGTTCGAGAGCCGCCTGGATCGGCAAAATCATGAACGGGATCCAGATGTAGACAAACACCAGAAACGTGCCGATGTAGCTGAAAGACAGCGAAGGTCCGCCGATGACCGGCATAGTCAACATCCATTCGATCAACCATGTCAGATGCAGCACGCCTGCGAGCCACATGACGATGCCTTCTTTGGCCAGGATCAGCTTCCACGCATAGACCTTGACCAGATAGCTCGACCACAGCGGCATCATGATCGCCAGATAGAACAGTGCTTTTGTCCATCCGCGCGCGTAGCGTGCGGCGTAGTAGGCAATCGGAAATGCAATGATCGCACAACCGATGGTGACCAGCGCTGCCATTGTCACCGTGCGCAGGATGATTTGAATGTTGGCTTCTTCAAGCAGCTGGGCATACGTCGAGAACGTGAACTCGCGCACGATCAAACCTGAGAAATCATCCAGCGCGTAAAAGCTTTGGGCAAGAAGCGCGAACAGCGATCCGACATAGACGACGCCGATCCACAACAGCGGTGGCAGTAGGAGCAACAACGTCAGCAGTTTTGGACGCGCGAAAAAGAAGTCCGACAGGCGTTCGGCAAGCCCATCACGCGGCATGACTGGCGCGTTGCTGGTCACACCTCGCCCTCCATGGTGACCATGGCGGACCGCGGCCACATCAAGCGCACCAGATCGCCGTGCCTGAAGCCAACGGCGCCTGCTGGCACTTCTGCGATCATGCGAACGTCGGGCGTTGTTACGCTGAGCCGCGTCACCGCACCTTTGTAATTGATTGCCGCGATGACGCCGTCGATGTGAGCGTGGACCGCTGGCACCAACGCTGCAGTTGTGGCGACCCTTATGCGCTCTGGGCGGAGGCTGGTCCAAAGTTCATGACCGCCGTGGCGCGCTGAAAATGTCGGTGGCAATACATTCGATGAGCCGACGAAATCAGCGACGAAGCGGGATTGTGGTCGCTCGTAGATGTCGGTTGGCGTGCCGACCTGGACGATTTTGCCGTTGTTGAAGATTGCGACGCGGTCCGCCATCGATAGGGCTTCACCTTGGTCGTGAGTGACAAACACGAACGTGATGCCAAGTTCGCGTTGCAGCGATTTCAACTCGTCCTGCATTTGCTCGCGCAACTTCAAATCAAGCGCGCCGAGTGGCTCATCGAGCAGCAGCACTTTGGGTTGGTTGACGAGGGCGCGGGCAAGCGCAACGCGCTGGCGTTGGCCGCCCGACAACTGGCCGGGGCGGCGGGTCTCATAGCCAGAGAGCTTAACAAGTTCGAGAGCTTGGCGGGCTTTGGCTTCCCGGTCGGCGCGCGCTTCGCCCTTGATCATCAGACCATACGCGACGTTCTCGCCGACCGTCATGTGGGGGAACAGTGCGTAATCTTGAAACACCGTATTGACGGCGCGTTTGTAGGGCGGAACGCCATCAACGCGCTCGCCGAAGATTTCAATATGGCCGTCGTCGGGTTGTTCAAAGCCAGCGATCAGCCGAAGGCATGTCGTCTTGCCGGATCCAGAGGGGCCGAGCATGGCAAAGAATTCGCCGCGCGCCACATCGAGCGACGCGTCATCGACTGCGCGAACGTCGCCAAAGCGGCGCGATACGCGGGTGAAGCGGACGGCGGGACTGGAGGCTAGATCATTAGACATCAAGGCTTGCTACCACGCGCCGGCTTGGCGATTTGGCGAAGCCAGAATACCAAGCCGGTGCGCTACTTGAGAGGCGGTTACTTGCCGAGGATCGCAATATAGTCCTTGGCCCACTGCGAATAGGGAACACAGGCGGTCTCTTTTTCGCACTTGGCTGTTGGCGTTCGCCAAAACCAGATTTTGTCGAAATTATCAAAGCCGTTGGTCGCACAGCCAGCTTCAGTTAGGAGCGTATTGCCCTTGCACGCATTTGGCACCGACGGAACCGATCCAAACCATGACGCCAAATCGCCCTGCAGCTTCGGGCTTAACGAATGCTCCAGCCATTTGTAGGCGCAATTGGGATGCTTGGCTTCCGCGTGCATCATGGTGGTGTCGGCCCAACCGGTTGCCCCTTCCTCGGGCAGGGTCGAAGCGATCGGCTTTTTATCGGTCGTCAACAGATTGACCTGGAATGGCCACGACGATGACGCAACAACGCCTTCGTTTTTGAAATCGTCAACTTGCACCATCGCGTCGTGCCAATATCGGCCGACGAGTGCGCGCTGCCCCTGCAGCAATCCGAGGGCGGCTGTATATTGCGCTTTATTGAGCTCGTAGGGATTCTTGATGCCGAGTTCGGGTTTTTTCTTCATCAGATAAAGCGCAGCGTCAGCAACGTAGATTGGACCGTCGTAGGCTTGTACCCGGCCTTTGTTTGTTTTGCCGTCGGGAAGCATTTGCTCTTCAAAGACCACAGACCAGCTTTTGGGCGGGTCTTTGAAGACGGTCGTGTTGTACGCCAAGACGTTGGGTCCCCATTGGAACGGCACGCCGTAGTGGACGCTATCGACCGTGTGCCACGGCGCATCTTGTAGGCGCTTGTCGACCGTGCTCCAGCTCGGTACGAGATCGACGTTGATCGGCTGAATTTTTTTGCCAGCGATCAAGCGCAGTGACGCATCACCCGAGGCGGTCACCAAATCAAATCCGCCTTGGTTCATCAGCGTGACCATTTCGTCGGACGTCGCGGCTGTCTTGACGTTGACGGTGCAGCCGGTGGCCTTTTCAAATCCGGTGACCCAGTCGTAGGCCTTATCGGTTGCGCCGCGCTCGATGTATCCGGGCCAAGCCACGATATCGACTTGGCCTTCGCCATCACCGACGGCTTTCGGCATGTCGGCATTTGCGGTGGCTGTCGAAAGCGCGAAGAGGGACACAGCTGCGGTTTTGATCAGTGTCGGTGTTTTCATGGCGGGTGCTCCGTAAAGGACGCGACAGGATGCAAGGACGGGATGGAACGAGGTGTCGATACGGCGGCATTGAACGGCGGCTCTTAACTTCGGCTGCGAACGACGGCTGGCAGTGGCGGGCGCGAATGACAACAGGTGAGACGCGCGCGAACGATCGCGATCGCTCCAATCCGAAATTCGATCGTAGTTGAGGTCAACTGGGGGCGCCAGCGCTCGTCGCAATAATATCGTGCCGCAATCGTGCCCAACGCTACTGATCGATGGGTCGCGGCATCAGTTAACGAACGGCTCTGGATTCCAATCAGGACGTTCGAACAAGACGAACGAGCTTGCTGGGAGAGCGTGTCGGTCGGCTTGATCATCGAGCGACTGCTGCGGCATGACGTGAACTCCTGGCCTGGTTGGTGCGGCAAGCGTTGTCACATCGCGAGCCTTCGACGAATGGCTTACGCCTTGGCAGCTTGGCGGAAGTCGCCGACGGCATGGGATATGCTCAGGAAAAATAACCCTTAACGCCTGCCAGTTTGCAGACTGGCAGCACAATTTCGCCGCGCTGGACTGAAACTTTGCATCATATCAAGCGTTTGCTTGCGGGTTGGCCCAAGTTTGCGCGACGGAAACGTTCGATCGATACGTTACGCTCCAAGGTGGAGGTCTGACGTTCGTCCGATGGCCGCCAACGGGTTTGGATCAGAGCGTGATCTGTGAGAGTTGCAGGTGTGAGGTTTTAATGCTGCGCGATATAATCGACCGACCCTACCGTCCGTGCGCTGTGCTCGCGGTCGCCGTGGTCGTCACAGGCGCAATTCTCGGCCCGGTCACGCCTTTCGCCACGCCCGCTGCGGCGCAATCATTGTCGCCTTATGGTATGTGGAGCGACCGTGACCGCGAATTTCGGACCCGTCGCGAGTACCGCGCCGAGCGGCGATATTATGCGCCACAGGCGCGTGATTATGATCCGCGATATGATCGCCGTTACGATCGGCGCGATGTTGAAGACTACTACTACAACGACGACTACGAAGATGACGTGCCGCGTCGCTCTGCTCGCCCGCAGGCCCCTCTAGATGGCAAGCCGGTTGAGATCGTCCGCGAAGGCGGCGCGCGGCCGGCAATCGCGCCACAAGCGCCGCCCTTGGTGGCATTTGCCGGTCAAGGAACACCGGGATCGATCATTATCGATGTCCGCAACCGAAAACTCTATTATCTGGTATCGGCGACGTCGGCATATGCCTACCCGATCGGTGTCGGTCGCGATGGATTTTCGTGGACCGGTACTGAGACAGTGTCGCGCGTTGCCGACTGGCCCGATTGGCATCCGCCTGCTGAGATGCGCCAGAGGCAACCGGAGTTGCCGACCAAAATGCTCGGCGGTCTTAGAAATCCGCTCGGTGCCAAAGCCATTTACCTCGGTAACACGCTATATCGGATCCACGGCACCAATGATCCCAAGTCGATCGGGCGATCGGAGTCGTCGGGTTGCTTCCGGATGATGAATGCTCACGTCGTTCATTTGGCGTCGCTGGTGCAGGTTGGTGCGCAAGTTTCGGTGGTGTCAGCTCTCGCTGTCGCCGATGCGGCGGCGCAGAACTCCCGACCGCAAGCTGCAGGAGGTAACGGTCGCGTTGAAGCGCGCCAACCGTCGCGGGCGTCGTGGGACGACGAAGCCGGTCAACAAGTTGTTCCATCCGAGCAGCGCGAAGAGCCTGATGACGCCCTGGATTTTTACGGTTCACCGGACGATCGCGACAATGACGATGCGGACGGTGTGATCGTGCGCTAACCGTCGCAGGTCAATAATGCGCGTACTACACCTAATTTGTCCGGCGCTGACTTTTGCCAGCAACTCAGGGCTTGAGTGGCGCAATGCGTCACGCTAAACGCGCCTGATGTCAGCAAAACCGATTCTTCCGCCCGAAGGCCCCATCGAGCCCGTCGAATTGCGAATAGCGCTCGAAGAACGCTACCTCGCCTACGCATTGTCGACCATCATGCATCGCGCGCTGCCAGACGTGCGCGACGGACTAAAGCCCGTTCATCGTCGCATTCTCTACGCCATGCGCGAACTGCGGCTCGATCCCGCTGGCGGCTATCTAAAATGCGCAAAGATCGTCGGTGAAGTGATGGGTGACTATCACCCGCACGGCAATCAGGCGATCTATGACGCGTTGGCGCGGCTCGCTCAAGATTTCGCGGTGCGTTATCCGCTGGTCGATGGCCAAGGCAACTTCGGCAATATCGATGGCGATAATCCAGCCGCTGAACGCTATACCGAAGCGCGCATGACCGATGTGGCGGCGGCCATTCTGGAAGGCATTGACGAAGATACCGTTGACTTCCGCCCCAACTACGACGGTCGGGTGCAAGAGCCGATCGTGCTGCCGGCCGCGTTTCCAAATTTGCTGGCCAATGGATCATCCGGCATTGCCGTTGGCATGGCGACAAACATCCCACCCCACAACGTCGATGAGCTGTGCGCAGCGTTGCTGCATCTGATCAAGCATCCCAATGCGACGGTGGAGAAGATCGTCGAGATGGTGCCGGGGCCTGATTTCCCAACCGGTGGCATCATCATCGAACCGCGCGATTCCATGCTGGAGGCCTATAAAACCGGGCGCGGTGGGTTTCGCTTGCGGGCGCGCTGGCAAAAAGAAGAGTTGGCGCGCGGCGGCTATGTGATCGTCGTCACAGAAGTGCCTTATCAAGTTCAAAAAGCCAAACTCGTCGAAAAGATCGCCGAGTTGATGAGTGAAAAGCGGCTTCCCCTGCTGGGTGATGTGCGCGACGAGAGTGCCGAAGAAATCCGCCTCGTTCTAGAGCCAAAAGCCCGCACGGTCGATCCGATGTTTCTGATGGAAAGCTTGTTCCGGCTGACCGAGCTCGAAGTCCGCTTCGGGTTGAACATGAACGTTCTGTCTGGCGGCCAAATTCCGAATGTTCTCTCGATCCGTGAAGTGCTGTCGCAATGGCTGGAACATCGTGTCGAAGTGCTGGTCCGGCGATCGACGTACCGCCTGAAGAAGATCGAGCGTCGGCTCGAAGTTCTCGATGGCTATCTGATCGCCTATCTCAACCTCGATGAGGTTATCCGCATCGTGCGGCGCGAGGATGAACCCAAGGCCAAGCTGATGGCGAAATTTTCGCTGTCAGATATTCAAGCTGAAGCGATCCTTAATCTTCGTCTGCGGTCGCTGTCGAAGCTCGAAGAGGTCGAACTCAAAGCCGAACACGAAAAGCTATCGAAAGAGCGTCGTGAGATTAAGCAGTTGCTCAAATCCGACGATCTGCAGTGGGATCGGATCAGCGACGAAGTGAAGGCAACGCGCGAGCGCTATTCAAAAAAGACAGCACTTGGCAAACGCCGCACGACATTTGCGGACGCACCCGAGATCGACGCCGACCTCGATGCCGTCTTGGTCGAGAAAGAGCCGATCACCGTCGTCCTTTCCGAGAAAGGTTGGATCCGCGCGCTTAAAGGCCATCAGGCGGAGACCGCCAAGCTCGAATTCAAACAAGGCGACGAGCTCAAGCGCATTGTGCACGCCCACACGACTGACAAGCTCGTTCTGTTTGCAACCAACGGCAAATTTTTTACACTCGAAGCCAGTCAGTTGCCAGGTGGGCGAGGGCACGGCGAACCGGTCCGTTTAATGTTTGACCTCGAAGAAAACCACGACATTGCCGAAGTTTTTGTCCATGACGCTGGCCGCAAATTGCTGGTTGCCTCGACAGGCGGCTATGGCTTCATCGTCGCTGAAACCGAAGTCATTGCATCAACCCGTAAAGGCAAACAGGTGTTGAATGTCACAGAACCGGAGGAGGCGCGCGTATGCGTGCCCGTCGACGGCGATATGGTGGCGACGATCGGTGAAAATCGCAAAATGCTGGTCTTTAGGCTCGACGAGGTGAACGAGATGGCGCGGGGCAAGGGTGTGATCTTGCAACGCTTCAAGGAGGGCGCATTGTCGGATGTGCGTGTGTTTAAGAAGGCGGACGGGTTGACGTGGCTCGACAGTGCCAACCGCGAATTCACGCTGGGCTGGAGCGATCTCAAGGACTGGGCAGGAGATCGGTCCCAGACGGGGCGGCTAGCGCCGAAAGGTTTTCCGCGCTCGAATTCGTTTGGTCCCCGATTTTAATGTGTGATTTGCAGCAGGTCTCGGGACGGTGAACGCTTGCTCGGTTTGAGGCGTGCGGCTACCAATTGATGGCATGGGACGTTCGCAAGTCAACTTTGGCCGTCGATGGCTGCGTGCTGTGCTCGCAGTGACGGCGCTCTGCGCCATCCAAAGCTTATGTCTGTTCGGCCAACGCCCGGACCATCAATCGGCCAACGGATGGTTTGCAAGTGGCGTGGCGAACGCTGCTAATTCCACAACTGCGGCCGCGCCGTCTGGTTCGTGTGCGAAAACTGATTTTGAACAGGTTGTCGAGCAAGCGGCGGGGTCGCTGCGGGAACTCAACACGAAAAATAAACCCGCCTTCCAAGAAAAGCTCCGCGCGCTGAAAGACAAGCGCGGCTGGGCACATGATGTTTTCTTGAAAGAGGCTGCCCCTTTTGTTCGTGATGAAAAGATCGCCGAATTCGATCAATCGACTGATGAACTGTTGACGGCGATATCAACGCTTGGCCAAGAGGGCGCCTCGGCTGCGACGCCGGATTGCGCCGTGCTGCTCGAATTGCGGGCGCGAATGTCCCTGCTCGTCGATACACAAACGGCAAAATGGAGCTACATGTTCGGAAAAATCGACACTGAATTGTGGAAGTAGCCGACGCGGTTGAATTCGGGCCGCAAAGCTTTGACCGAGCACGCGATCCGGAGTTGCGGATCAGGCTCTGAAGTTCAGCCTCTCAAATCCAGGCTGTGAATTTCAGGCGGAAGCGATCAGGCGCTTTCGATAAAGCGTTCCCAACGATCGGGCCCAAGTCGCTCCTGGGGTTTGAAGCGCGTTTTGTACGACATCTTGCGCGAACCCTCGATCCAATAGCCCAGATATAAATACGGCAGGCCGATGCGTCGGGCGAACTCGATGTGCTCGCTGATCATGTAGGTGCCAAGGCTCAAGCGTTCGTCCGACGGATCGTAGAAACTGTAGACCATCGAAATGCCGTCGGCGAGCCGGTCGCAAAGGGCAACCGCTTTCAAGGGCCAAGTGTCGAACTCACGACCGTCGGCATTGGTTGGTTGCTCGCGGTATTCGGTCAAAAATGTTTCGATGACAGTATCTTCGACCATCATGCGGTAATCGAAAACGGTCATGTCGGCCATGCCGCCATCGCTATGGCGCGCGTCGATGTACGTTCGAAACAGCGCGTATTGTTCGGCCGTCGGGGTCGGCGCCATGCGGCGCGCGACCAGCCGAGAGTTGCGCTGTTGAATGCGCTTCATCGAGCGATCAGGCTGGAATTCGTTGGACAGCACGCGAACGGAAACGCAGGCCTGACAGCCCTCGCAATACGGAACGTAGGCGATGTTCTGACTACGGCGGAAACCGGTTGTCAAAAGCCTGTCGACCAATTCCGGCGGTTTGTCATGCGTGAGGTGCGTGAAGAGTTTGCGTTCCAAGCGGCCTGGAAGGTAGGGGCACGGTTGGGGGGCAGTGACGTAGAACTCGGGAAACTTCTTTTGCTGCTCCGTCATTCGACGCTCGACCTCTCAGCAACCAACTGCATTCATGCCCGGCTTGGGCATGCCACCGGAAAATCGGCTGCCAGCGGTAATGATAGGAGCAGAATAGGAAGCCTAGCAAGAGATGCCGAATGAATCATTCGCAACACATAGGGCTGTCATACGTGGCATGCCCTTTGTGCCAATTACCAGCCGACGTCGGACCTTGATGCAACCGTTGATGCAACTCGGCTGATATGATCGCAGTGATACCAGCCAACAGCTAGTCATTCACTGACCTTTACCACCGGGGTCGCGCGTCGGACGGTCAACGGCTGCCAAGATCGGCGGCGGTTTGCTGCTGCGTTGCGGTGGCGTCGCGCGTGATGCTGGTTGTGAAGACGCGTCCCTAGCCACAGCAGCAGACGGCCCGGCAGCGGCGGCTGGCGGTGGGGCAGCGCTGCGGCGCTGGGGTGCCGGTGTCGTTGGCGCTACAGCTTGGCCACGGTCTGTGGCGAGGGCGGGCGCTGGTCCCGCCATGGCCGGCGGCGGCACCGATGATCTTACCGGCATGGATCGCGCCACGGTTGAGCGTGCAGGCGCCGTCGCATGCTCAGCATTCTCACGTGCGTTGCTCGCGTCGGTTCCGCTTGGTGGTGTGGTCGCATTGGAGCGATTGGCTGCCGACAGGATGCCGCTCGCCCACAGGACCATGCAAACGATCGCCGTAGCCACACCAAGAAATATCAGGATCCAGATCCAAGACGCCATGATCGTGCTTCCTCGGCCTGTGCCACCCCGATGATCAGCGCGATACCTAGCACGATTAACGGCTGCCGCGGGGCCGTGTGGCTATGGATCACGGGACAGATCAGTGCCATAGTATACGGCTCGTCCGCACGTCAGCCGCAACACCGCAATGGTAGGTTCAATGAATGGCTGACAAAAGGCAAATCAGCGCTGCAACTCAGTGTGGGGGCGAGAGGTCAGCGAGATAACCTGTTTCGGTCTGCGGTTCGGCCTTTGTTGCCTGCGCCCGAGTCGCGGCTGCGTAGAGTAAGCAGGCCGACGCCACGCCAAACACCATGATGACGGCCCAGAGCGCGGACTGGCGTGCAAATCGTCGCCAAGACACAAGTGTCTCTGGCGGCTCACTCTGAGCTGCCACGACAGCAACAGCGATCAACGGGTCGATCGTGGACGGTGAGGGCGTCGCTGGCGCAATCGTCATTGATGGTCATCTCTCGTCGGCGTGTCGACCAGCCGACACTCCGGCGCTGGGTATGGCGGCGAACGGTTGTCAAACTCAAGACGAAGTTCAATCCGCAAACATGTTTCTGACTTGAGTGTTGTTCGTTTGCGCAAATGGCCGCTCGATCGGTGGCATTGAGCGGCGATACGGCCTTATCTCAAAATCATCGCACAGTAGCGAACAAGCACCACTATGTGACAAACATAACCCAGAATGATTATTAGGCACTCGCTGCGACTGCATGGACATTGAGCAGTTTACGAATCGGCAATAATCTCAGCGCACCATTGTCGCATAATTAAAAAGACTAGCCTCGAGGAACCACCCAGGGCCACCGCAGTTCACTCCCAGTGAGTGTACTGACAACCTTTATCGGGGGTCGCAATGATCGAACTCGTTGTTGCTGTCTGCATGATTGACCAGCCGTCGAACTGCAAAGACGTCCACCTCAACTTCGAAGAAGCGAGTGTGACGCCACGCCAGTGCATCATGTACGGGCAGTTCGAAATGGCCAAGTGGGTCGGCGAGCACCCCAACTGGACCATTCAAAATTGGCGCTGCGGTGTTGCGGGCCAGATGGCTAAAATCTGATCCTGGCGTTCGACGAGATCGGTCATGCATAGGTCTGATTCGGTCAGGGCTTAATTCGTCGTCGTAAAGTCTGGCTGGCGACTTCCAGTCGTCAGATTGAATTTACTGCTGGCGCTGTCGCAGAC
>JANMII010000064.1:0-3696 GCA_031375665.1 Hyphomicrobium sp.
TCAGATCGGCACTGCTGAACCCCGGCACAGCGACGCCGCTGTCTTGAAGGTCTTCGACGGCTGGAAATGTCGATGTTGGGACGGTTTTTCCAATCAGCGCCGACGGCAACTTCGATGGATCACCGCTGGTCAGGGCATAGCCAAAAAATCCGACCACACCCGCGAAAACTGCGATCGGCAAAAAGCGCAGCCACGTCCCTCGAATATCACGACGTTCAACACTCATTTGCGTACGCCGGGCCCAAGGCTATCATCATCGCTGGCGCCACTCCCAACTGACGACCGGCGTTTGACGCCGCGCGCTTCCAGATCGCGCAATGCCGCCATCTGTCGGCGGCCATCAAACACAAGCCAGCCAATCAAACCGCCAATCGTCAAAAGAACCGAAGCATACGACCACGAGATAAATGCTGCGTGAGGTCCAAGATCCATGTCGCTATCCTGCAGCCGAAGTTGACGCCGTCGTCAATCCATCGCGGCGCGCGACATCGGAGACGCGCATGGACTTGACGCGGCGGCGCAAGATTTCATTTTGCATCGCTTTAAGATGCATGGCGAAAAACATCAGTGTGAAGCCCAGCGCCATGATCAGCAGCGGCACGCGCATACTCGGATCGACCGTCGATGTCATGCCCGTCGATGGCTGGTGCAAAGTGTTCCACCAATTGACGGAGAATTTTATGATCGGCAGCAGCGCAACGCCGACAAGGGCTAGCACCGCTGTCAGCTTGGCCGCGGTCGCTTCATCATCCAGCGACGAGCGCAGCGCCATTAAGCCGAGATAGAGAAAAAACAGGATCAATACCGACGTCAAACGTGCGTCCCAGACCCAATAGGTGCCCCACATCGGCTTGCCCCACAGAGAACCGGTGAACAGTGCTAGAAACGTAAATGCAGCCCCAATCGGCACCGCTGCTTTCGCCGATACATCCGCCAACGGATGGCGAAACACCAGCAGACCGAAGCTCGACACCGCAACCAAACCGTAGGTCATCAGGGCAAGCCAAGCGCTCGGCACGTGGATGTACATAATCTTGACAGTCTGGCCCTGCTGATAATCCGGCGGCGCAACCGCAAACACGAGATAAAGCGCGTAGGCGATGATGACTGCGGCCAGCACTGCGATCCAAGGCAACACCGCACCGGACAGCTGCATAAAGCGCGTTGGATTGGCGAGTTTTTGCGTCAACGTTTGCATGGGCGGGATGTAAGCCTTTCGAGATGAGCGTGCAATCATGCCAGCTTGAGGCTGTCGGCTAAGACCCTTAACGCCGACACGCGTTATGTCGGTACCAGCATGACTGGGCCAGCATGACTGGCCGCGCTAGTGCATTTGGATCCGCAATGCCGCGGCGGCGGCAAGCGGGCCGAGGACGATGGCGGACAGCGACAGCGCACCCAAAATTAAGAACGACGATTGCACCCCCCCTGGACCAGCCGACGCCGCGATGGCCGAAATGCCAAAAATGAGCGTCGGCACGTAGAGCGGCAAAACAATCAGGGCGAGAAGTAAGCCGCCGCGCCGGGTTCTCAGCGTTAACGCCGCCCCGATTGAGCCGAGAAAACTCACCGCTGGTGTCCCAAGTAGCATGGTGGCCACCAGCGCCGGATACGTCGCCAAATCCAGATTTAGCAAAATACCAAGAATGGGCGCCAGTAAGGCGAGCGGGATGCCCGTCGTCAGCCAATGCGCCAGCGCTTTGGCGGCCGCCACCAATTCGAGCGGCAGGGCCGACGTGGCCATCACGTCCAGTGTACCGTCGTCGTAATCGGCCTCAAAGATGCGACCCAGAGACAGCAAAGCTGCCAGCAGCAGCGCGATCCAAAGAATTCCGGTGGCGATGCGCGACAGCAGATTGAGGTCTGGCCCAAGCCCGAGTGGCATCATCGCGACCACAATCAGAAAAAAGCCGAGTGCCGTGCCGATCGCGCCACCCTCACGGACAGCCAGCCGGCAATCGCGTGCCACCAATGTCCAAAAGGCGCTCATAGCTGGCCCGATGAGAGCTGTTGGGTCGCCGCCTGCAGCGAAAATTCAAAGCTGCGCTGCACTACCATCGGCATGTGCGTAGCCGCGATCACCAGCCCGCCGTGCGCCGTGTGTGCGTCGATGGCTGCTGCCAGCCGCTGCGTCGAGGCTGCATCAAGCGACACAGTTGGCTCATCGAGAAGCCAAACCGGGCGGCTCGCAACCAGAAGCCGGGCAAGTCCCAATCGGCGTTTCTGGCCAGCTGACAGATAAGCCGCTGGATAATCATCTAGCGCGTCAAGACCGAAGTGCGCGAGCGCTCTGTCAACGCGGTGGTTCACAGGGCGATGGATGGCGTTCTCGGTCATTTGCTCACTCGGCGCATCTGCAGCGCCTAAAAAGGTCTGCCAGAATTCGAGGTTTTCGCGCGCGGTCAGGTTTGCTTTGATCGCGTTGGCGTGGCCAACAACATGCGATTGCTCTGCCAACGACGTATCGGCAACGCCACCTTCAAAGCGGATGGTGCCGCTGGCAGCCGGTAGAAAGCCTGCAAGTGCTCGCAAGAGCGTCGTTTTACCGGACCCGTTTGGGCCTGATAAAATCATCGCCTGACCGGCGCCAACTGTCAGCGACACGCCATCCAAGATGGTCCTGTCGCCGCGGTTGACAGTTAGGGTGTCGATAACAAGCTTCACGGGTTAGCGGGCCTGCAAAAGCAATCGGATTGAGAAACGGCAGGGCGGGTTGCGATTACGATCGACGAGAGAGTGGCAATTCGGCGCAAGGTCGCGACCCGATGCTTACACCGGCTTCTATTTTGCAGTGCATTATTTTTGCGATAGGTTGCAACCTTCGCTAGCGCAAAAACCGCGCCTCAGGATAGCCGAGAGCACATCGGTTTCCTGACCAGCAAGGTCCGTCGGCACACCGGCGGCGCAGCTCTCTGTCACTCTGTTCCAGGAGCCCTGACCTTGAGCGCTGTTACCCCCATGTCCGACGACAGTTTCAATTGCCGCCAGACGTTGACCGTCGATGGCAAAACCTACGTCTATTATTCCCTGCCCGCTGCTGAGGCGAACGGCCTGAAGGGCATTTCGCGACTGCCATTCGCCATGAAAGTGTTGCTGGAGAACCTGTTGCGCCATGAAGACGGCAGCACGGTCACCAAAGCCGACATTGCCGCCATGGCAGAGTGGCTGGACAACACGGGCAGGACAGAAAAAGAAATCGGCTTTCGGCCAGCGCGTGTCCTCATGCAGGACTTCACCGGCGTGCCAGCCGTGGTCGATCTTGCCGCCATGCGCGATGGCATGACTAAGCTCGGCGGCGACCCCAATAAGATTAACCCTCTGGTCCCGGTCGACCTTGTCATTGACCACTCGGTCATCGTTGACGAGTTCGGCACGCCAAAAGCTTACGATCACAACGTCGCCCTGGAATATGCCCGTAACGGCGAGCGCTACAACTTTCTCAAGTGGGGCCAAGGCGCGTTCGAAAACTTCCGCGTTGTGCCGCCCGGCACCGGCATCTGCCATCAGGTCAATCTCGAATACCTGTCGCAAACCGTCTGGACCAACACGATGGCCGACGGCACCACAGTCGCCTACCCCGATACGCTGGTTGGCACCGACAGCCACACCACAATGGTCAACGGCTTGGCTGTTCTGGGCTGGGGGGTGGGCGGGATCGAAGCTGAAGCCGCCATGCTGGGCCAGCCGCAATCGATG
>JANMII010000086.1:0-4296 GCA_031375665.1 Hyphomicrobium sp.
CGTATGGTCGGATTTGCAGCGCATATCGAACGGATCTGTGCGCCGCGCTTTGACGCTGTTCGATAGTGGCGGATTTGCTCTGCAAGCAAAAATCGACAAGATATTCGCACTGCTTCCCAAGCTCGACCTCAAAGCCGCTCACACATTGGCCGACGACATGCAGGGCGCGAACAACGATGCCAAGTTCGTGCTGTTTGGCGGGCTCTTACACGACACTCTGGCGCGCATCATCCGGGCGCAAGCGACAGGCACCGGCAGCGCCGCTGATTTGGCGCTTGCGCAACGCCTGGTCGGTCAGGCGCGGCTTGCCACCTTCGCCGAGCTATGGGAAACACTGGCGCGCGAGCGGGCTGAGGCGATGCAACTCAATCTTGACCGCAAGGCGTTGGTTTTGGCCAGTTTGACGCGCCTTGAAAGCACGTGCCAAGCGGTATGACCGAATGCCAAACTGCTAAATGACAAAACGCGGATTCAGCCTAGCCGTGTGTTGGCTGCGTCCATTACGAGTGCACCGACCACCAACACGTCGACGATCGGCGGCCGATGACCGATCAATTCAAACTGGCGTCGCGGCAAGACCTTTTCGCCGATGACTGATGCACTCCACAAGGACCATGTCGCAGGTGGCAGACCCGTTTTATATCACGACCGCAATCTCGTATCCCAACGGCGCGCCCCATATCGGGCACGCCTATGAGGCCATCGCTACTGATTGCATCGCACGCTTCGAACGCCTCGCTGGCAAGGACGTCTTTTTTCTGACCGGCACCGACGAGCACGGTTTGAAGATGAAGCAGACCGCGCTCAAAGAGGGGACGACGCCGGCGGCACTGGCTGATCGCAACGCTGCGCGCTTCATTGAGTTGGCTGCAACACTTGGCCTCTCAAACGACGATTTCATCCGCACAACCGAGCCGCGCCACTACGCAGCGTCGGCAGAAATTTGGCGGCGCATGGAAGCGTCCGGCGATATCTTTAAGAAGAAGTACGGCGGTTGGTATTCGGTTCGCGACGAGACGTATTACAAAGAAACCGAAACAGACATTCGCGACGGCGTGCGCTTTGCCGTGCCGACCGGCACACCGGTCGAGTGGAACGAAGAAGAGACCTTCTTTTTTCGGCTGTCGGCCTATCAAGACAAACTTCTCGCTCACTACGCAGCCCATCCCAATTTCATTCTGCCGCCAGAACGGCGCAACGAAGTGGTGAGCTTTGTGGCGATGGGTCTTGAAGATTTATCGATTTCACGTTCAACGCTCGATTGGGGCATTCCAGTGCCCGGCGCTGATGGTCACGTCATGTACGTTTGGGTCGACGCGCTGACCAACTACATCACGGCAACCGGCCTGTTGAACGGCGGCGGCGCTCGGGCGCATTTCTGGCCAGCCGACGTTCATGTCATTGGCAAAGATATCGTGCGTTTCCACGCGGTCTATTGGCCAGCGTTTCTAATGAGTGCCGGATTGCCATTGCCGGGTCGCGTGTTCAGCCACGGGTTCGTGCTGAACAAGGGAGAAAAGATGTCGAAGTCGGTCGGTAACGTTGTCGACCCGTTTGATCTGGTTGCCGCCTACGGTCGCGATCAAATCCGATATTTCTTTCTGCGCGAAGTGATGTTTGGGCAGGATGGGAATTATTCGCCCGAGGCGATCGCCAACCGCATCAACGCCGATCTGGCCAACAATCTTGGCAATCTGGCGCAGCGCTCGTTGTCGATGATCTACAAGAATTGCGGCGGCGTCATTCCAACACCCGGCGCGTTGACGGCTGATGATCAAGCGCTGATCTCCGCAACCGATGCCCTCTATCCAATTGCGCGTACTGAGATGGATCGCCAGGCGATCACCAAATATCTCGATGCTGTCTGGGCGGTGATCGCCGACGCCAATCGCTATTTTGCCGCCGAAGAACCCTGGGCAAAAAAGAAAACAGACCCAGCGCGGATGGGCACAATTCTGTACGTGACGGCTGAATGCGTGCGCCAATTTGCGATTTTGGCACAGCCCGCCATGCCCGAGCTCGCCAGCAAGCTCCTCGACCTGCTGGCCATAGCACCCGACACGCGCTCATTTGCAGCGCTTGGCTCAAACGGGCGTTTATCCGCTGGCCAGGCCATCCCAGAGCCCCAAGGCGTGTTCCCGCGCTACGTCGATCCGGCGGCTGAAGCGGCGGCGGCCTCGCCCAAACCGGCACAAAAGAAAAAAGGCCAGCCTGAGTGATGCTCGTCGACCATCATTGCCATCTCGATTTTCCGCAATTCGCAACCGACCTCGATGACATCGTCTCGCGGGCGCACGCCAACGGCGTTGGCATGATGGTCACGATCTCAACGCGCGTGCGCCAATTCCCGTCGGTGCTCGCCGTCGCCGAACGCTATGACAGCGTTTATTGTTCAGTTGGCACGCATCCCCACAACGCTGATGAAGAAAGCGATGTCGACGTTGCTACCCTGATCGCGCTGTCGACATCCGCGAAAGTCGTGGCGATCGGTGAGGCGGGGCTCGATTATTTCTATCAGCATTCGAGCGCGAACGCTCAGGCCGAGGGCTTCCGTCGCCACATTCAAGCAGCTCGCGAAACCGGGCTGCCGCTCGAGATTCACACCCGCGACGCCGATCTCGACACCATCGCCATTCTCGAAGACGAACACGCGAAAGGCGCTTTTCCAGCCGTCCTGCATTGCTTCACCGGTGGGCGCGACCTAGCCATGCGGGCGGTTGATCTTGGACTGTATGTGTCGTTTAGCGGTGTGATCACATTCAAAAAATCGCAAGCCCTCCGCGACATCGCGCGCGACATTCCGCTCGATCGGTTGTTGGTTGAAACCGACGCGCCATTTTTGGCGCCCGATCCATTTCGTGGCAAAACCAACGAGCCAAGTTATGTTGTGCGAACCGCTGCGGCACTTGCCGACGTCAAGGGTGTGACGCGTGAGGCGATCGCTGCGGCCACAACGGATAATTTCTTCAGGCTTTACGCCAAAGCGGATCGTGGGCGCGGCGTGAGCCCTCCAACCTCAATCAGCAGCACGGCTGCCCCATGAGTTATCGCTTTACAGTCCTTGGCTGTGGGTCGTCGGGCGGCGTGCCGCGCATTGGCATGCAATGGGGGTCGTGCGATCCATCCAACCCTAAAAACCGGCGACTACGCTGCTCTGGATTGTTCGAGCGGCGCAGTGGTGGGGGAACCACCGCCGTCCTAGTCGATAGTTCGCCGGACTTTCGCGAGCAGATTTTGTCAGTGCGCTTGCTCGGTCTTGACGGTGTGCTCTACACCCACGATCACGCCGACCACACGCATGGCATCGATGATCTCCGCATGGTTGCGTTCTCGATGAAGCAGCGCGTCCAAGTTTACTTTGACAAGGTGACGGGTGACAGCCTCAAGCATCGGTTCGCTTACTGTTTTGCAACACCCAATGGCTCGGGTTACCGGCCAATCCTGAACGGTAATGAAATTGATGGCGTATCGCCGATCGAAATCACTGGCGGCGGTGGCGTCATCACCGCCGTGCCGATCCCACAAATCCACGGCGATATCGGGTCGCTGGGCTACCGTGTTGCAAACCTCGCGTATTCGCCCGACATCAGCGATCTGCCTGAGAGCTCGATCGCGTTGCTCGAAGGGCTTGATGTGTGGATCGTCGATGCGCTGCGATATTCCCCGCACGAAAGCCATTTTAGCGTCAAGCAGGCGTTGGCTTGGGCCGAACGGTTGCGCCCCAAGCGAACAATCCTGACGCACATGACGAGCGAGATCGACTACGAAACCTTGCGGCGCGACTTACCAGCAAACGTTGAGCCGGCCTATGATGGCATGGTGATTGATTTTACGTGACGGCAAGGCGCATCACGGCGGAACACCGGCTGCGCCGATGCGACAGACACATGACGTCGTATTAGAGCACGAGCGCCTTATCTGAGCCATGCTTCATCGAGGAGACGAAATGGAGCCGACAAACGAAAAACCAGCGAGCGTCAAAGCCATCAGTGCTGGCATTCATCACCTCGAAAACATGTTTCTCCTGATCATTGGCTTGTTCACGGTGACCGCGATGGTTCAGGAAATTTTGGTGATCATTGCCGGCCGCACAGTCGCGCTCAAAGATCTGCTTTTGATGTTCATCTATGTCGAGGTGCTGGCCATGGTCGGCGTCTATTATGACAGCAAGAAAATACCGATCACACTGCCGCTGTTCATCGCCATAACGGCACTCGCGCGGCTGGTGATCCTGCAGGGCAAAGATCAGCCGCCCGTCAATCTGCTGTATGAAAGTGGCGCGATCCTCATCCTCGC
>JANMII010000122.1:0-7541 GCA_031375665.1 Hyphomicrobium sp.
CTTTTAACGTGACGGTAAACGGTGGTTCTGGGGTCTTCGCCATCGCAGCGTTTGGCCCAATCATCAAAAGCGTCAGACAAATCGCCAGCACGACCCGTATCTGCGACCGTCGGCAGTGTGTGTCAATCATCGCTGAATGTCCTTTAGGGCCAAAGCAATTCCCGGTCATGGCTATTCCTGTTTTCGCCAAATCGTGTTGTTGAGAGCGCGTGCCGTCGTTCCGTGGTGTTATCGTCGGCACGCTCAAATCGTTGCTATCACAACGCTCGGTGTCCCATCTTGGTTCGGTTTTTGCCTTATTTGCGGCTGCCGTATCGGCGGTTTGCACGCCTGCCGTGGTGACGTCTCAAGGAAATTGCAGCCGTCTCGATCAAATTCAGCCTATGGTCATGACGTTAGGTGCACTCTGCGACGGAAGTGATTTGATAGGCCGTTGTGCCCGTATGCAGATCACGCTGCTCGTGCAGCTGGATACTCGCCACCTTCGGCCCATTCCGAAATAACCCTTGCCCCATGAAGAACCGATTTCGATACCTCTTTACACTTGGTGTTCCGATTGCCCTGGTCGGTGTCGGCGTAACATACCTGCTGCAACCCGCCATGTTCGAACGAGGCGGCGCAACGAACGCCAACATCGTCTATGATGATAGCGTCGTTGCGAAAGGCGCGATTAGAAAGATCGTTTCAACATCGGGTCCGGTACGCGCGCTCGTCACCGTCTCGATCGGCTCGCAGATTTCCGGCCAGATCGACAAGATGTCGGTCGATTTCAACAGCGAAGTCAAACAAGGCGACGTGTTGGCGACAATCGACGCCCGCACGTTTGAGGCGCGCGTCGCCCAGGCCCGCGCCGATTTGATGGCGGCCCATGCCGCGCTTGCCAATCAGACGGCACTGTTAACGAAAGCCGAGGCCGTCCGCGGCGTCGCGGCGCGCACACAGAAACGTCAAGAGCAACTTGAAGAGAAAGGTTTTGCAACCGGCGCCAATCTCGATTCAGCCAAGCGTGATGCTGAAGTTGCGACCGCCGACATCACCGTTGCGCGGGCGCAGATCGACAGTGCCAAGGCTGTCATTATTCAACGCGAGGCTGCGGTCAAACAATCCGAGGTCGACCTCGAACGGACCAAAATCATATCGCCGATTAACGGCACGGTTATCTCGCGGACCGTCGATCTTGGCCAGACGGTTGCGGCGAGCTTTCAAGCACCCGAATTGTTCAAGATCGCACAGGATCTTCGTCGCATTCGCATTGAAGCCCAAGTCAACGAGGCGGATGTCGGCGCGGTCGCGCAGGGCAACGCCGTCACCTTCTCGGTTGATGCCTACCCAGACCGCACCTTCGATGGCCAGGTGGTGCAAGTTCGATTATCCGCCACTGAACTGCAAAATATCGTGACCTACACCGTCATCATTGAAGCGGCGAACGAGGACCGTCGGTTGTTTCCTGGCATGACGGCGAACGTTCAAATTGAAGTCGCTAAAAAAGATGACAGCCTGCGCGTCCCAAACGATGCCTTGCGCTTTCGCCCGCGCGGCGCGCAGTCGGAAGCCCGAGACAGCGGATCGGCCAATCGCGGCGATCGCCAGATCGCGCGCCTCAAGTCCGACCTCGAATTGACCGATAGCCAGGAAGCGGCATTGCGGGCGGAAATCGCCAAATTGTTCGCAGCCCGCAGCGGCGGCGGACCCGGAGCCGTGGATACTTCCGTTGCCGATCCGGCCGCCATGCGCCAGCGCATGCAAAGCTTGATTGAGAAGACGCTTCAGCCAACCCTGAGCGCTGCCCAGCTCCCACTTTATGAGCGCTGGAAACGCGGCCGCGAGACCACTAAGGCTGGCAACATTTATGTCCGTGACGCGACCGGCCAGCCGGAGCGGCGGTCAGTTCGGCTCGGTGTTTCAGATGACCAATTCACAGAGATCGTCAGCGGACAATTGACTGAGGGTGAGCGCGTGATTGTGCGTGCGCGCGACGTGAAGAAGTGATCGTTCCAAGTCGCGTTCCAGGAGACCTTGACGGCAACGCCGATCGTCGTGCGACCAGCGAGTCAACGCAGATGGAGAGCGCGACAGCGCCGATTTTCAGCGCGTCACCGCAAATATCCAGCGCGACAGCGGTAACGTCCAATGCGACAGCGTCAGGCAACACGCTCATCAGCGCGCGCAACATTTCAAAAACCTATCAGATGGGCGATCAGACCGTCCGCGCGCTCGATGGTGTGACGCTTGATATTGCTGACGGTGATTTTGTCGCCATCATGGGCGCGTCTGGCTCTGGCAAGTCGACCATGATGAACTTGATCGGCGCACTCGACACACCAACGTCGGGCTCGCTGACGATCGCTGGCCGCGATATCGCCAAAATGACAACCGACGAGTTGGCCGCGCTGCGCAATCAAACGATTGGTTTTGTTTTCCAGCAGTTCAACTTGTTGGCCCGCACGTCCGCGCTGCGCCAAGTCATGCTCCCGTTACTTTACGCCAATCCACGCCCCGACGACCTCGAAGATCAGGCCCGGCGCCGTCTTGACCAGGTTGGCCTTGGCAGCCGCTTGGACCACCATCCACGCCAGCTGTCGGGCGGCCAGCAGCAGCGCGTCGCGATCGCCCGCGCACTGGTCAACAACCCGAAAATTTTGCTCGCCGACGAGCCGACGGGCGCTTTGGATACGAGAACGTCGGAAGACATCATGCGTTTGTTCACCGAACTCAACAGTCAGGGCATCACGGTCATCATCGTCACCCATGAAGCTGACATCGCCGCCTATGCCCGCCGACGCATCCTCTTTCGAGACGGCAAGATCACCGACGATACAAGCGCTGACCAACGCGCTCATCACCTGGATCATGAGGTCGAACGATGACAATTTTTGACAGCCTGTCGGTCGCGTGGACAGCGTTGCGCGCCAATCTGTTGCGGTCGATCTTGACGACGCTTGGCATCATCATTGGTGTCGCCTCGGTCATCGTGCTGGTCTCTGTCGGCAGCGGCGCCCGCAGCGAAGTTGAAAAGCAGATTGCGTCACTCGGCTCCAACATGCTGGTGATTTTTTCAGGGTCCAGCCGGGTCATGGGTCGGGCGGCTGGCGCGGGCACGGATCTGCCGTTGTCAGAGCAAGATCTCGCAGCCGTTCGAGATAAAGTGCCAGGCGTCGTCGCGATTTCGGGCCAACTCAATGGCTCGGGACCGATCGTTTATGGCAACACCAACTGGACGACCACGCTCAGTGGCGTGCATGCCGATTTCGCGTCCGTGCGCGATTGGCAAATCGTTGCCGGTCGCGACTTCACCCTGCAGGACGTGCGAGCCTCGGCCAAAGTTGCAGTCATCGGACAGACCGTCGTCAAGCAACTGTTTCAAGGCGAAGACCCGATCGGGGCCACCATTCGCGTCAAGAACACGCCGTTTCAGGTGGTCGGCGTGCTCGGCATCAAAGGCCCATCGAGTTTCGGGCGCGATCAAGATGATCTCGTGCTGATGCCAATGACGACTGCGCGTGGCCAAATCATCGGCAAAAGCCAAGTTCAAACCGATCAAGTTGGCCAAGTCTATATCAAGTTCGATCCGACTACGGATTTGAAAGACGCTCAAGAAGATATTGAAGCGCTGATGCGGCAGCGCCGAAAAACGCAGGCGGGTGAAGAGGAAAACTTCAGTGTGCGGAATTTAGCCGAATTTATGAAAGCCCGCACCGAAGTCCTTAGCACCATGACCTATTTGCTGGCTGCAACGTCGATCATTTCGCTGATTGTCGGTGGCATTGGGATCATGAACATCATGCTGGTCTCGGTTACTGAAAGAACCCGCGAAATCGGATTGCGCATGGCGGTCGGCGCCCGGCACGGAGATATTCTGCGTCAATTTCTGGTTGAAGCCGTCACTTTATGTATGGTTGGCGGCGTAATCGGCACGTTGCTTGGTATAGCTTCTGCAACGCTGATCGCCAGTGCTGCTCAGTGGCCAGTGTTGATTTCGCCCAGTGTTATTGGCCTTGCCCTTGGAGCCGCTGCGGCGACAGGCATTATATTTGGATTTTTTCCAGCCCGTCGGGCCGCCAGTTTCAACCCAATCGACGCTCTCCGCAGCGAGTAATTCGTTTACCTAATACGAAGCTTTATTGATATTCGTTGCGCTCAAGCGTATTCCAGATGTGAAAAATTGGTGCGAGACCGATCAATTTAGTCTAAACGATGTTCGATTGTTGCGTATTGAGGAATGTACCGTGGTTCAAAAGACAAAAAAGACGTCCGGCATCAATATCGACAAGCTGTCCTTAAAAGAGCTCGTTGATTTAGAAGCCAAGGTTCAAAAAGCTATTGCAGCCGCCCGTGACCGTGATCGCGTCGAGTTGAAAAAGAAAATGGCTGAACTGGCCGAAACGCACGGCTTTTCTGTCGGCGAATTGTTTGGCAATGTCCGCGGAGCACGTGGCGCTGCGAAAGGCAAATCGGTTGGTGTTGCCAAGTTTGCCAATCCTGAAAACAAGAGCGATACGTGGACCGGTCGCGGCCGCAAGCCGAATTGGCTGGTCGATCGCTTGAAAAAGGGCGCAAAACTGTCGGATTTCGCGATTTAGCAACGTGCTGACATTTCCAATTGTCAGCTCGCAAAACATCCCCGAAGCCTGCGAAAAATCTTCGCAGGCTTTTTCGTATTAGCCGCTCGCTCGCACGGTTTGCGGCCATGAGTTGGTCGCCGGGCCAACCCTGGGGCCCTTCCTGGCCCAGCTCCTTGGCCTGGTTTCAGGCCTAGCTCGAGGCCCAGCTCCGGGCCCAGCTCCGGGCCCAGCTCCCGACCTCGTGGGGTGGGCTCCTGCGATAGCGCTGTCGCAAGCGGGACACCTTGGTCTTGTATGGCTTGGTGTGTCGGCGACCAGTGCCGTCGACCTCTGGTGTCAGCCAACTGATATCGGCGGGGGGCGAAACGCTCAACCAGGCGGGCTCAGTCCATGAGACGTCCCGGCGGTGCGCCCGGCGCGTAACGCCCCCGGCGTTGACCACGATCAAGCCACGGCTGCCACGCCGCAGCCTTATCTGGCACTCAGGTCTTGACACTGCTAACAGCCTTCAACATAAAGCGGGGGTAGCCCGACCGCAGTCGCCGACGCTCGTTGGCCCGTCGATCGCGCTATTTCAAAAACCGCCTTCAGGGCAGTTTTTAGATCTGATCATAAATAGAAAAACACAATTCAATCATGAGGTTGAACCCATGAAGTTTCGTCCGCTCCACGACCGCGTTGTCGTCAAGCGCCTTGAAGAAGAAACCAAAACCGCTGGCGGGATCATCATTCCCGACACGGCAAAAGAAAAGCCGCAGCAGGGTGAAATCGTCGCCATCGGTGCTGGCGCCCGCGACGAGACCGGCAAGATTATCCCGCTCGACGTCAAAGTCGGCGACCGTGTGCTGTTTGGCAAATGGTCGGGCTCAGAGGTCAAGATCGATAGCCAAGAGCTTTTGATCATGAAGGAAAGCGACATCCTCGGCGTGCTTGAAGGCGCCGCCAAGGCAAAAGCCGCAGCCTAGGTTTCGATTGACCCGACTTTCCCCCTGTCAAACTGAAATCAAACGTACAACTAAATTCAAACGAGGAGTTGCTTCACATGGCAGCTAAAGACGTCAAGTTTAGCCAGGACGCCCGCGAACGCATGCTGCGTGGCGTTGATATCCTGGCGAACGCCGTCAAGGTGACGCTCGGTCCGAAGGGCCGAAACGTCGTCATTGAAAAATCGTTCGGCGCACCGCGCATTACCAAGGACGGCGTCACCGTTGCCAAGGAAATCGAACTTGAAGACAAGTTCGAGAACATGGGCGCGCAGATGCTTAAAGAGGTTGCCTCTAAAACGGCAGATCTCGCTGGTGACGGCACCACCACCGCAACCGTTCTGGCTCAGGCCATCGTTCGCGAAGGCGCCAAATCAGTCGCTGCTGGTTCCAACCCGATGGACTTGAAGCGCGGCATCGACCTCGCCGTCGCAGCCGTCGTTGAAGAGCTGAAATCGAAGTCGAAGAAGGTGACCTCGAACGACGAGATCGCTCAGGTCGGCACCATTTCAGCCAACGGCGACAAAGAAATCGGCGCCAAAATCGCCGAAGCGATGAAGAAAGTCGGCAACGAAGGCGTCATTACGGTTGAAGAATCGAAGTCGCTTGAAACCGAACTCGATGTCGTCGAAGGCATGCAGTTCGATCGCGGCTATCTCTCGCCGTACTTCGTCACCAACGCCGAAAAGATGAGCGTTGAACTCGAAAGCCCATACATTCTCATCCACGAGAAGAAGCTGTCGGGTCTGCAGGCGATGTTGCCGGTGCTTGAAGCCGTCGTTCAGTCGGGCAAGCCGCTCCTCATCATCGCAGAGGATGTCGAAGGCGAAGCGCTCGCAACGCTCGTCGTCAACAAGTTGCGCGGCGGCCTCAAGGTTGCAGCCGTCAAGGCGCCAGGCTTCGGCGATCGTCGCAAGGCGATGCTTGAAGACATCGCCATCCTGACCGGCGGCACCGTGATCTCAGAAGATCTCGGCATCAAGCTCGAAACCGTCACGCTCGCCATGCTCGGTCGCGCCAAGAAGGTGCAGATCGACAAGGAGAACACGACCATCGTCGATGGCGTTGGCAAGAAGGCCGAGATCGAAGGCCGCGTTAAGCAGATCAAGGCGCAGATCGAGGAAACGACCTCGGACTACGACCGCGAGAAGCTGCAGGAGCGTCTGGCCAAGCTCGCAGGCGGCGTTGCCGTTCTGAAGGTTGGCGGCGCGACTGAAGTTGAAGTCAAAGAACGCAAAGACCGCGTTGACGACGCACTGCACGCGACCCGCGCGGCCGTTGAAGAAGGCATTGTTCCAGGCGGTGGCGTTGCGCTGCTGCGGTCGATCAAGGCGCTCGACAACATCAAGACCGAAAATGAAGATCAGGCCGTTGGCGTCAAGATTGTGCGCCGCGCTCTGCAGACGCCAGCCCGCCAGATTTTCACCAACGCCGGTGAAGATGGTTCGGTGATCGTCGGCAAGATCCTCGAAAACAACGCGTACGCCTACGGCTACAACGCGCAAAGCCACGAATATGGCGATCTCGTTTCGCAGGGCGTCATCGACCCAACTAAGGTTGTGCGTTGCGCCTTGCAGGACGCAGCATCCGTCGCGGGTCTTTTGATCACGACAGAAGCCATGATCGCAGATGCGCCGAAGAAAGACCAAGGCCATTCGCATGGCGGCGGCGGCGGTGGCGGCGGCATGGGTGGCATGGGCGGCATGGACTTCTAAAGTCCGACCCACACACTCTCAACATCGGAAAAGCCGCCGGAGATTTCCGGCGGCTTTTTTGTTGCGAACGGAGCCAAACCAAGAACGCCCGGGGCCGTAGTCGCGCGCTGAGCGGCGCTCATGAATTCCGGTCGGCTCACACTCATCGATCTCGGCTTTGCGTTGGTCGTCGGCCAACAGCGAAACGTTTGCGATGGCGTCGCCCACTTTTCGAAGCGCAATTTATAGCTGTGCACAGAGCCAGCGACCCATACGAATGTTTCTAAAACACTGTACCTTCT
>JANMII010000234.1:0-5350 GCA_031375665.1 Hyphomicrobium sp.
GACCGGTCACCCAGCCGACGTCGGCCGTACACCAGTAGATGTCACCATCGTGATAATCGAAGACGTATTGATGCGTCATCGCCGCGTGCAGCAAATACCCCCCGGTCGTGTGCACTACGCCCTTGGGCTTACCGGTTGATCCCGACGTGTAGAGAACGAACAGCGGATCTTCCGCTGCCATTTCAACGGCGTCGCAGGTCGCAGCAACGGTTGGCAATTCTTCGTGCAACCAGAAATCGCGTCCCGTAGTCCACGGCACCGGATTGCCAGTGCGACGAACGACCAGCATTTTTTCGTCGCCCGCACATTTTGCGAGCGCTGCGTCAGCGTTTTTCTTAAGAGGCACCAGCTTGCCGCCTCGCAGCCCTTCGTCGGCCGTGATGATCAATTTCGAGTTCGCGTCCTCGATGCGATTTTGCAAGCTGTCAGGTGAGAAGCCGCCAAACACAATGGAGTGGACTGCGCCGATACGCGTACATGCTAGCATCGCGTAGGCCGCTTGCGGGATCATCGGCAAATAGATCGTAACGCGGTCGCCTTTTTTGACGCCGTGCTTTTTCAAAACGTTGGCGAACCGCTGCACGTGCTCGTGCAATTGGCGATAGGTGATCTGCTCACTCTCGTTGGGATTATCGCCTTCCCAGATAATCGCGACCTGATCGCCGCGCGTTGCAAGATGGCGATCGATGCAGTTGGCCGAGACGTTCAGCGTACCGTCGTCAAACCACCTAATGTCGACTTTGCCCGGCAAGAAGCTTGTGTTCTTGGCGCGTGTGTAGGGTTTGATCCACGTCAGCCGACGGCCAGCCTCTGACCAAAAACCTTCCGGGTCTGACACAGAGCGCGCATACATCGATTTGTAAGCGGATTCATTGATGAGCGCCCGAGCCGCGAAATCGGCGGAAACAGGATAGATCTTGTCGGTCATAATGCAGGTCCTCCGGTCGGCTGTCTCACATGCAGCCTTCACGGCGTCATTATGCGAGGCGGCGGCGCTGGCCACAACTTACTCAAAGGTCTTAGGCGACACTTTCTCTTGAGTTGGGGCGCACGGCTGACTAGGGCGTCTGTCGTGCAGCAACCGCCCACTAGAAAACGCGCAAACAACCAACTGGTTGCGCGTCGGCGCTCAGCGAACCATCCGCATGCTATTGATCATGCCTGCCACACGGCAGCGCGCTTGATTTCGGCATCCTCCAGATCGCGCGTGACCGGCACGGCGAATTCAGCGACTTGGCGATAGCGATCGCGCGGGAAATAACTGCGTTGCGGATCGCCGATATAAACCTCAGCGCCGCTCGCTTTTGCCAGCTCGATGTAGGCTGAGACGCGGTCGGCGGTTGCGCGCTCGTAAAAAAGGTCGCCAACCAGAACAACTTCGCTGTGGCACGGCGGACGTGCCAGCAGGTCGTCGCCGACCGTTGCGAATGATACGCCATTGGCATCGGCATTGACGCGACATGCAGCTAACGCAAGCTTATCGATGTCTGCCGCAGTGACCGTCCGAGCGCCTATTAAACACGCGGCGATCGCGACCAATCCAGAGCCCGCGCCTAAATCAAGCACCTGACGGTCGCGACAAATTTTGGGGTGGTCGATGATATACCGCGCTAGCGCCTGTCCACCGGCCCAGGCGAAAGCCCAAAATGGTGGCGCGATGTTGAGTTCACCAAGATCGTCCTCGGTCTTCTGCCAGATCGGCATCGATTCTTCAGCCAACCGCAGAATAATTTCGGGCACCAGCGGTGGATGCAGAGGTTTAGTGTTGTCGATGATGAAGCGCGCAACGGCAGCATCATCACTGACATCAAGTTTTGCGAACTTCATTTCGGGCGCAGTTTCTTCGGATCGAGGCCACCCATACGGCAGACTTCCGCCCATTCTTCGATTTTGACGGGCTGCACCGAGAGCCGCATCGACGTCACCAGTGCCATCGACGCGAGCTTGTCATTGGCTTTGACCGCGACCAGTGACACCGGCTTTGGCATCGGGGTCACCGCCTTGACGTCAACGCATTGCCAAGTTCCGCTCTCGTCCTTGGGATCGGGGTGAGCCAGCGCAATGATTTCGCAAATACCGACGATCTCTTTGCCGTCGTTGGAATGATAGAAGAACCCCAGATCGCCTAGCTGCATCGCTCGCATGTTGTTGCGCGCCAAATAGTTGCGAACGCCGTCCCAAACCTCGCCTTTTTGGCCTTTAGCGGCGAGCATCTCCCAAGAGAAAACGTCGGGTTCGCTTTTGAACAACCAGTAGGCGGGCATTTTTCGAGAAACCTTCAGGCGAGTGATTTAACTGCAGCAGCGAGCGGTGGCGATCCACAAAACGTCAATCTTCCGCTTTCAGAGGTCGCTGCATTAACCCAGCTATGGCGTCTTCGACTGAGGTCCGCTCTTCGATAATGGCGTGAACTGCTTCAGCAATCGGCATGTCTATGCGTTTGTCGCGCGCTAACGCGACGACCGCCGCCGCCGTGTAGACACCTTCGGTGACCGCGGTTCGTTGGCCGAGAATGTCAGCCAGCTTTTTGCCTTCACCGAGCGCACGACCCAGCGACATGTTGCGCGACTGCGGACTACCACACGTCAAAACCAAATCACCAAGACCCGAAAGACCAAGCAAGGTTTCAGGCCGCGCGCCGAGTGTTTCGCCTAGCCGCCTGAGTTCCGCAAATCCGCGCGTGACGATGGCTGCGTGGGCGCTAGCGCCCAGTCCGCGTCCCTCGACGATGCCGGCAGCAATGGCCAAAACGTTTTTGACAGCGCCGCCAAGTTCGGCACCAGTGACATCGCTCGACCAATAGAGCCGCATTTGCCGCGACGACAGCGCCGCCGCCAAATCCCGGCCAATGACTTCGTTTCGGCACGCGAGCGTCAGCGCCGATGGTAAGCCCCGCGCCACATCGGCCGCGAAACTCGGGCCCGATAAAACCGCAAACGATGCATGAGGACAGGTCTCAGCGACGACATCACCCATCAGTTTACTGGTTGTGAGTTCAATACCCTTGGCGCACATAACCAGTGGCACGTGCGACGGCAGATGCGGTTGCATGTGTGCCGTGATGGCGCGGACGTGTTGCGCTGGAACGACGATTAAACAGACGTCGCTCGCCGTGGCTGACTTCAGATTGGCGGTCGCAACAATAGACTTTTCGAGCGCGATGCCCGGCAAAAACGTCCGATTGACTTGGCGCGTTGCGATGTCGTCGACAACCTCGGGCTCACGCGCCCAGATCGTAACGCGCTTACCGCCTTGCGCTAACGTCTGAGCTAACGCCGTTCCCCAAGCGCCCCCACCAATCACGCTGACCGTTTCAAACGTCACCGATGTCTTCCCTGTTTAGTCGGGCCCCATCTCACCGCGCCGCGTGACGTGGCGGATGTCTGCCTTACGATCTGTCTGCAACACCCCACGCAACGAGAGTCGCGCAATTTTTCTGCAACGCCAACACCATCGCCTCACGCCTTGACGCCTGCACCGGTTGCAGCTGGTGCGGACGCATCCAACGGCCAACGCGGTCTGACTGGTGCATCGAGGCCATCGATGAGCCCCAGCACTAAGCGTTCGGCACCGTTCCAAGCAACCATCGCGCCATTATCTGTGCACAGCGCCAGCGGTGGCGCATGAAATGAAAATCCGAAATCCTCGGCAACGCCGACGAGCGCTGTCCGCAGAACGCGATTTGCAGCAACACCACCGGCAACCACGAAGGAGCGCGGCAGACCTCGTGGAAATTGATCAGCAACGGCGCGCATGGCGCCAGCCACTCGGTTGACAACGCTGTCGCAGACCGCCGCTTGAAACGATGCACACATGTCGGCCACGTCCTGCGGCGATGGATCGCCGAGCGCCTGCGCTGCTTGCCGGACAGCCGTTTTTAAGCCGGCGAACGAGAAGTGTGGGTCGGCACGGCCGAGCATGGGCCGAGGAAATTTGAAGCGTTGGCGATCACCAGCCAACGCTGCCGCCTCAACGGCTGGGCCACCCGGCATCGGCAGGCCAAGAAGTTTGGCCGTTTTATCGAACGCCTCACCCAGCGCGTCATCGATCGTCGTCGCCAACCGTCGGTACTGGCCAACGCCTTCCACCAGCAAGAGTTGTGTATGCCCGCCGGAAACGAGCAACACGAGATAAGGTGGGCTCAGGGCGTCCGTAAGGCCGCAGGTCAGCGCGTGCGCTTCCAGGTGGTTGATGGCCAGAAACGGCTTGTTGATCGCCAGCGCCAACGCTTTTCCAGTCACGGCGCCAACCAGCAGTCCACCGATCAGTCCCGGGCCGGACGCGGCCGCCACCGCATCGAGATCGCGCAGCCCGACGTTGGCTTCAGCCAACGCAGCAGAAATGATCGTATCGAGGCAGATGGTGTGCGCCCGCGCGGCGATTTCAGGCACCACGCCGCCATAGGGGGCATGCTGCTCAAACTGTGATCGCACAACGTTGGACAGCACGACGCCGTTAGCCACGCCATCCCGCCGAACCACAGCCGCTGCGGTCTCGTCGCAGCTCGATTCAATGCCGAGGACCAGCACGGATTTCGTCTCAGGACTGGTGGCACCACTCATCAATTCAGGATCTTCGCACACGCGGTTGGCTTTACCGCGCTGTTATTGCATTAATGCGCCCGCCCCGTCCGCCTAGCACTTGGAGAAAGCCCGTTGCAAGTCGCTAAAATTCGTATCGGCACCCGAGGATCTCCCCTCGCGCTAGCTCAGGCTTACGAGGTTCGCAGCCGCTTGGCTGCCGCCCACGGGCTGCCCGAAGCGGAGATCTCGATCACCGTTATTAAAACAACGGGCGACCAAATCCTTGACCGGCCCTTGGCCGACATCGGCGGGAAGGGGCTTTTCACCAAAGAAATCGAAGACGCGCTTCTCAGCCACGAAATCGACGTGGCGGTTCACTCGATGAAAGACATGCAAACCGCCTTGCCTGATGGCTTGACGATTGGCGCGGTCTTAGCCCGCGAAGATGTCCGCGACGCCTTTATTTCGCTGCGCCACAAAAGCCTGAGCGATCTGCCGACAGGCACCGTCGTCGGCACGTCATCGCTCCGCCGTCAGGCGCAACTGTTGCACGCCCGCCCAGATCTGACCGTCGTCGGCTTTCGCGGCAACGTTCAAACGCGGCTGAAAAAACTTCAAGACGGCGTGGCTGAGGCAACCTTCCTCGCGGTTGCCGGTTTGAAGCGGCTTGGCCTTCAAGATCGCATCACGTCGGCGATCCCCATCGATCAAATGCTTCCAGCGGTGGCGCAGGGTGCGATCGGCCTCGAAATCCGAGCTGGCGACGAACCGAGCGCCGATATGATCGCGCCTCTCAACGACGCGGCAACCGCCTTGGCGGTGACGGC
>JANMII010000269.1:0-28529 GCA_031375665.1 Hyphomicrobium sp.
CTTTCATCAAACCGCCCGTGACCGTCAGTCGTCCTTCTGGAAAGATCACCAGAGACGCACCATCCTTGACGGTTTGAATGAGGCTTCGCATTCCCAACGGTCGGGTCGGATCAATCGGGAACGCTTTGGCCATTTTCAAGAATGGCTTCACCCACCAGGTTTTCGCCATCGCTGTGTCGATGGCGTAGGTCGAGTGAGACGGCAGCAGCGAATGCATCAAGGCTGCATCAAGCAAGCTGACGTGGTTGGGTGCGATGATCGCTTTGGTGCCTTCTTTCGGCAGGTTCTCGATGCCGCGAACCTCGACTGCGAAAAACATGCGAAACAAAAGTGCCGCGACATCCTTGAGGCCGTCCGCGCCCCAGGCCCGCAGCACGAGCCCGACGACGATGAGGTTGGCCACGCCAAGCGTCGCATAAATCATCGGCAGTGGAACTTTGAGATATTGCAACAGTGCAACGATCACGCCGGCTAGCGTCATGAAGGCCGCCGACAGCACATTGCATCCAGCGATCACGCGAGCGCGGCGATCGATAGGTGCCCAGGCTTGAACGGCTGCAAACGATGGCACGATGAACAAGCCGCCAGCGAACGCGATGCCCGCCAGATCGATCATGATGCGCACGCCTGAAAACTGCGATAGCACCTCGGCCGGTCCGATCGGCGTTGCAGCCGTTGTGATGTGGCCTGTGGCCCATGCAAGATCGAGCGTGAATAGGCCCATCAACAGCGCACCGATCGGGACCAGCGCGAGGTTCGGTCGTGTGCTGCTGGCGCGGGCCGCGACCACGGACCCGATCGCAACCGACACGGCGAAGACGAAAAGCGCCAACGTGTAAACCGCTGGAGTGCCATTCAGGATGCGCGGGATCAAGGTTTGCAACAGAGCGAGAATGACCGCGCCGACAACCCAGAACCAGGACGTGATCAGCGCGCCCTGCCAGATCCGACGATCGGGTTTGAGATCGCTGATGAGCTGCGCGGTTGACGACACGACGTTGCGGTCGATGACAAGATCGGGGGCTGCGGCACCTGTTGCAGGTATCGCTCGCGCGAACAGCCAGCCCAAAACGGAGAACCCGACAATAGACGCTGCAACCATCCGCAGGTGTGTGTCGCTTGAAGCTGCGAAATTACCGCCGATTGTGCCGAGTAAAATCGCCAGGAACGTCGCGCCTTCGATCAGCGCATTGCCGGCTGGCAATTCTTGTGTTCGTAGGTGAACGGGTAGAATGCCGTACTTCACCGGTCCGAAAAACGCGCCGAGCGTTCCAAACATGATCAGGGCAACGAAGAGCAGCGGCACCGACGGAATGATGAAACCAACTGACGCGATGATGGCGACTGGGATCTCCCACAGCTTCAGCCGCCGCGCAATCAAAGCCATATCGTATTTATCGGCCAATTGACCGGCGATGGCTGAAAATACAAAAAACGGCAGGATCAGCGTCGCGCCAGCTAACGTCCCGATCACCGGCCCGTTTTCGAGGGCCAGCTTGTAGACCACCAACATCGCCAAGGCATTTTTGAGGAGGTTGTCGTTCAGCGCCGACAAGAATTGGCACCAGAACAGGGCGGCAAATCTGCGCGTAGACATCAGTGAGGCAAACATCGATGCTCCCGCTCCCGTTGTGATTGATGCCGCCAGCCTTAACCGTTCGACGGGTGTGGCGTTAGTCGGATATGGACAATAAAATGCACAGAACTTATGTCGGCTCCAAGAGCCCGCTGTGGTCTCGCCGCCGCCGACGTTGCAGCTATCTACGTTGACATAGAGATACGAAACCAATGCTTGTCGGGTTTTCCGTACAATTAGGCCAGCGCCGCGTTTGCTTCGTTCCATTGCGGTTCAATCCGTTGCGGCATTTTCTGCAGCAGGCTGTGCCGCGAAACAACGGCGGACGGCATCGATGAGCCAAACAGTGATCGTGAATGGCCGACCGATTGCTACAACTTCGATCAATTTGGCAGCGTTGCTGGAAGATCAGGGCTATGGTGCGGCCCGCGTTGCGACAGCTCTCAACGGCGTATTCGTACCAGCCCAGCAGCGTGCTACGACCGCGATCAACGCGGGCGATACGGTCGAGATTGTTTCGGCCCGCCAAGGTGGCTAGCCGACACCGGCGCCGAAATTGTCGCCAGCGGAGGCTTGCAAGGAACTGACTCGCGTCATGAACGTCCGCGACGATCGCGTTGAAACGACCCCGCACCTCATGTTGTACGGCTCGGCTGTCACATCGCGGCTGCTGATGGGCACGGCGGGCTATCCATCGCCCGCGATTCTGTCAACGGCGGTGGCAGCCGCTGGCGTCGAGGTCATCACGGTATCGCTACGTCGTGAGACCGCGGGCGACCATCGGGGCGCTCGATTTTTTGATTTTCTCAATGGCCTTGGTGTTCGCCTTTTGCCCAATACGGCTGGCTGTCGGACGGCGCGTGAGGCCATCACGACGGCGCAGATGGCGCGAGAGTTATTTGCAACCGATTGGATTAAACTCGAAGTCATCGGCAACGACGACACCCTGCAACCCGACGTCTTTGGATTGGTCGAAGCTGCCGACGTGTTGTGCCGTGACGGCTTCAAAGTCTTTCCCTACACGACGGAAGATCTCTCGGTCGCCGAGCGTCTGCAGCGCGCCGGTTGCAGCGTGATCATGCCCTGGGGCGCTCCAATTGGGACTGGCCGCGGGCTGATGCATCGCCGCGCTCTTGAAAGTTTGCGCGGATACTTCCCCGATGTCGTCTTGGTTGTTGATGCGGGCCTTGGGGCGCCATCGCATGCCTGCGAAGCCATGGAAATCGGCTTCGATGCCGTGCTGCTCAACACCGCCATCGCCCAAGCAGGCGATCCTGCCGCCATGGCCGCCGCATTCGGTGAGGCGGTTCGGGCCGGTCGGCGCGCGTTCGATGCAGGCTTGATGCCGCCACGCGATATGGCGGTCCCGTCAACGCCAGTGGCTGGCACACCGTTTTTCGAACTCGACCCAAAGCCATGACAAGCGCGCGCCAATTTTCAGCTCAACCGTTCGCCCAACAGCCTGCGCGATTTTATCCAATCGTACCGGACGTCGGTTGGTTGCGGCGCATCGTGCCGCTTGGCATTGCCACCGTACAACTCCGCATGAAAGATTGTTCCAGTGCCGACGTTCGGCGTGCGATCGACGAAGCGCTGATCGTGACGCGGGACGCCGGATGCCAGCTCATCGTCAATGACTTTTGGCGTGAAGCGCTCGATGCTGGCGCTGACTTCGTCCACCTCGGACAAGAGGATTTGGCGGCGGCAGATCTGGTGGCTTTGCGCAGCGCTGGCATAAAAATTGGGATTTCAACACACGATCAAGCGGAGTTAGCGGTCGCTCTCGCAGCGAATGCCGATTACGTTGCGCTAGGTCCAATTTATGAAACCAAACTGAAAGCCATGCGGTGGTCGCCGCAAGGGCTTGAGAAACTAAGCCACTGGAAAGCGCAGGTCGGTGCCACGCCTTTGGTTGCCATTGGCGGCATCACGCCAGATCGCGCGCAGGGTGTATGGGCTGCTGGCGCCGATAGCGTCGCTGTCATTACGGATTTCATCGCGCACGCAAATCCTCAAGCCCGCATCCGAGATTGGGTTGCACTGACGCGGCGCGCTGTGACTGATAGCGGTTAACCATACGGCGTCGGCATGATCGATTGTGACAGTTTCGTGTGATTTGGCTGCTGCACCCTGCTCAGAGTATCGCAATCCCAATGGCCTACCGTTTCAAACTTGATGAGCCGTTCGCTGCAGGCTTTCGCCGCATCGCCCGCGCGCAGCTCGACCGCACGCTGGCCGAGGTGGGTGAAATCACCTCTAACCCCTCAAGCGTGCATGAAAGTCGCAAGGCCCTGAAGCGCTTGCGGGCTTTACTGCGTTTGGTTGCGCCAGCGATTGGCGACAAGGCCTTCAAGCGTCGTAACAGTGCGCTGCGGCGGATCGCGCGCATGTTGTCGATCAGCCGCGATGCAGAGGTTCTGGCTACAACTTTTGATGGCCTTCGAGGCGCTGACGAGCGAGCCGATGCTCACTTGCGCGCGGCTCGCGAACATGTCCTCGCGCACACGCATCAGGCGCAAGCCGCCCCAACGGCCGAGACTGCCGATCAGGTCACCGTGTTGATCGCCAAAGAGGTCAAACAGTTCGCGCGCCTAGGACTGAAGGGCCATGAGTTTGCCGCGATCGAACGTGGCTTGGAAATCAGTTACCGCACGGCGCGGCGGGCTCTCCAGCGCGTCGATACGAAACCGTCAGACGACAACTTTCATGAACTGCGTAAAGCCGTGCAGTGGCACTGGCGGCATATGAGCTTGTTGTCGCGGGCCTGGCCCGACGCATTCGCTGTGCGCGTTGCCGCCAGCCGCGAGCTCTCACAAATGCTCGGCGACGATCACGATTTAGCGATGGTCCATCAGGCGGCCATGCACGCGCGCGACATTTCGGACGACGCGCGGGCAACTCTAACGAGCATTTGTCGAGCGCGCCAAGCGGCGATCCGAGCGGCAGTACAACCGCGCGCAGCCCGCCTTTTCGCTGAAAATGCCCGTCCGTTTGCGCGGCGAATTGGGAGTTACTGGCAGCACGGTCGGCACGTGACGCCGTGGCCAGAGCTACCATCAGGTGGGCTTGACGGTCAGGAAACGGCATCTGTGCCAACACTTGCTGCGCCGATAAAGGCCGCTGCACCGATGGTAGAAACGGGTTCCGCGACTTTGATTGCGGCCAAAACACCCGGGCGATCGCAGTCGCAACGTCGCGTTTGATCCGTTACACTTTCGCAGACGTTTTGTCGGCGAGAGATATTATGAACGAAATGCCAAAAACAACGTTGTTCGAACCCGACCGGTCGACCTGGCCGAAGGATCATCCGCGGGCAGCGTACGGCCGGATTGGGGTGCTTTTGCTCAATCTAGGCACGCCTGATGGCACCAGCTATTGGCCGATGCGTAGCTACTTAAAAGAATTTTTGTCAGATGAACGGGTCATCGAAGAACCTAAATGGAAATGGTGGCCGATCCTCAACCTGATCATTCTGACGGTCCGACCTGGTAAAAAGGGCAAGGACTACGCCACGATCTGGAACAACGAAAAAGACGAAGGCCCACTCAAAACCATCACGCGAAGTCAGGCTGAGCAATTGGCCGCCCGTCTTGCTGATCACGACAAGATCGTCGTCGATTGGGCGATGCGCTACGCCAACCCAAGCACTGAGAGCCGCATTCGCGCACTGCAGGAGCAGGGCTGTGATCGTATTTTGTTGCTGCCGCTTTATCCGCACTACGCTGCTGCCACCACAGCAACGGCGTGCGATCAAGCGTTCAGGGCGCTGATGAAAATGCGTTGGCAACCGGCTGTCCGAGCCGCGCCAAGCTACCACGATCACCCCGTTTACATCGATGCGCTTGCCCGCTCGATGAAAAAGTCATTGGCTGATCTCGATTTCGAGCCTGAAAAGATCATCGCGACTTTTCACGGAATGCCGCAGAAATATCTCCTCAAGGGCGATCCTTATCATTGCCAGTGCCAAAAAACGTCGCGCTTGCTGAGGGAAAAATTGGGTATTGCGCCCGAACGCTGGTTGACAACATTCCAATCGCGATTTGGCAATGACCCTTGGCTGCAGCCATATACCGATATGACAGTTGAAAGCTTAGCCCGCACCGGCACCAAACGGCTGGTTCTTGTCGCGCCCGGCTTTTCGGCCGACTGCCTAGAAACGCTTGAAGAGCTCGATGGCGAAAATCGCCACATCTTCGAAGACAATGGCGGAGAAAAGTTCGCTTATCTGCCAGCCCTAAATGACAGCGCCGAGGGTATTGACGTCATTGAAGCCATCGCGCGCCGCGAATTGATGGGATGGATATAAATTCCCTATCCGTATTGCACGCTCAGAGTCGCAGTTGCTAATTATATCGCCAACGTAAATGCGTTTTGAATTGGTGCTACAGATTACATCCTCTTAACGAATTGTTTCCCGATGCCGACTACCGTCCGCTCAATCGCCGAATGTGGCGACCACATTGATTCGGTTGGAGATGGGCGATGCCGGACACATTTGGCGGTTTCGAATCGTTTGGCTTTATTCTGTTGGCGGCGGCCATTTGGGGTTTATGGTCGACAGTGAAAATCGTGCCGCAGGGCTCGAATTTCACGGTTGAGAATCTCGGCCGATATACGCGCACCTTAACTCCAGGTCTCCATATCCTCATTCCGATGATTGAGCGCGTCGGCCACCAAATTAATATGAAAGAACAGGTCATCGACATCCCCGGTCAGGATGTCATCACACGAGATAACGCGATTGTGCGCGTGGACGGCGTCGCCTTCTTTCAAATACTGAACGCGGCCAAGGCCGCGTACGAAGTCGACATGCTTGAGAGTTCGATGATCAACCTGACCATGACCAACATCCGAACGGTGATGGGTTCGATGGATCTCGACGAATTGCTGTCTAATCGCGACCAAATCAACGCTCGCTTGTTGCACGTCGTCGATGCCGCGACCGAACCGTGGGGCGTGAAAGTCACGCGCATTGAGATCAAAGATATTGCGCCGCCGCGCGACCTTGTCGATAGCATGGGTCGCCAGATGAAAGCTGAACGCGAAAAGCGTGCGCAAATTCTGGAATCCGAAGGCCTCCGCCAAGCTGCCATTCTGAAAGCTCAGGGTGCAAAGGAAGCAATCGTGCTCGAGGCCGAAGGCCGCAAGGAAGCAGCTTTTCGCGATGCGGAAGCCCGCGAACGATTTGCTGAAGCCGAGGCCAACGCAACGCGACTTGTGTCCGACGCGATCTCGAACGGCAATGTTCAGGCGATCAACTATTTTGTCGCCAACAATTATATGAAAGTTCTTGAGGCGCTTGCTTCGGCACCCAACCAAAAAGTTATAATGATGCCGCTTGAGGCTTCCTCGATCATTGGGTCGCTTGGCGGGCTGGCACAGATTGCCAGTGAAACTTTTGGCGGCACTGATGCCAACGCCTCCAACAAATCGCCGCGTTCGCCGATCCGCCCAGGCTCTGTCCCGACCACCTAAACTCACTCAGCCGTCAGCCAACTGCGAGCAGGATGCCAAGACGATGGATGCGCTGTCTCAACTCATCACGCAATTCGGCGTCTGGCTATGGTTTGCGTTAGCCATTGCGCTGTTCGTTCTCGAAACCATCGTGCCCGGCATTCACTTTTTGTGGTTTGGCGTCTCTGCTGCGATCGTGGGGCTGGTCGCACTGCTGCTGCCAATCGGATGGCAATGGCAGCTAATCGTATTCGCGCTCGCCTCCATCGCAACGCTGTTCATGGTGCGTCGCTCAAGCCGCGCCGATGTGGCGACCACCGACGAACCCGTTCTGAATGTTCGCGGCGCGCAATACATCGGACGTCATGTGACCGTCGAGGATGCAATCATCAATGGTCGCGGCCGGGTTCGGGTCGGCGACACGGTCTGGAGCGCCGAGGGTGAAGACGCAGCGCAAGGTTCAAGCGTGGAAGTGACCGGAGTCAACGGCACGGTTTTGGTGGTTGCAAGAAGCAACTGACGGCTTTCTGCCGTTCAGCCAGCATGGTGTTAGGCGACGCCCAATCGCAATAAGTCGTGGATGTGAACAATCCCGACAGGCTTCGACCGATCGACGACAAACAAAGCCGTAATTCGCGACGCGTTCAAAATTTCAAGCGCGGCTGACGCCAGCATTTGCGGCTTGATCGTCTTTGGCTTTGCCGTCATCACGTTGTCGACTGTGGCAGCCAAGAAATCAGGGCCCATGTGGCGACGAAGGTCGCCATCGGTAATCACGCCCTTCAAGCGCCCTTTGGGATCGATAATCCCGACACATCCCAAGCTCTTTTCGGTCATGACCACCAGCGCGTCCGACATGCGATCGCCGGACGACATCAGCGGCAATCGATCACCGGTATGCATGATGTCCGACACATATTTCAGGTTGGCGCCAAGCGAACCGCCGGGGTGGAAAACCTTGAAATCGTGGGCTGTAAAACCGCGCGCCTCCAGTAACGCAATGGCTAAGCTGTCACCCAACGCCAGTTGCATCGTTGTCGATGTCGTTGGCGCTAAACCGTGCGGACAAGCTTCCTTGGCGCGTGGGATGCGCAACACAACATCGGCTTGTTGACCAAGCGCGCTATCCAGCCGCGATGTCATCGCGATCAATGGCACGGCGAACCGGCGCGAATAGGTGATGATGGGTTTGAGTTCAACGGTTTCGCCCGACCACGACAGCGCGAGGATCGCGTCCGCAGCTGTCACCATGCCAAGATCGCCGTGAGAGGCTTCGCTTGGGTGGACGAAAAACGCGGGCGTACCCGTCGATGCGAAGGTGGCGGCAATCTTTTGCCCAACGTGGCCGCTCTTACCGATGCCGGTGATGATGACACGCCCGCCAATCGTGGTGAGACGCCGGACGGCATCTGCAAACGGCGCGGCCATAGTGCCGCGCAACTCAGCGATCAGCTGCCCTAGTCCCTCAGCTTCAACTTGGAGCGTTCGAATGCCAGATGCGGCGGCGTCACTGGCGCGTACGCTGCTGTTGACGCCAATTCGCTGCTGTTTGCTGTTTGGTTTGCTTGCAGGCGTGCGAACTTGTGGGTGGCGATCTTTGCTTTTGGCGGGCGCCGCAGGTCGGGCTTTGGTTAGCGCTTTTTGCATCTCGTAATCGCGGTCTCCGCAGCGAGGGCCAACGCGCTCTAAGCGTCATTTCCCAGGGCATTATGCATAGCAAATGGCGGCGTGATCCGCTACCGCGATGGCGGCAAGCGACGCGCCACTCCCCAAGGTTAAGTGGGCATTAACCTGCCTTTCCTAGGGTTTCCGCTTGTCGATTCGTTTGCGTTCGCGTGGAAGAGCTTCATGAGGACGTGGTGTTTATGCCTTGTCGGCTGCATAGGCCTGCCTGTGGCGGATTATTCGCGACGCTGCTGCTTTGCGGCACAACATCCTTTGCTCAAGCTCAATCCGCAACGCCTAATCGTGCCAGTGACCCCAGTGCGGCATCACAACCGACGGCAGCCCAAACCGGGCGACCCACCGCTGCTGAAACCGAAGACCCGTTTGCAGCGCCCGGCATCGATCCGCCAATCTCCTCCGATGATCCAACCACGATTGCGGAAGACCAGGACGGGCTTGAGCCAACTCCGCGAATTGGCCAGCGTCCCGCTATCATAGATGGCGACTTGGCCGGCCCCACGGAGCCATTGCAACCGCGTGATGGCATCGTCGACGTTGGCGAACCGTTGCCGCCCGAGGACGGCACTGATCCCATCGCCATCGATACCCGCGACACCGAAGAGGCAGCCCTCTTTGAAAATCCGCAAACCGATGTCGACCCGTTGCTCTTTCAAATCGAAGACCTCGATCCTATCCGCGACAACCGGGCTGTAACGCGGCTGTTTCGGCTTGAGCCTTACGATCCAATCGGCGTCCGCGTCGGCAGCTTCATCCTATTTCCCGAAGTCGAATTGGGTGGGTCTTATTATTCAAATGTGTTGCGTGCGCCGAATGCGTCGTCTGACACGGCCCTCGATCTCAATCCGGGCGCACGGCTGGTCTCGAACTGGAACAATCACGCACTCGAGTTTCGCGCCGAAGGCACGTTCAGCTTTTTCGACGAATTCGATAGCGAAAACGACAAGTTCTACACGCTCGAAAGCCGTGGCCGCCTTGATATTACGCGGCGAACCAACGTGCAGGCCTTGATCAGCCGCGATCAAGCGCAGGAAAGCCGTTCGGCACTTGACGCGAACGCTGCTGGCACGCGCGCCGACATCACCACGGATCGCGCCGAGATCGCGCTTAATCATCGCTTCAATCGATTGTCATTCCAAATCCGCGGCAGCGTCGCTGATTTTGCCTACGGCGAAACCGAAAATGCCGACGTCACCACAGTAAACAGCGACCGTGACTACACGCAGTACGAACAAACGGTTCGCGGATCGTGGGAATTTAAGCCGACACTCTCCGTTTTCACCGAAGTGGCGGTCAACCAGCGCGATTATGATCAATCTGCTAGAACCGATTTGATCAATCGCTCATCGGACGGACAACGCTACCGCACCGGCGTTTCATTCGGGAATACGGGCCAAATTTTGCGTGGTGAAGTTGCGCTCGGCTATGGTGTGCAAACACCCGATGATGATCGCTTGCGCGAGATCGATGGCTTCATTCTTGACGCCAACGCAACGTGGCGGGCCAGCGAATTGACGTCTGTCTTGTTCAATGCCCGTTCCGATGTGACGGAGACCACGACGGCCAATGTCGGCGGGTCTTTCAATCGCGCGGCAGGGTTTGAGATTCGCCACGCATTACGGCGCTATTTGATCGCGTCGGCCGGACTGACATATTCAACGCAAGATTCCCAAGATGGCATCATTGATGAGAGCGAACTCAGGGCCATCACGGGGTTAGAATATTTCGTCAATCGCGAAACAGTTTTGTTTGGCCGCTACGCGCACACCTCTTTCAATGCGATTGGAGCGACCAGCGATTACGAAGCCGATGAGGTCAAGCTGGGTGTCCGCATTCGGCGATGATTTATGGGTTAGTTATACAGTTTCGACTTCATGCTAGCAGCTGGCTGAGCTCTCTTTTTAACTCCGCCGCTAAGTCTGGCCGCTGCAACGCGTATGCAACGTTCGCTGTCAGAAAGCCAATCTTTGACCCGCAGTCGTAGATCTTGCCGTCGAAGCGGACGGCATGAAAGGGTTGCTGGTTCGCCGTCATCAGGCTGATCATCGAATCCGTCAATTGAATTTCGCCACCAGCGCCGGTTGTCTGACGGCCCAACAGATCGAAAATCTCCGGCTGTAAAATATAGCGGCCAGTGATGTGCAAATTCGATGGCGCGGTGCCAGCCTTCGGCTTTTCAACCATGCTAGTGACGGCTGACACTTTGGCTGAGCGATCGGCAACGCCAACAATGCCATATTGGTGCGTCTGATCGTCGGGCACGGGCGCCACCGCAATCAGGTTGCCGCCAGTTTCGTTGTAGGCCGCAATCATTTCAGCGAGGCAGGGCTGCGACGCATGATGCAGCATGTCGGGGAGTAGGAGGGCGAATGGCTCGTCGCCAACAATATCACGGGCGCACCAAACGGCGTGGCCAAGGCCGAGTGGGCGTTGCTGTCGCGTGAAGCTGGTTTGGCCCGCGTCCGGCAAATCGCGCTGCAGATTTTCGAGCTCTTTGAGTTTGCCACGCTCTTGCAGGGTGCGTTCCAGTTCGAATTGGCTGTCGAAATGGTCTTCGATCACCCCTTTGTTGCGCCCCGTAATAAATATGAAATGATCGATGCCGGCCGCTCGCGCTTCATCGACCACGTGCTGGATGACGGGACGGTCGACCACGGTCAGCATTTCTTTTGGCATCGCTTTGGTCGCTGGCAGAAATCGAGTACCAAGACCAGCCACAGGGAAGACGGCTTTGCGGATGGGGCGATCGTTGCGGGGCATGCATGTCTCCGGGCAGTGGGTGGGCGCAAGTTAATAGCTATTCAAGGTTGGTTTGATAATTCGTCAGAGCGTTTCGTCGGTGCACTTTAGGTCGCAGCGTTAATAAGTGATCAGCGCGCTCGATATGTCCTGCCGTGTTGTCATCAATTGGTGAACGGTCGGACAGACGAAGCGTGGTGATCGGATTGCCTGCGTGTCGCCATTTATGGCTACCGATCGGACCCGATCTCTAACGGAGGTCGTAGCTATAACTAAGCCAAAACTAAGCCCGTCGAGGAGGGAAAGTTCCAATGAGTGTTCTGGTCACGGGCGGCGCTGGCTACATCGGTAGCCATATGGTGCTCGAACTCACTGACGCGGGTGAGGACGTCGTTGTTCTCGACAACCTGTCGACGGGCTTCCGCTTTGCTGTTGCAACTGGCGCTAAACTGGTTGTTGGCGATGTCGGTGATGGCGCACTCGTGAAGGCACTCGTTGAGCAGCACGACGTCTCGGCCATTATCCATTTTGCCGGTTCGATCGTGGTGCCGGACTCCGTCGCCGATCCATTGGGATATTACGATAACAACACAGCTAAATCGCGCAGCTTGATGGCCGCGGCGGTCAGCGCCGGCGTGACGCAATTCATTTTTTCATCAACCGCTGCTGTTTATGGCAACCCGGTCAGCAATCCCGTGTCTGAAATGGACCGGGCGGCACCCGTGTCGCCGTATGGATCATCCAAACTGATGACTGAAATCATGTTGGCGGATACCGCGTTCGCGCATGACTTTCGGTATGTCGCGCTTCGCTATTTCAATGTCGCCGGCGCTGATCCCGATGGTCGATCGGGACAATCGACACCGCGCGCCACCCATTTGATCAAGGCTGCGTGCGAGACCGCGCTGGGCAAGCGTCCGCAGATGGAGATTTTTGGCACCGACTACCCAACCGCTGACGGCACGTGCGTTCGCGATTACATCCACGTCACCGATTTGGCGCGCGCGCATTTGGCAGCGCTGGCCCATCTTCGAGCTGGGGGTGCCAGCGATGTTTTTAATTGCGGGTACACCAAAGGTTTTTCAGTGTTTGAGGTGATCGCTGCCGTCAAGCGCGTTTCAGGTGTTGATTTTAAGGTGGTGCTATCGCCGCGCCGTCCAGGCGATCCCGTAGCGATTGTTGCCGCCTCGCAAAAAATTCGCGATGTGCTGGGCTGGCGCCCGCAGTACGATGATCTCGACGCGATTGTAGCGCAAGCGCTGGCGTGGGAACGCCGCGTCGACGCACTCAAAGCGACGGCTTAGAGCGCCCGAATTCGCTAAAAGGAAGCGAGCTTGGCGAGCGCTGACCGAGCGCGATGTCCGCGCCCGATGCTCGAACCTGAGCCGCAACATAGTGCCGCAAAAAAGCCAGGAATTCCGCTGCTTATCGCACGAGCGGAGCAGCGTAGCTTCCACTGCGGGACGTTGGCGCCGGTCACCGGCTTTCGACGAGCGGGAAGCGGGTCATATTCTCTCGCGCCAGGCCGCTCAACTCAGATTCAAAAGGCTCACCGACATGTCATTCAAGCCTTTCGCCTGGGGCGCAATGACGGTCATCGCAATGGCCCTAGCGATGTTGATGGCGATGGGTGGAACGGCCAGCGCTGATCCAACGGTCGAAGGGTTCGCTGCTTTTCTGGAAACCGTGCGTCCTGAGGCGGCCGCTGAGGGTGTTTCGACCAAGACCTTCAATTCCGCTATTGCCAATCTTGAGCCGGATTTCAAATTACCAGATCTCGCGTTGTCATCGCGGCCAAAGGTCGACAATGCCGGTCAGGCCGAATTCACGAAAACGGCGGCCGATTACATCGCTCGACCATACATGGAAAAGATGGCCAAGCAGGGCCGCAGCTTCTTCAATCAACACCGCGAAGCACTCAAGCGGATTGACGCGAGTTCGGGCGTCGATCCGTATATCCTCGTCGCGATCTGGGGACGCGAAACCGCCTATGGGGTTTATAACTTGCCCCACGATTCAATCCGCGTGCTCGCGACGTTGGCTTATGCCGGTCGACGTAAAGATTTGTTTCGCGCCGAATTCATTGCCGCGTTGAAAATGCTGCAAGTCGGCGTGCCACGATCGGATATGAAATCGTCGTGGGCTGGTGCTGTTGGACTGACGCAATTCATGCCGACGGAGTATTTCAAACACGCAGCCGATGGTGATGGCGATGGCAAAATCGACATCTGGCGCTCGGTGCCTGATGCGCTGGCGTCGGCCGCGCGTCAGCTCCAGGGCAAGGGATGGGTGAGGGGTGGTGCCTGGGGTTATGAGGTCAAGGTAGGCCCTCGCGCTGATTGTTCGCTCGAAGGCCCACCCGACGAGCGGCCGATCGCCGATTGGGTGGCGCGGGGATTTACACGCGCGAACGGAAAAGCATTTTCGCCCGCAGAACTTGAACAGCGCGCCTATCTGATGATGCCGGCCGGCGCCTACGGGCCAGCGTTTCTGGCACCGGAGAATTTCAAAGTCATCCGCCAATACAACACATCGGATCTGTACGCTCTGTTCGTCGGCCATTTGGCTGACCGCATCCGTGGCGGTGGTGATTTCCAATCGCCGTGGGCCAAGTTCGAACAGCCGCGCACACAAACCGTTCACGATCTGCAGGTCCGCTTGCAGGCGCTCGGCTATCCGATGGACAAGACCGACGGCAAAATTGGCTCCAACACCCGCAAGCAAATCGGCGTCTACCAACGCGCTGCCGGGATAAAAGTCGATTGCTGGCCGTCTGAGGCCGTCTTGACGCACGCCAACGCCAATGCGCAACGCTAAGTTCTTGCAGGGCCAGAACGTGCGGGGCGAGAACGTGGACACGGCTTGCGGGGACTATGTTGACCAACGCGATCGGGCTAGATTGCGATCGGCGCAAGACCGCTAGAGATTCGGCCGCGACAGCGCACCGACCCAAAACGAGGCTTGATGTGACGTCGCTAAGACAAAGCACTTTGGCCGGTTTGCTCGCAGTGCCCGTCGCAGTTGTGCTCACCGTGCTCGCGATGATGTTCGCTGCAGCACCGATGCTTGCGGCCGACGACGATGCGACCGGCAGTTTCCTGACGCCATTTCCTGATGGCGATGTCTATCAAGTCTCGGTTTTGGGTGATGGGTTCGCCACCGGACTGCTGGAGGGCTTGGTCGAAGCCATCGGCCAAGATACACGCCTGTCGATCCAACGCCGCGTCCGCGATGTTCCAACGATCATGAGCGCCGACTTCGACAGCAAGGTCGCTGACCTCGAACGCGAACTTGCAACTGAGCCGCTGAATATCGCCGTCGTGATGGTCGGGGAAAGCGACCGCGTTGCGTTGCGCAGTTCGACCGGTCGCCGCGTGCCATCCGGTTCGCCCGAATGGCTCGTTGAATATGGTCGCCGCGTCGACCTTTTAATGAAGGTGATCAAGCGCAAGAACCCCGGCGTCTATTGGGTCGGACTGCCGATCCTGGCTCGCGGCGACGCTAACGAGCAGGCACAAAAAATGAATGATGTGCTGCGCGAGCGCGCCTACCTGAACAGCTTCAAATATATTGACGCCTACGCTGGCTTTTCGGACGAGGCGAATGGGTATTCAGCTTACGGTCCCGACCTGCAAGGCAAAATCCGCGTGTTGCGCCAAGGTGACGGCGTCAGTTTCACTGGCGCGGGCAATCGCAAACTCGCCCATTTTGTTGAAAAAGAACTACGCCGCGACCTCAACCAAGCACGCGCTAATCGCACCATTCCGTTGCTTGGAAGTGAGGAAGAGCAGGTCAAGGTCAATCCCGACAACGCGGTCAAGACGCCAGCGCCATCGTCGCCAGCAGCCATCACCGCCGCCGCCAGCTCGCCGCCAACCGTCAAAGCCGCGCCGACTGACGGATCAGCGCCGGGCTCGACAACAAATGCCACCGGCGATCAGAAAGCAGACAACAGCCGCATCACCTTGAACGTGATTGGCGCCAGCGGCCGGGAAGAAAAGCAAACGCTCGACATTGTGCGACCAGCCATCCCAGCGTCTGTCGTCGCACTGATGGCACGGCGCGAAGGAAGCGGCCAGATCGGTGATTTGATGGTTGATCAAATTTCTGGCGGGCTGACGTTGATGAGTTCGATCACGCCGTCAGGCAATCGCTCACGTGGCAAGCTATCGCCAACACAAGCGCCCTAGTTCCGGCTGCTCGTCATGGGCGAGCGCTTGACACCAAAACCTGGCCGCGCCGACGATGTGGCATGGCCGCCAAAACCCGATACGACCAGCCGGGTCCCGACGCTGGAACCTAAAGGCTAACGCCGTGATCTGTGGGTGACGCTGTGGCTCAAGCGATGACCGGGTGGGAAATTGACACCACAGCCGTTGACGCCATTCTCGCCGACGACCACGAGACGCTCCACAAATTCGTCTCCGAATTCGGTCCACTGGCGGCCTACGATGAAGAGCGCAAAACGCTCGCGGTCATTCGCCGTTTTCACCCAACGCTGAACTGCAGTCCGGACGACGCAACCTACAAAACCGACGACGACTATTCCGTGCGGCTCGCGCTCTACACAATCACCTCGACGATGAATACCGTGCTGCCGAAGTCGCTGACGTACGAGACGCTGGCGATTTTACCCAACCTGCAACCCGGTGCGTTCGCGGTTGATTTCATCATCACGACCGCAGAATTCGGACCCATGACCACCAACACCTACGAGTTGATGTCAGTGTTGGCGCCAGGCTACCAGGCGAGACCTGAAGCAGAGATGCGTGCAGCGTTTGCAAAGTTTTCTAACGTCCGCTTTACGCCCAAGCCCCGGATTAAAATCACCTCGACGTCGATTGATCTGCCGGCAGTCGGCCGGCTTGACCGATCCGAATTCGAAGATTGGTTTAGCACCATCATCGACGTGCCGATGTTGCAACAGCCCCTACCAATGACGGTGATGGCATATAATCCGCAAGATCCAGCACAACGTGCGCATCTCGGTTTGTTCAGTTCGGCGATCGCCGCATTCCTGAAGCTCGACGTCAGCGAGCGCGCCGTTTCAGGGCGTAAGATCCTCGAAAATTGCCACGCCTATATTGACAGTGTTGGTGTGCAAGATTGGAACCGTGCGATGGCCGAATGTCGCGATCCGCTCGCGATTTGGCGGTTCGTCCACCCCCAGAACGTCTACGTGCAGTTTCACGACGAAACCGCCGACGTTTACGTTACGCTGGCGTGTGCCTGCGATTGGGACGAGGAGCACGGCCTCCAACTGGTCTACCGCGGCGGCTTAGAGCTCACGCGCGTGAGCCAGCAAGATGGCCATCCGGTCGAGTAACGGAGCGCGCCAACGGGCTTGGCGCGATTAGCGTGGCAACGTGCTTGTTCCCATCAAAAACGTATCGATGGCGTTAGCCGCTTGTCGGCCTTCGCGGATCGCCCACACGACCAGCGACTGGCCACGTCGAATATCGCCGGCGCAAAACAGCTTCGGCGAGGCGGCCAGTTTGTAGTCCTTATCGGTTGCGTCCAAGCCTTTGAAGCGGCCGCGCGCAATGACGGGCAGATGCAGCTCTTTCACCACATCGCCCTCGATCGGGCCCGAAAATCCCATCGCCAACAGCACGAGATCGGCGTCGAGCGTGCCTTCGGTGCCTTTGATCGGCGCCATGTTGCCGTTGACGCGGGTGTAGTGCAGCTTCTGCACCTGGCCACCTTCACCGGAAAATCCTGTCGTCGAAATCGAGAATTCGGTCTTGGCACCCTCGGCTTGGCTCGTCGAGATGCGCAGCTTCATCGGCCAATGCGGCCACGACAGGGCTTTGTTTTCTTTCTCAGGCGGCTGCGGCATGATTTCGAGCTGCGTGACGCTTTTCGCTCCCTGACGAAACGACGTGCCGATGCAGTCGGAGCCAGTGTCACCTCCGCCAATCACGATCACGTGCTTATCTTTGGCTGACAGCTCGCGAACCTTGGCTTGCGGCTTTTGATTGGCCACTCGGCGATTTTGCTGGGGCAGAAAATCCATGGCGAAGTGAATGCCGTCGAGTTCGCGGCCCGGCGCTTTGGCAAAAAAATCAAACGGATGTTCCGAGCCAAGCGCCAGCAGAACTGCATCATGGCGGCTTTCGATATACTTAGCCGACACATCCTGGCCAACGTGAACGCCGCAATGAAACGTGACGCCTTCCGCTTCCAGCTGCTTGACGCGGCGATCGATGATGATCTTTTCCATCTTGAAGTCAGGAATACCGTAGACCATCAGCCCGCCGGGCCGTTCGCTCTTTTCATAAACATGAACATCGTGGCCAACGCGCGCTAACTGTTGCGCGGCCGCCATGCCCGCGGGTCCTGATCCAATGATGGCGACCTTCTTGTTGGTTTTGCGCTCGGGAGGTTGTGGAACAATCCAACCTTCGTCCCAGGCGCGGTCGGCAATCGAGGCTTCAATGGTTTTAATCGTCACCGGTTTGTCGTCGATATTCAGGGTACAGGCCGCCTCGCATGGCGCCGGGCAAATTCGCCCCGTGACTTCTGGGAAGTTGTTGGTTGAATGCAGGTTGTCGGCGGCCTGTTTCCAGTCGCCGTGATAGACCAGATCATTCCAATCGGGGATCTGATTGTTGACCGGGCAGCCGTTGTGACAAAACGGGATGCCGCAGTCCATGCAGCGGCTCGCTTGCTTTTTGACTTCCGGCTCAGCCAGCGGAACGATGAATTCTTTCCAATGCTGGGTGCGCTCATCGACCGGCAGGTATTTGCGGTCGGCGCGGTCGATTTCCAGAAACCCTGTTGGCTTACCCATGGTCGTCTCTTTTTGATCTATCAACAGCGCGCGCGCCGTTGGTGTTTTCAATGGTGATGAGCGTTCGCAGCGTTGGCCGACGTCGCTTACTGTTTAATGCGCGACCCGCCATCAGCGGTCGACATTTCGCTAGCTTTCGCCAACTCCGTTAATGCGCGGCGATACTCGGTTGGCATGACTTTTTTGAACTTCGGCAGATAGGCCTGGAAGTCTTTCAGGATCATCTGCGCTTTGGCTGAGTTCGTGTAGTGGGCGTGTCGCGCGATCAGCGCGTGCAATCGTTCGACGTCCTGCTCCCGCATATCGACCATCACCTCGCCGAGCGCGACGGCGACATCGCCCGATGTGTTGGCCAGCTTTTGCATCGTTTCTGCGTCAGCAGAGATCGGCTCAATCTTGACCATCTCTGTGTTGAGGCGGCTTTCGAACGTACCGTTTTCATCGAGAACGTAAGCGATCCCACCTGACATCCCGGCGGCGAAATTTCTTCCAGTCGTGCCGAGCACGACGACCACGCCGCCCGTCATGTATTCGCAGCCGTGATCGCCGGTGCCTTCAACGACGGCATAGGCGCCGGAGTTACGAACCGCAAACCGTTCACCTGCCACGCCATGGAAATAGCATTCGCCGTTGATGGCACCGTACAGCACGGTGTTGCCAACAATGATGCTGTCTGCAGGTGTGATACCCGATCGCGGATTTGGCCGTACGATCAACTTGCCGCCAGACAAACCCTTGCCGACGTAGTCATTGCCTTCGCCCATTAAATCAAGCGTGACGCCACTCGCGACCCAGGCACCGAACGCCTGCCCTGCCGTGCCTTTGAGCGCAAACCAGATCGTGTCTTCCGGCAATCCGGCATGGCCATACTTTTTGGCGATGACGCCCGAGAGCATGGCCCCCGTAGACCGGTTGACGTTGTTGATCGCTAGCTCGGCTTTGACAGGCTTTTTGGCCTCAATCGCCGGCTTGGCAAGTTCGATCAGCGTGCGGTCGAGCACTTTTTCGAGGCCGTGATTCTGGCGCTCGCAGTGATGAATGGCAACGTCCTTCGGCACAACCGGCTTGTGGAACAGCTTCGAGAAATCGAGCCCGCGGGCTTTCCAGTGCTCAATGGCGCGATCTTTATCGAGGATGTCGGTCTGGCCGATCATGTCGACGAACGATCTAAACCCAAGCGACGCCATGATTTCGCGGACCTCTTCGGCGACAAAGAAGAAGTAGTTGATGACGTGCTCTGGTTTGCCGACAAACTTGGCGCGCAACACCGGATCCTGCGTCGCGACACCGACCGGACAGGTGTTGAGATGACACTTGCGCATCATGATACATCCAGCCGCAATCAACGGCGCGGTGGCAAAGCCGAACTCGTCGGCTCCGAGCAACGCGCCAATGACAACGTCGCGGCCGGTGCGAACTCCGCCGTCGACCTGCACGGCGATACGTCCGCGCAATCGGTTGGCGACCAGCGTTTGATGCGTTTCAGCCAAGCCGATTTCCCACGGACTGCCTGCGTGTTTGATCGACGTCAGTGGCGACGCGCCGGTGCCGCCTTCAAAGCCTGAGATCGTAACGTGGTCGGCGCGCGCTTTCGCAACACCGGCTGCAACCGTACCAACGCCAACCTCAGACACCAATTTGACCGATACTTCGGCGGCTGGATTGACGTTTTTCAAATCGTAGATCAGCTGAGCCAAATCTTCGATCGAGTAAATGTCGTGATGGGGTGGTGGCGAAATGAGTGCGACGCCCGGCGTCGAATGACGCACCTTGGCGATGATGGCATCGACCTTGTGGCCGGGCAGTTGTCCGCCTTCACCCGGCTTTGCGCCCTGCGCCATCTTGATTTGCATCATGTCAGAATTGGCGAGGTATTCGGTTGTGACGCCAAAGCGACCCGATGCAACCTGCTTGATCGCCGATCGCATGCTGTCGCCGTTGGCCATCGGCTTGTAGCGGTCTGTTTCTTCGCCGCCTTCACCAGTGTTGGACCGGCCGCCAATGCGGTTCATGGCGACCGCAAGTGTGGTGTGAGCTTCGCGACTGATCGAGCCAAAACTCATCGCGCCTGTCGCAAACCGCTTGACGATCGCTGCTGCCGGTTCGACCTCGTCGATCGGAACAGGCGTTCTGCCGATTTTTTCAGCCGAGCGGATGGAGAACATGCCGCGCAACGTCATCAGCTGCTCGGACTGGTCATTGATAGCGCGAGCGTAATCGCGATACTTCGTGGGCACCTTACCGCTCATGGCGTCTTTGTTATCGGACCCGCGCACAGCGTGCTGTAAATCAGCGACTGTGCCAGGACCCCACATGTGAGCTTCGCCGCGGATGCGGTACGCGTATTCGCCGCCGACATCCAACGAGGTTGCGAGCACCGGCACGTCGCCAAATGCCGCCTGATGGCGCTCGACAGTTTCGCGTGCAATCTCACGCAAGCCGACGCCTTCGACTTGGGTGTGCGTTCCAGTGAAATATTTCTGGACGAATGCCGTCCGCAAACCGACCGCATCAAAAATCTGCGCGCCGCAGTACGATTGGTAGGTCGAGATGCCCATCTTCGCCATGACCTTGAGGATGGCTTTGCCGATGGCCTTAATGAACCGCTTCTTGACGTCGTCCGCCGTCGTGCCTTCCGGCAAGTCCGGCAGCATCGTGTAAAGTGTTTCAAACGCGAGGTATGGGTTGATTGCTTCCGCCCCGTAGCCCGCGAGCGTGCAGAACTGATGCACCTCATTAGCTTCGCCGGTCTCAACGACCAACCCGACAGACGTCCGTAGTCCCTGCTTGATGAGGTGGTGGTGAACCGCTGATGTTGCGAGAAGCGACGGGATCGGCACGCGGTCGGGACCGATCGCGCGGTCTGACAGAATGATGATGTTGTACTCGCCTTCGCGCACGTACTCCTCAGCTTCCGCGCAGACGCAGTCCAGCGCTGGACCCATGCCAGCTTCGCCTTTGTCGGCTGGATATGTGATGTCGATGGTGATGGACGCGAAGTCGTTGTCCTTGACCGCGCCAATGCCTCGAATGCGCTCAAGATCCTCGTTGGTCAAGATCGGTTGATCGACTTCGAGCCGCTTGCCGCGCGAGGTCCCCTCCAAATCGAGGATGTTGGGGCGCGGCCCGATGAATGAGACAAGGCTCATCACCAGTTCTTCGCGGATGCTGTCGATCGGCGGGTTGGTAACCTGCGCAAAGTTCTGTTTGAAGTAGGTGTGTAGTAGCTTCGATTTCGACGACAGCGCCGAAATCGGCGTGTCGGTGCCCATCGACCCTATGGCTTCCTGACCACTTTCAGCCATCGGCGCCATCAGAAATTTGACGCTTTCCTGCGTGTATCCGAACGCCTGCTGCAAATCGAGCAGAGCGACGTTCGACTTGGCGACAGCTTTTGTCGTTGGCAAAGGCAGGCCAGCAACTTTGATCTGTGTCCGTTTGAGCCACGTCTCGTACGGGTGACTGGACGAGATCTCAGCCTTTAGTTCTTCGTCCGAAATGATCCGACCTTTGTCGAGATCGATCAACAGCATTTTGCCAGGCTGCAAGCGCCACTTCTTGACGATGTTTTCTTCCGGCACCGGGAGAACGCCGGATTCCGACGACATGATCACAACATCATCTTTGGTGACCAGGTAGCGCGCCGGCCGTAATCCGTTGCGATCGAGCGTTGCCCCGATCTGGCGACCATCGGTGAACGCCATGGCCGCTGGGCCGTCCCACGGCTCCATCAAGCACGCGTGATATTCATAGAAAGCGCGGCGCTGCGTATCCATCGACGGATTGCCAGCCCACGCTTCTGGAATCAGCATCATCGCGGCATGCGCGAGGCTGTATCCGCCCATGGTCAGAAATTCGAGCGCGTTGTCAAAACACGCAGTGTCCGATTGGCCTTCATAGGAAATTGGCCAAAGCTTTGAGATGTCATCGCCAAACAGCGGTGATGACACCGACGCTTCGCGCGCCGCCATCCAGTTGACGTTGCCACGCAGCGTGTTGATTTCGCCGTTGTGCGCGACCATGCGGTAAGGATGGGCAAGCTTCCACGATGGGAACGTGTTGGTCGAGAACCGCTGATGGACGAGGGCAAGCGCGGACGTCAGGCGCGGGTCGGACAAGTCCGTGAAATAGGCTTTGACCTGGAACGACAGGAACATGCCCTTGTAGACGAGCGTGCGCGTCGACAAGCACACCGTGTAGTGGCCAATGTCGCGGCCCTTGTAGGCATCGTGGATGGCGTTCGAGACAATCTTGCGCACCAAGAACAGGCGGCGCTCGAATTCGTCTTGGTCGCTGACATCGGCTGGCCGCGCGATAAACACCTGCCGGTGCACCGGCTCGACACTGCGCACCATGTCGGACAGGCACGAATTATCCACCGGCACCGAGCGCCAGCCGATCAGTGGCAGACCTTCTTCTTTCAAACACCGGGCCCACACCCGTTCGCAGTGCGCGCGCAGGCGATCGTCACTCGGCATGAAGACGTGCCCGACAGCGAACGCACCGGGTTCTGGCAAGGTAAATCCGGCTGCCTTGGCTTCGCTCGCTAGAAATTCGTGCGGGATTTGAATGAGGATGCCGGCGCCGTCGCCCGACAGCGGATCGGCGCCAACCGCGCCACGATGTTCCAGGTTTTCGAGAATGCTCAACGCATCCTCGACGATTTTGTGAGATTTCCGCCCCTTCATGTCCGCGATGAAGCCGACCCCACACGCGTCACGCTCATGCGCTGGGTTGAACAGACCCTGTGGCGCTGGGCGACCCGAGGCGTCGATGGCTTCGTCGTCGGGGGGTGGCAGGTAACCTTCACTCATGTCGATCCTCGGAAGCCTTCATTAGCAGGTCGTTTGGTGGCAATGGCTCTCAGTGGTATTTTAATCGGCAGTTGTTTCGTCGTCAGCAGGTCGGCTCGTTGCGTCAAAGACTGTCATATCGTGGATCGCGCATGACGCGTTTTGTTCACGATGGCGGGATCGGTTGGTCGTGCCGGTCGCGTATGGCACCATCGCGGGAATTGTGCCGACGCGCTTAAATCGTTGTTGCTCCGCACGTTGCCCCACGCATACGCTTAAAATCTGCGAGCGGGCCTGTAGCGCATCTTGAAAATTTCAATCCGTGGTCGACACGCATCGCTGCGGTAAAAAACAACAAATCTTTCGCCCGCTCGGCGCGGCGCAAGCACTCGACGTGTTGGCTCAACGCAAAACGTAGCACTCGACCGTTCTCCAACTCGAAACCTCGCTGCCGAAGCACTGCAATACAGCCAAAGCGTGCGTGACTTACACCGTGCCAAATCAACGACGGGCAAGATCAACGACGGGCAAGGCCAAAGACCGGCACGACTAACGACAGGCGGCACGCCGCGCTTAGATAAAGGACAGTGCTGCTGACCTATCTGAGATTTTACAGATTTCGAGTTGCCGCACAAGCACTAACACGCCCCAGTCTAGCCGCTGACGACCACGGAACACGTCGATGATGGTGGCAAAACGTGACGGCAAATCTGGTCGCACGGGTCTGTTGCGCGGACCCCAATTCCTCGACCGTTTGGCTAACGAAAAAGCGGGCCATTTCTGGCCCGCTTCGTTGATTCGCGGATCGGCCACTTGCTGCCGATTAAGCTGCGGAACTGGCGGCGTCGATGGCCCCAAGCCGCCGGTTGTCGCTAACGGTGGCGCCATCGGTGCCATTCGCGTTGCCAATCGAGATCGTCCGAGGCTTCATGCGCTCAGGCAGGTTGCGCACGAGATCGATGTGCAACAACCCGTGTTCGATGGTCGCGCCGGTCACGTCGACATAATCGGCAAGTTGGTAGCGCCGCTCAAAAGCGCGGGCGGCAATGCCACGATGCAAAAATGTCTTGTCGCTGGCGTCGGACGCTTTCGTTCCCGAAACCGTCAAGGTTTGCTCTTTGACATCAATTGACAATTCCTCAGGGCTGAAGCCGGCAACCGCAAGCGAGATCCGATAGCTGTTGTCGCCCGTCCGCTCGACATTGTAGGGCGGATAGCTGCCCTCAGTGTCGAAGCCTGAGGCCTGATCGAGCATTTGCACCAACCGGTCAAAACCGATGGCGGTGCGATAGAACGGTGTAAAATCAACGTGTCGCATGACATATCCTCCAAAGAAGCGACATGTGGAAGCCGCACGTAATTCAGTGCGGCTGGCTCAAAGTGCCCCCGCGTTTTGCAGCAGGCACGGAACAGATTTGGGATCGATTTTGCCGCCGTCAAGAGGCGCGGTCGCATCGCTCGGTGGACGCCCAGCTCGAAAATCGCACCCAAAACCGGGCACTAAAAATGCGGCGTGTGGCTTCGCCTTCAGCTACAGTTAACCGAGGTTTTGATCCTTCGAGGCTCGTTTGAAATGAACTTGATTTCGTTGTCGATCAATCCCGCCCCAAACGGCGCCATGATCAAATCATTCGATGGTTACGATGGCACCAAACTGCGGGCCGCGTTATGGCAACCAACGCGCGGCCCCGATCGCGGTACGATGTGTATTTTCCCTGGGCGCGGGGAATATATCGAAAAGTATTTCGAGGTCATCGCCGACCTGCGCCGACGCGGATTTGGGGTCGCCATAATGGATTGGCGCGGCCAGGGTGGGTCTGAGCGTCGGCTCGCCAATCCGCGCAAAGGCCATGTGGTGGGCTTCACAGAGTATGACCGCGATCTGGCGCGGTTCATGGCCACCGTCGTGCAACCAGCACTGCCGGGCCCCTACGTTGCGCTCGGCTCTTCGCTCGGCGGAAACATCTTACTGCGCAACGCGCAAGACGAGGCATCGCCGTTTTCGCGCATGATCTTGATTTCGCCGATGATCGAGATCCACCCTGACATGCTTGGTACAACCTCGAAGTGGGCGAGAGGCTATGCTGAAACGGCCTGCGCTGTTGGGCTTGCGACCGCCTATGTCAAAGGCGGCGACGATGTGCCAGATGACATGCTCGAATTCGATAGCAACGATGCAACCTCAGACGCCGTTCGTTTCGCTCGAAACCGCGCCATCCTCGAGCAAGCGCCCGAGCTTGCAATCGGCTCGCCAACCAATGGCTGGCTGAGATCGGCGTTGCGCAGCTGCGCCATGCTGCAGCGGCCTGGGTATCCGAAATATGTCGCCGTACCGATGCTGATGTTTGCGGCTGGCGCCGACCGAGTCGTTTCTGCCAAGGCCATCGAAGATTTCGCTGTCGAACTCAAGATCGGCGGGCACATCTTGATGCCGGGTTCGCGCCACGAAATTTTGCAAGAAAACGACGCCATCCGGCAGCGGTTTTGGGCCGCTTTCGACGCTTACATGGGTGTCGACATCCCGCTCAAGTCCGGCGCGATCGCATGAGGCATGACGCGTGAAGCGGGGCGTTCGGCGACAAAGCCGCAATTAGCCGCGTGCCATCATGGCGAGTGCTGCGTCATGCAAGCGGGGATCGCCCGACACCAGCACATTGCCGCCCGCCGTTGCGGGTTTGCCGTCCCATGTCGTCACGCGGCCACCGGCGCGTTCAACAAGCGGGATCAACGCAACAATGTCGTAGGGCTTCAAACCGGCCTCGATGACGAGGTCGATGTAACCAGCAGCCAGCAGCGCGACGTTATAGCAATCACCGCCGAACCGCGTCATTCGCACCGATGATTTCAGGCGATTGAGCAGGGCTTGCTGGCCGCGGCCCTCAAACATATCCGGATGCGTCGACGTCAAAATCGCATCCTGAAGGTTTGCGCACGCGCGCGTCTTCAAGCGTTTGGGCGCACCTTGTCGAATGCGCATGAAACTGGCCGACTGACTCGACCAGAAACGTTCGCCTGTAAACGGCTGATCCATAATCCCAAGGCAGGGTTCGCCGTTGTCGAGCAGGCCAATGAGTGTGCCCCACATGGGGCTTCCCATGATGTAGGCCCGGGTGCCGTCGATGGGATCGAGCACCCATTGAAAACGGCCGTCGCCAGTCCGAGTGCCATATTCTTCGCCAAGGATACCATGGGTTGAGTAGCGTTGCTGCAAGACGCGTGTCATGGCGCGTTCCGCGCCACGATCGGCTTGGGTCACCGGGTCAAACGCGCCGGCGGCCGCTTTGTTATCGACCACTGGACGCTTGCGAAAATGGCGCAGCGTTACCGTGGCGGAACTGTCCGCAAGATCGTGGGCTGTTTGCAGTAAAGCCTTGAAGTCGTTGGCTTGAACCGATCGAACCACGCAATGTCCCCATACTTGCTTGAATATTTTGTCGTGTCCCGAACGACTTTGCAGGTCAGCTTTATCGGCCGGAGCGGCCATGTTCCTAATCATGCCGTGCAACCCGCCCGGAATTCGGTCTCGTGTTCTGCCATATTGTAAAAGTGTAACGGTATTTGTGGCGCACGCGATACAGCAGTTCAGTAATGAATGTGCGCGACACTCGCCTCGATTGCGATGACCGGCGAAGCAGCGCACCTTAAAGAAAGACTGTGCTGACACGCTTCATCGCAGTCTTGCCCACTTCGGGCGTTTCCTCCCTAGACTTGGGCCGTTCGCACGTCGGACGGCCTTTCTTTATCAGCGATCGCGATCGAAATGGCGTCTGCCCTGAGCGATCCAGCACCTCTCTGATTTCAATCGTCAGACTTGAAAAAGCAGGCCGGGCGATCCGTCGATGGACCAGCCGTGCGTTTTATCTGCCTCTGCAATGCGTAAAACGCATTTGTCAGCTGTGCAGCGCATGATCATTATTGCGCTGCGGCATTGCGAGCTTTGCTTGCCCGCCGCAGCCCTCCTTGGGCGTTTCCTCCCTAGACTTGGGCCGTTCGCTTGTCGAACGGCCCCTTTTTTTATTCAGCAGCAGTCCGCTTTTCAAATCCGCCGGTGCCAAAGGTGCCCGCCCCGAAAATCGTCGGAACCGATAAAAAAAGCTCCGTTGCAATCGCGTTGAGCGCCTGCTGCAATTCAGAAAATCCACGGCTCTCGGTGAGCGTGACTTCATTCAAATACAGTCCGCGATTGATCTCAAGCTGCAGGGCGTGGGTGTGACGCGCCGGCTGGCCGTAGTGCTCTGTGATGTAACCGCCAGCATAAGGCCGGTTCATCTGGACCTTGTAGCCACGGCGTTGAAACGCATCGCGCACCATCAGTGACAATCTCGGATCAGCGGACGCTCCAAAGCGGTCACCGATGACGATGTCAGGACGCGCCGTCGCATACGGTGTCATTGCAGCCGACGGCATGGAGTGGCAATCGACCAGGATGGCATAACCAAACGCTTCGCGGGTCGCGACGATCAGGCGGGCCAACTCGCCGTGAAATGGAAAATAAAGCTGGTCGATCCGATCAAGGACGTGACTGAGGGGGAGACGACCGCGGTAGATGTTTTCGCCATCAGCCACAACACGTGCCACCGTGCCAAGGCCGCCGGCGACGCGAATCGACGAGATGTTGGCGTGGGCTGGCGGTGGCTCATCGACAAGTTCGGGATCGAGTTCGTAGGGCTCACGGTTGAGATCGAGATAGGCGCGCGGAAACCGGGCACTGATCAGCGGCGCGCCAAGGCTCGCGACCGCATGGAACAGTCGATCGACGAAGCAGTCTTCGGAGCGCCGAAGTGTGACCGGATCAAGCCGGGACATTTTGACGAATTCGGGTGGATAAATCCGTCCCGAGTGCGGCGACGAGAACACAAACGGTGCCTGTTGCTGACGTGGGCTCAGCACATCAAACGTTGGAAAAAATGCATTTGGAACGGTGTCAGTCGTGTGCGCGGGCATTCAGGATTTAGCATCTCCGGCGAACAGATAACGAGTTCGAGGTACACAAGGGCGGGTTTACACGAAGGCAGGTTTACACGAAGGCGGGGCGCACAAATTAACTGGTAATCGACCGCCGATCGACAGTCACTTTCTGAATTTCGTCAACACCGATCCACCGCTTGCTGTGGGCGTCGGCTGCGCTGTCCTCAGTCGCGTAAAATTGAATCCAGTCGGCATACTTTGGCGCGCTAACGGTGACTTGTCCATGTCGTCGACCGCAGCGCTCGTCTTTTAGACACGCTCATATCTGACCGGTTTATTCGCGCGCGGCTTCGTTGCGAATTGGCTAGCGTCGCGTCTCCGCATCGTCATCGCAAAACTGCCGACCATCGTCGCCGGAACTCTATCCACAACTTCATGGTCTATTTACCAACTTCACGCCAACTTTGCTTGAAAACCGAATTACGCTATCGAACTTTAGGCGCAGTCGTTGTGCGCGATCATTATGCGGCCCATACAAAGCGGCCATACCGGCCAAGCGAGTGACCATGACTGCAAAACCTTC
>JANMII010000277.1:0-4537 GCA_031375665.1 Hyphomicrobium sp.
CTCGATCAGCCTTGACAAAAATTCTGAAACTCGGCGACAGCGAGGAGTTCGGCTCTGAAGCCAGTCTCGTCGGTCTCGTCGCCTCAAGTGTCCGTGCTTCCGCGAATTGACCGGACACGTCCTATTAACGGCACCCGCCCACCATCAATCCAAGCAGTGAGGTCTACGATGTCAGTCGCTGAAGTAATCGGCCCACACCTTCCGTATTTGCGCCGCTACGCTCGCTCGCTGACCGGCAGTCAAACGTCAGGTGATAACTACGTCGTAGCGGTGCTGGAAACGCTCATCGCGGACGCGTCAGCTTTTGACAAATCCTTGCCGCCGCGCGTTGCCGTGTACCGGGTATTCACTAAGGTATGGAACTCGCTTTCGATCAATCAAGTCGGCGAGGCAGCAAGCGATGACGCTGATCGATCGATGTCGGAACGTCGTCTTGAAGCCATAACGCCCGAACCGCGGCAGGCTTTTTTGTTGGTGTCGGTGGAAGGCTTTTCCCCGTCAGAAGCCGCTCAAGTGCTCGACGTTGCGCCATCGCACGTCACTGAACTGCTGCAAATGGCTGGCTCTGAAATTGCGCAACAGCTTGCAGCCGACATCCTCATCATCGAAGACGAGCCGCTCATTGCGATGGATCTCGAGGCTCTCGTTGTCGACATTGGTCATCGTGTGCAGGGCATTGCACGCACACACAAAGAAGCCGTCGCAGCCGTTGCCAAGCGCGCGCCGACACTGGTCCTTGCCGATATTCATCTCGCCGACGGCAGTTCTGGTCTCGAAGCCGTCAACGAAATCTTGGGCTCCATCAGCGTACCGGTGATCTTTATCACGGCATTCCCTGAGCGGTTGCTGACAGGCGACAAACCAGAGCCGGTTTTTCTCGTCTCAAAACCGTTTGATCCAACGGTCGTTAAGGCGCTGATCAGCCAAGCGCTCTTCTTCCATATGAAATCAGCCAAGGGTGGACAGCGGGCGGCCTAAGTGGCTTGCAATTGGCGCATGATGCGCTGCTGATAACTAATGAAAAGGGGCGGTGCTGTTCACACCGCCCCTTTTTTCGCAATCATGGGCTCATGATCACGGGGTTTGAGTTGCCGCCGGTGGCGTCGCTGGCGTCACAGCGGTTCGGTCAGGGTCAGCAGATATCGCCTTACCTGCTTTTTCCATTGCAGCGCCAGCACCCTCGCGGATCTGTTGCACGGCACTCTTCTCCGTCCAGACGTAGTTTGGTGCAGCCGTTAGCGTGTCCTTGGTCGCGTCGACCATGGCAACCCGCTTGCCGTCCTTGTTTGAAACCATTTTCAGTTCCTTGAACGGCACGCCGACGTTCTTTTCGCCAACGCCTAAAAACCCGCCCACGCCGATGACGACCGTGGTGACGGCGCCGTTGGCATCAAGAACCAGGTAGTTGATATCCCCGAGACTCTCGCTTTGTGCGTTCTGAACATCCAACCCGATCAGGCTCGCCGTGCTTTGTTCACCCACTGACTGGGCAGCGACGAACGAAACGGCGTAAGCTGGTGCCGCGGTTAGAAAAAAACTGCCAATCGCCAGGGCAGCTGAAACTTTCGGCGATGCTTTTTTATAAGTGATCATATCGGTGCTCCTGAGATATAGTATGGTAAACAAATTCGCGATTAAGCGAATGGTTCCGAGCACTGATCCGTCAATATAAATCCGATAGCCACTATTCATGAACCCAGAAGAATGCGCACGCGAAAAAGCCGGGCATTACTGCCCGGCTTCGCTCAATTCCATTCAGTGTGTCAATTTCTACATGATTGCCGTCTAGGCCTTTCGAATAAAGCTGGCGACCAGCGACACGACAAACAAAATGATCGCAACCCAGAACAAAATCCGAGCACCTTCCATTGCGGTGCCAGCGACGCCGCCAAAGCCAAGGAATGCAGCGACTAATGCGACGACCAAGAACACGATCGCATAATGTAGAAGGTTACCCATGATTATTCTCCAAAACTGTAAGATAAGTTGAGGTGCTGATATTTCTCATCGGCCGGGACATCCCGCCGCGTCAACCAGCCGACCCGTTAATACCGAGCGCCAACACGGGCGTTACTAAATAACGCCAAAGACGTTCAGCAGAATAAGCACCGGAATAGGGATACCGACCATCCAAAGCAAAACGTTGCGCATGACTATATTCCTCTGAGCACTATGGTTGCTCAACGAAAGGTCGCGCTTTTTGTTCCATCATTTGCTCAAAACAAATTGAACGTGCGCCTCAGCGCAAAGACGATCGGCACAGGCGACCGCTTTGTCTATGACCTCAATCAACCGCAATTTGTGCGATCTAGATCAAAGCCCGCATGCCGGTGCCGTCGCCTTCGTATGATGCCAATGCTCGCAACTTGTCTTCGTCAAGGAGCTCGAAGACGCCGTCTTTCCAACGGAACCACTTGCGCGCCACCAGCGCTTTTAGTGTTTTGTTGGTGTGGACCAAGGACAGGCCAAGTGCGTCAGCCAGATGCTGTTGTGTAAAAGGAAACGCCACTTTGTTGGCGCTGACCAATCCAACCGCCTTCGCCTTGAAAAACAGGTGCAAGAGGACGAACGCCATTTTCTCCTGCGCCGAGCGACGACCAACCGAGAGCAGTTGTTCATCAAGCATGCGTTCGGAGCGCGCCGCAATCCAGGTCAGATCGTAAGCCAAACTCGGAAATTTTTCATACAGCGACCACATCTTGTCGCGCGGAAAGACGCACAACACCGTTGTGGTCAGGGCCTCAACCGAGTGCTGCATTTCATCGAACATCGACGTCTGTAGACCCAAAAAGTCGCCTGGAAGTGCGAAATTGAGAATTTGGCGGCGGCCATCTGGCAGCGTTTTGTAGCGAAAAGTCCATCCAGCCAGAACCGTGTAGAGGTGAGCACTACTGTGGCCCTCCATCAGGATGGTGGCGCCAGGGTCCGAGACGAACTCACCGGTTTTGAACCATTCGACGAACTCGACTTCCGCTGGTTGAAAAGCGCGAAAACCTGGAAGCGCGCGCAGCGCGCACTTCGCACACGCGGTTTGGCGTCCGATTCGCTGACTAGCGGCGGGCGGTGACTGGGTCTTTGCTTTTGAGGATGCGGCCATCATCAAATCTAACGCAATTTTGCTCAAGGTCGATACGCTGGGATCAATTGATTTCGTTAATCGTCATTTTTGCAAACATCAAAGCTATGTTTGCGTTATAGATTTACGGCCGCCATCGTGACTGCGCGCTTTGATGCGGATTGATAGAAATGCCCGCACGCTATGTGAAATCACATAGCGGCCTAAAGGTGCGTCATTTAACAAGCGCCGATGACACAGATCAGACTCCAAGAGGTCGTCTTGCAAGCAGGCACGGGCCGAACAATCCTGATCTGGGCAGCGATCGCGATTACGTCGGGGTTAAGCGCCGTCGTCGGCTGGTATTGGTCATCATCTGGTGCCAAATGGCTCACGCACACGGTCCAAGTTGAAAAGCGCTTGGGTGACTTGCTCAACGCCGCGCTCGACTTAGAAACTGGCCATCGCGGTTACTTTCTAACCAACGATCCGGCTTACCTAGAACCCTATGAAGCGGCGAAATCTTCAGTTTTCAGTGTTCATTCCAACTTGTTGGAGCTGTTAAAAGACAATCCAGAGCAGATGACGCTCGTGCAATCGATGCGTCCGATGATTGAACAGCGGCTGAAAATTCTTGAAGAATCCCTCGCGCTTTTTGCAGCCGGCAAAACCAGCGAGGCCATCAGCTTCATAAAAATCGGCCGCGGCAAGCAGGCGATGGAAAATTTACGCACGGCGATCGCGGAAGCACGCGACAAAGAAGAAATCTACTACCGCGAGCGCGAGCGAAGCTTTCAGCGCCAAAGTTTCGCATTGTTAGTTGCGCTGCTTGGTATGCTTTTGGCGACTGCAACGTTGGCCTTGGTTTCGATTTCGCGTGAACGCGAGCGGCGGGAAACGGTGGAGGCTGCGGCTCGTCTGCTGACGACTTCGAACCAAGAGCTGGAGCGCCGAGTGGATGAGCGCACCGCGGACATCGAGATTGAGAAAAGTAGGGCTGAGACACAGCGTGAGCGCGCCGAGGGGCTGCTGCGTGACGTGACGCACCGGATTGGTAACACGCTTGCGCTCGTCGTTGGTTTCATCAACCTGCATATTCGTCACGCCCGCGACCCTCAATCGATCGAAATTTTGTCGGGGGCACGAACTCGCATTCAGGCGATCGCCAGTGCCCAGCGACGTCTTAACGTGACGAACGACCTTGAGCTTGTGCGCATCGATACGTTGATAGATGCGGTGCTGCAGGATTTTGCATCGACAACAACCGGCGAGACAGCGATCGTGGTTGATATCCCACCTTTGCTCGCGGCTGCACAATTTGCCACTTCGCTTTGCGTGCTGACACAGGAGTTCGTCATGAACTCCATCAAACATGCGTTTCCGGACGGAAGGACGGGCGAAATCAAAGTGTCGCTGCGCGAACTGGCAGGTGGCGGTGGAGTTCTGGAAATTGTCGACAACGGTCGCGGCATGCCGGGTTTG
>JANMII010000288.1:0-9825 GCA_031375665.1 Hyphomicrobium sp.
GTGGACGTCGCCCTTGACGGTCGCCATCAGAACTTTTCCGGCGGACGGTTGTGATTCAAGACCGGAAGCTTTCTTCTCGGCCTCAAGATAGGGTTGCAGATACGCAACCGCTTGCTTCATGACGCGCGCCGATTTGACGACCTGCGGCAGGAACATTTTGCCCGCGCCGAACAGATCGCCGACCACGTTCATGCCAGCCATCAACGGGCCTTCGATGACGTGCAACGGCTTGTCAGCATTCTGGCGCGCTTCTTCGGTGTCGATTTCAATGAAGTCGGTGATGCCATGCACGAGCGCATGCGTTAGCCGCTGTTCAACATCGGCTTCGCGCCACGTCAGATCTTTTTCCTTGGCCTTCTGACCGCTGCCATCCCCCTTGAAGCGCGGAGCAGCGTCTAGCAACCGATCGGTTGCATCGTCGCGGCGATTGAGGATGACGTCCTCGGCAAGATCGCGCAGTTCGCTTGGAATATCGTCATATAGCGCGAGTTGCCCGGCATTGACGATGCCCATGTCCATGCCAGCTTGGATGGCGTGAAACAGGAAGACCGAATGCATCGCCTCGCGCACCGGTTCGTTGCCGCGGAACGAGAACGACAGGTTCGAAACGCCGCCGGAAATGTGCACCAGCGGCATGGCTTCCTTGATCCGCCGCGTGGCTTCAATAAATGCGATGCCGTAGCCGTTGTGTTCCTCGATGCCGGTTGCGACAGCGAAAATGTTTGGATCGAAAATGATGTCTTCCGGAGGGAAGCCGACTTTTTCGGTCAGAAGTTTGTAGGCTCTTAGACAGATTTCGAACTTGCGCTCGATGGTGTCGGCTTGGCCTTGCTCATCGAACGCCATGACGACAACGGCTGCGCCGTAGCGCTGTACTTTTCGCGCCTGTTCGAGGAATGGCCCCTCACCTTCCTTCATCGAAATCGAATTGACGATCGCCTTGCCCTGCACGCACTTGAGGCCGGCCTCAATGACAGTCCATTTGGAACTATCAATCATGATCGGCACGCGGCTGATGTCGGGCTCGGACGCGATCAGATTGAGAAACGTCGTCATGGCACGTTCGCTATCGAGCAAGCCCTCGTCCATGTTGACGTCGATGATCTGGGCACCGGCCTCGACCTGCTGGCGCGCAACAGCCAGGGCTGCTGGATAATCGTTCTGTTCGATCAGCTTGCGGAATTTCGCCGAGCCGGTGACGTTGGTGCGCTCGCCGACATTGATGAAACCTGATGCGGCGGAGTTCTCGGTGGTCATGTCGCGTCCATCTGTTTTGTATTCACGGTCGTGTCTTGCTGAAGTCTCTAACCTGCCCTGCGGGCCTCTTCCGCCGTGCCGGGAGAGGAAAGTGTCATGCACCCCACTTTTTCCTTCTCCCTTGGGAGAATGTGCCCCGAAGGACTGGATGAGGGGCTTAGTCGCAGCGTTGCCACCGATACAATCGAGCCGAGTACGCCAGTCATGTTTTGGTTTACGTCCAGATTCCAAAATCGAATGACGTCATATCCTAACTCCGCAAGTTCCCGCGTTCGTCCTTCATCGACCGCCGATTGCGCGACGGCTGCATGTTGCGACCCGTCTAATTCAACAATCAGCATTGCCTCCTCGCAGAGGAAATCTGCAACGAACCGACCGCACGGAACTTGGCGGCGAAACTTCAGTCCGTTGAGTCTGCGGTCTCGCAATCGCGACCATAACTTGCGTTCCTCGTCCGTCTGGCGGCGGCGCAACCCGCGAGCGATTTGCGTCAATCTGTCGATCATTCCCTTGCAATTTTCGTGATCAATCCAAGTCCCTCACCTGCCCTGCGGGCATCCTCTCCCGTACCGGGAGAGGAAAGTGTCGTGCGCCCAGCTAGGCCACTGCCTTGATCCTCTGGCTTCACGTCCTTCTCCCTTAAGAGAATCATGTTCCTGCGTGCGTCGTTCACGTCCTTCTCCCTTGGGAGAAGGTGCCCCTAAGGGGCGGATGAGGGGCCTTCGTCGTCATATCTCGTCCATCTGTTTTGTATTCACGGTCGTGTCTTGCTGAAGTCCCTAACCTGCCCTGCGGTCATCCTCTCCCGTGCCGGGAGAGGAAAGTGTATTGCACCCCACTTTTTCCTTCTCCCTTGAGAGAAGGTGCCCCGGAGGGGCGGATGAGGGCCGCACGCGCGGCATCACCGTGTTACCGCGCAACGAACGGTTCGAGGCCGGACAAGCGAAGTTTCGGGGCGATGGCCGCAACGCGGCGGGGTTTGTGATGCTTGGCGTGTTCGGCGATGTGGGCAATGTGATCGGGGGTCGAGCCGCAACACCCACCAATGATGTTGATCAGCCCATCCGCCATCCACGGCTCGACTTTGCAGGCCATTTCTTCGCCTGTCTCGTCATACTCACCCATCGCATTAGGCAACCCGGCGTTGGGATACGCGGAAATGCGGACGTCGGCGACCTTGGCGAGTTCGGCAACATAGGGTCGCAACAGCTCAGCGCCGAGCGCACAATTCAGCCCAACGGAAAACGGCCGTAGATGGCGCATCGAATACCAAAAAGCTTCTCCGGTTTGCCCTGACAGAGTGCGGCCCGAGCGAGCGGTGATGGTGCCTGAAATCATAATCGGCAGCTCGATGCCGGTTTCGTCGAACGCTTCAAGCGTCGCGAAGCCGGCGGCCTTGGCATTCAGCGTGTCGAAGATGGTTTCAATTAAAATAATGTCGCTGCCGCCTTCGATGAGGCCAATAACCTGATCCTTGTAGGCGGCGCGCAGTTCATCGAACGACACGTTGCGGTAGCCGGGGTTGTTGACGTCCGGCGAAATCGAGGCGGTGCGATTGGTCGGCCCTACGGCCCCTGCAACAAAGCGCGGCTTTTCAGGCGTAAGCTTGTTGTATTTATCGCAGGCGGCGCGCGCCAGTTTGGCCGCGGCCAAATTCATCTCAACGCTCAGATCCTCCATGCCGTAGTCGGCCATCGAGATCACTTGCGCGCTGAACGTATTGGTTTCGATAATATCGGCGCCGGCTTCCAGGTACTGTTCGTGAATGTCCTGGATCATTTTCGGTTGCGTCAGAACCAGCAGTTCGTTGTTTCCTTTGACGTCGCGATGCCAATCGGCAAAGCGCGTGCCGCGATAGTCTTCTTCTGTGGGTTTATGGCGCTGGATCATGGTGCCCATGGCACCATCGATGATCAAAATGCGTTCGCTGGCTGCTTTTTCAAGCGCAGCCCAACTCTGTTTACGGCTCATGCGTTCGTCCTGATGAGAAAGTGGCGTCTGACTGTGATGGCGTCGTTAGGCTGCGGCCTCGGTTTTCGCCATCCGCACCGGGCGCAAGCCGAGCAAATGACAAATCGCGTACGCCAGATCGGCACGGTTGAGGGAATAGAAATGGAATTTTTTGATGCCCTCATCGACGAGATCCATCACCTGCTCGGTTGCGACGGCGGCAGCGACCAGATGCGTCGTTGTCGGATCATCATCCAAGCCCTCAAAGCGCCGCGCCATCCAGGGCGGCACACTGGCGCCAGCGCGCTGCGCGAAGCCTGCCACTTGCTTGAAGTTGTGGATCGGCACGATTCCCGGCATGATCGGTACCCAGATGCCAGCGGCACGCGCACGCTCGAGATAGCGCAGGAAATGGGCGTTATCGAAACCGAATTGCGTAATGACGCGATCGGCGCCAGCGTCAACTTTGGCTTTGAGGTTTTCAATATCGGCGTCAAACGTCAGGCTCTCGGGATGTTTTTCAGGGTAGCCCGCAACCGACACTTCAAACGGCGCAATCGCCTTCAGGCCAGTGACCAATTCAGCCGCGTTGGCATATCCGCCCGGATGCGGCGTGTAGCGTGTGCCGGGCCCTTCGGGCGGATCGCCACGCAACGCGACAACATGGCGGACGCCCGCATCCCAATAGGCTTTGGCGACCGCGTTGACTTCATCCTTGGTGGCGTTGACGCACGTTAAATGCGCCGCCGGCTTCAATTCGGTTTCGCGGATCAAACGTGTGACGGTCGCGTGCGTGCGTTCGCGCGTCGATCCGCCAGCGCCATATGTGACCGAGACGAACTCCGGCCGCAGCGGCGCCAATCGCGTGATGGACTGCCACAGCGTGTCTTCCATCTTCGGTGTCTTGGGCGGAAAGAATTCAAACGACACCATGATGTCGCCAGCGCCGAGCAGCTTGCTTTTGCGTTCCGTCGTGCGTGGCATTATCGAGCCTCCTCGTACTTGCCGGTGCCAGCGGGATTATTGGGTGATACTTGACCCATGACCGCAGTTGATTTTGTCATTGTCGATGATGGCTTTGCGGCGGACCTTTGCGCTGTCGGCCGGGCGGCATCGGTCCGCTCGGCGAGCCACAGCGTGACTGTCAGCTTGTCGGACAAGTTATCAGCGCTGTTCGTTGCTGTCGGCGCCAAATCGCGCACCGATAATGGCGTTAGACCGCTATCGCGCAACCAGCCCTTGACCTGATCGTGCGAGAACCCGAGCCGTTCGTGCGCCTCGGCCTCGCGTAAAAATTCTAAGTCGTGGGGCGCAAAATCGACGATCAGCAAGCGCCCGCCGACAGCCAGGACGCGGGCCGCTTCTCGGATGGCAAGGCTTGGGTCTGACAAAAAGTGCAGCACCTGATGCATGATGACAGCGTCGGCCTGCCGGTCAGCTAGCGATAGCGCGTAGATATCGCCATGACGAACTTGCGCATGCGCACGCCCGCCGCGCATCAATTTGGCTCGTGCGTAGGCTAGCATCGCTTGGTTGACGTCAATGCCAAGCCCGCGGGCATAACGGTCGGCGAACAAATCCAGCGTCCGGCCGGTGCCAGTGCCAAGGTCGACGAGAAAGGCAAACGGGCCAACACCCATCGCTTCCTGCATCGCAACTTCGACGTCCTGCTCGGCGACGTGGAGAGCGCGGATGCGATCCCAATCGGCAGCGTGGGCTTCGAAGAAAGCCTGCGCGCTGGTTTCGCGGTCCCGCTTTACAGCGTCGGCGCGTTCCCGGTCGCGGCGCATTTGGGCGTCGCTGGCATCAACATCGGCGATCAGCCGCAGCGCCAAGCGTCCGCCAGCCTGCCGATCTGAAATGTGGAAATAGACCCAACTTCCCTGCCGGAAGCGTTCGACAAGCCCGGCTTCGGACAACAGCCTCAAGTGGCGGCTGATGCGCGGTTGGCTTTGGCCAAGGATCAACGTCAGGTCTTTAACGTTCAACTCACCGCTGGCGAGCAACATCAAAATGCGCAAACGGGTTGGCTCCGCAGCAGCTTTGAGCGCTGCGACGAGATCGTCCACGGTGAGGCTGCTCGGCTGGTCCATCGAACCAAGATAAAGATATCTTTATGTGTCAAGCTCAATTCTGACGTACCTTGCGCCGGTCCCCAATTTTGTCGTCCCGCTTTCTGATCGGCTGAAACCCTTGTTGCGGCACCGGCTCCTTTGGACGCTTGACCCAACCTCGCGGACGGCTCGCTTGGACCTCAGACCAAAAACGCATCACTGAAATGTCTCGATTTATCTCGGCGCTTAACGCGTCGTTAGCCGTCACCGCGTAGCGTTTGCCTACAGCATCAATGGCGATCAGAGAGTGGCAATGGGGCTTGAGACTTTTGACACCGTCGAGACCACCGCGCCGCCAGACGGCTGCGTCTGGCGATCCGAGCAGCGCAACAGCACGCTCGCCCGCCTGCCGGGCGTAACACTCTTATCGGCATTGGCTGGCTTGATCGTTGCGCCACAAATCGCGCTCGCGGCTTACGCGCTTGGAGATGCTCAAAGTCGTGCGACGATTGCCCAAGATCCAATCGTCGCGGTGCAACTTGCCATCGCGCTGATATTTTGGTTTGGGCTCGTGATTTGGCCATTACGCCGAGGGCTGTCACGGCTGTCTCAGCGCCGCGTGCTTACGATCGACGCCACCACGGTGATCGTTGATGAGACCAACTTGTTTGGCCGTCGCCGTTGGAGTGAGCCATTGGCGTCCTATCGGGGCTTAACGCACCATGTGCGCAGCTCACTTTCAGGGCTTCGTCATGAACTTGTGTTGGTTCATCCCGACCGCGCGCGAAGCTTGCTGGTGGCTGCCGCCGAACATATGTCGGACGCCGATGTGGACTTGGTCCGAAGCCACCTTCGCGTTGGACCCGTTACGCCCGACGAACTCTATCGTCGGCTGCGGCGACCGTCTGGCGCGACGATCACCGCTAAATCCTTGGCTGACGGCCGAGATCATGCGCTGATTGGATCTTGGACATGACGCGATGCACGACCATCGGACGCAAGACTGGCGCGACACGCGGCAGCACATTGGGCAGCCCTGCGGTAAAGGCGTTGCGAGGCTGCAGCAAAGACCGGGTTGGCATGGACCCGGGCATTGTTTTGACCAAATTCGCTTGTCCTGTTCGGAGCGTGTGGGCTTGTCTGCTCGCGCCAAGAGTTGCACAGTCGACTGTAAGATAAGTTCGGCGGCTGAGATTGATAACGTCCCTAGGCTTGAAGAGGCTTGAAATGCGATCGACGACGTTGCGGGTTCGGCAGTCTGCCAACCATCTGACAGGCGCTTTGCGCCTGAAGGCGTGCTTGGCGTTTTGCGCCGCGCTTGTGCTGACGACACCAGCCTTTGCGGAAGCGCCCGGCGCCTACATGCAGCGGGTGATGAACGAGTTGGTCCAAGCCCAAAGGACCGGCACGATCAGCGCCTTCAGCTCGGTGTTGCGCAAACACATGGACGTTCAGTCGATTGGGCTTAGGGCACTCGGACCGCACGCGAGCACGCTGCCGAAATCCGATCGTCCAAGCTACTATAGCGCGATGATCAATTTCATCGGCAAGTATGCGGCCAAGGAATCGCCGAAATATAGGGTGTCGTCGGCGGTGGTCACAGGCCAGAGCGCGGAGAGCGCTGGCGGCGCCTCGGTCGACACAAGCATCAACGTCGATGGCAGCGTCCATGAAGTGCGCTGGAGCCTGGTCCGATCCGGCCAAAGTTTCAAAGTGCGCGATGCGCAGGTTCTTGGCTTCTGGGTTTCGTCATCGCTCGACACGTTGTTTCAGAGCTACATCACGGAGAACGGCAACAATCCGCGCGCGCTCGTGCTCGCGCTCAATCGATATTGAGCCGTTGCCAAGTGACGACTTAAGCGCAATGACGCGTTGCTAAAATTAAAGTGATCAGCCAACAGGAAGCGCCGGTGACGCATGCATTTGCCGGCTTTTTCATGGCACCGTGACGGCGGTCCCGTGACCCTGCTGCTGATGCTAACCGATATCGCTGCGTTTTTTGCCAAAGCAATTGCGGCCAAATAAATGCGCCGTTTCACCACGCGCATGTCGTGCGGCAAACATGGTTCGGCCAGCTTCTTGTCAGACCCAATGCGGCTCCTACATCTGCAGACAAGCAGAGGCCAACCTGGAGACCACAATGACATTCACTTCATCACAGATCACGACCGCTGCAGCTGCCTTGATGCTGAGCGTATCCGCGTTCGCAGGCCATGCCGAGGTCGCGCCATCCGTGGACACCGCCGCGCCCGTAGCTGTCGAAGCGGCACCCGCCGCACCATCCGCTGACGTCGCCCCCGTCGACGCAGCACTCGCAGTGACAGCCAAAGATTTGCAAATCGGCAGTGCCGTGTTTGGCCGCGACGGCCAGCAAATCGGTGAGATCAATCGCGTCACTTCAGAGCCATCAGGTACGGTGACGGAAATCGAAGTCACAACCGGCGGCAAAGCTGGTCTTGGCGCGGACGTCGTCGCCATCACGGCCGATAAGATCACTGGTATCAACGATGGCGTGAAGGTCTCGCTCAGCGCACAAGAAGCGAAATCGTTGCAGCGATAACTTCGGTCAGCCAAATTCCACCGCAGCGTTAGCCGCACTCAGGATCATTCTGGGTGCGGCTTTTTCTTGTTAGCACAGCTCTTTTGATGATCACGGCGTGGTTGGACCCGATGGCGGCGCTGTCGGCGCGGCTGGCACCGATGGTGGCGTTGGCGTGTCAGACGTCTCTGCCCCTTTACGTGGCGCAAGTGGTCCGCTGGAGCCAATCGATTTTCCGTTCAGGCTATAGAGCGGCAACGTGCCGGTTTGGAAGGCGCGCGCGTCGAAGTAGCGAAGCTCACTTTCAAACGTAACCGTCGTTGGCGCGCCCCGAGCTGTGAGCCAACTCAAGGGCCCTGATCCGGGCGGCTCGGCCTCGTCCAACGTCAAGTGAAAGCGAACTTGCCCCGGTTCATTGAGGAGCTGATCGGGCTTTTCAGTTGGTGTCAGCGTGTAAAACAACACCGTTTCCGTGCGGCTTTCCTTGCCAGCCAATGAGATTGGCGCGAACGGCTCAAACGCCATCGCGCGGGCTTTCTCCATCGTCCAGCGGCCAAAGTCAGCGGCGTAAAACCGTTTGGTTTCGTTGGTTTTCAAGTTGGTCGCCGATAGAGACATCGACAGCACTGTGCCGGTTCGACCGCCGCCGTTGGTCAACGTGACTGGAATAGCGAAAATTTCGAAGTTGTTGTTGTAGGGCGCGGCGTATTGAATGACGGGCGGCACAAACGCCTGGATCTCGGGCGACTTCAACGAACTGTCCCACAAGCTATAACCTGAAAACAGCAGCGCAAGCGCCGAGACCACCGCCGTGACTTTGCCACCGTGATCGCGGCCAGCCAGATCGATCGCCAAATCGGACGAACTGGATGAACCGAAATTTGGCGCGTTACGCTGAGCCATGTCTGATGATCCCCGCCTCGTTGATCCGTCGCTCGTCACTGACTGAGCGTCGCTGGATTTACGGTTACCAGTCTCTACGCTCGTCTGAATGCCCAGCCTCGATATCGCACAGGCCCACCGCACAGCGTCAAGGCCAACTCACGCCCGAGGCGACCAACGGCGGGGGCTGGTCGCGATTATGGCTAATCTCATCGGCATCCGGGTTTGCGTCGCTGTGAGCAGAAAGAGCGGAAGGTTCGGGCCCAGTTCGATGATGGCAAGGCGATCATAAGAACGTGTCTGCCAAGGTTGGCCGTTACTGCCGCGTGCTAATGAAGGCTAGCCTCACGGCCCAGTACCGACGCGTATGCCGACGCGTGTGCTGGCGCGCGGCGCTGCTTGGTAGTGCGTGCCTGCTCACACTTTAGCGACTGAATTTACTTCCCGTCGTGCCCTGACTGTGATTGGTCTGGGCGCTATGAACCAGAACCATGTCGACCAGAGCGAATTACCGCTCAGATTGGTGCAGCGACTTCGCAAAGCAGCCATCGGTGTCGCGCTTACAACCGCCGTCGTGGCGCTCGCCTGCAGCGATTCCGCTTGGCGCGTTGATGCGCCTTGGCTTTATGACACCATCGAATGGGCCGGCGTATTTTTGATTATCGTGTGCATTTGCGGGCGAACGTGGTGCACGCTTTACATCGGCTCACGCAAAAAGACCGAGCTGACGACGGTTGGGCCCTACTCGATCGTCCGCAATCCGCTGTATGTTTTTACCCTGATCGGCACCATCGGCATTGGCGCGCAGTTCGCCAGTTTCACAGCTGCGGCGGTCATGGCCGCGATCACGGCGCTCATTTTTCGGGCCGTCGTGACGCGCGAAGAAACCTATCTCAGCGCGACATTTGGCGATCAATGGACAAGCTATAGCAACCGCGTTCCGCGTTTCTGGCCGAGCTTAAGTTTGTGGTCCGATCGCGAGACGCTCGTGATTAAACCGGCGCTGGTGACCCGCACGTTCTTCGATGCGACGTTGTTTGCACTGTCGATTCCAGCAGCCGACATGATCGAACTTGGTCAAGCCCACGGCTTACTGCCGGTGCTGGTGCTGCTGCACTAAGCGCAGAACGTGGATCTATTCTT
>JANMII010000037.1:0-4879 GCA_031375665.1 Hyphomicrobium sp.
GCGCTCGGCTGTTTCAGGGTTCGAGCCGATGACGCCAGCCGTGAAGCCAATGTAAACGCCAGCCTGATCCATGTCGCGCAAGACGCCAAACTGCGCCATCGCTTTAACAGCTGTCGGCAACCGCTCGGCTTGCGGATTGAGGCGGTAGCCGTTGATCCAGGCCAACAGCTCCTCGTTTCTCTGAAACGATTGCAAGCTTGAAATCTTTTTGGATTTTGTTGCAGCGTCTGCAAACGGCGCGGCTAGCATTGAGACCGCCACGGCCACAGCGATAACGGTCATCGCGCGGCTGAAAATCTGTCGCCAGCGCCTCATGTCGCAGCCCCTGTTACCACTAAAGACGAGATGCCGTTGCAATCGCTTGTGATCAGCGCCGCCCGCGTGGTGATTTTGTGGCAGGGCTGCGGTTTCAATGACTTGACCGGAGCAGATCGCTGTCAATAGTGACGGCCATGAAAGCCCCGACACCATCCGCCGACACCCAACCCGACGCGATACCGCCGCCGACCCAGCCGCTCAGCCCCGCGGTTGAAACCGGACCGGAAGTTATTGGTCGATACCTGAAGCTGCTGCCGCAATCGCCCGGCGTTTACCGCATGCTCGATACAGCCGGTGACGTCATCTATGTCGGCAAGGCGCGATCGCTGAAGGCGCGGGTTTCGAATTACGCTCGTCTGAACGGCCACACCAACCGCATTGCCCGCATGATCACGGCGACTGCGTCGATGGAATTCGTCACCGTTCGCACCGAAGCGGAAGCTCTGCTTCTCGAAGCCAACCTGATCAAACGGTTTCGGCCGCGCTTCAACGTGCTGATGCGGGATGACAAATCGTTTCCCTACATTCTCATTACGCGTGATCACGCCGCAGCGCAGGTTACGAAGCATCGCGGTGCCCGCAATCGCAAGGGTGATTATTTCGGCCCGTTCGCGTCGGCCGGTGCCGTCAATCGCACCATCACGATGTTGCAACGCGCGTTTCTGCTGCGCACCTGCACGGATAGCGTCTACGACAGCCGCACGCGGCCATGCCTGTTGCATCAAATCAAGCGGTGCGCTGGTCCCTGCACCAACGAAATTCCACGCAACGAATACGACAAACTGGTTGATGAGGCGGTGCGTTTCTTGCGCGGCGAGAGCCAAAATGTCCGTCAAATGTATCAAACGATGATGCAGGAAGCCTCCGACACACTCGATTTCGAGAGGGCGGCAAAATTCCGCAACCGGCTGTGGGCGCTCGCTCACGTCACAGCCGATCAGTCGATCAATCCCGACGGCGTCGAAGAGGCCGACGTGTTCGCTGCCTATCAGGATGGCGGGCAAACCTGCATTCAGGTTTTCTTCTTCCGCACCGGCCAGAACTGGGGCAATCGCGCCTATTACCCAAAAGCCGATCGCAGCCTGCCGGTCGAAGATGTGCTCGATAGTTTTATTGCGCAATTCTACGACGATAAGCCGGTTCCAAAGCTCATTCTGCTGTCGCACGATGTACCAAACCGGCTCGTGCTCATTGAAGCCTTGACCAGCAAAGCCGATCGCAAGGTTGAGATCAAAGTTCCAGCCCGCGGCACCAAATCGGGCCTGGTCGATCACGCTTTGTCGAACGCGCGTGAAGCCCTTGGGCGCAAACTTGCCGAGAACTCGTCGCAAACGCGCTTGTTGGCCGGGCTGGCTGAACGTTTTGCGTTGCCGCGCCCGCCACGCCGCATCGAAGTCTTCGACAACAGCCACATCGCCGGCACCAATGCCGTTGGAGCGATGATTGTTGCGGGCCCTGAAGGCTTCGTCAAAGGCCAGTACCGCAAGTTCAACATCAAATCGCCCGATACGGCACCGGGCGATGATTACGCCATGATGCGCGAGGTCCTGACCCGGCGCTTTAAACGCATCGCCGACTTAGCACTCGTGCCAGCCAGTCGAGATGCGACGACGAACGCGGTGCTGACGTCAGACCTTGCGGCGGTCGCCACGCAAGACCGGCCGTTGCCGCGCGGGTCCGGCGACGTGACCCAACACGACGAGCACGACGACAGTGATGACGAAGATGTGGTCAGCGCCGATCCGGCCGAATTTCCAACCGTGCCCGATCTGGTCTTAATCGACGGCGGCGCTGGCCAATTATCGATCGCGACCCAGGTCATGGCCGAGCTTGGTATTACGACTATTCCGTTGGTCGGCGTCGCAAAAGGTCCCGACCGCGATGCGGGCCGCGAACACTTTCATATTCCAGGCCGGCCAGCGTCGCTGATGTTGGACGCTCGCGATCCAGTGCTGTATTTCGTGCAACGCTTGCGCGATGAGGCGCACCGTTTTGCCATCGGCGCCCACCGCGCCAAGCGGTCAGCGGCCATCGGCGTCAACCCACTCGACGAGATCGACGGCATCGGCCCCACACGAAAGCGGGCCTTACTCAAACACTTTGGCTCAGCCAAATCCGTATCGCGTGCAGGCGTTGAAGATTTGAAAGCCGTGACCGGCGTGTCGGCGGAAATGGCGCAGAAAATTTATGACTTTTTCCACGATAAATCCGGCTAAAACCACCTCATGAGCAGGATTCATGGGCGATCCGATCGAAGCCTTGCCCTATTCTAAGACTACGGTGGCGATAGAATTGACTGAGCTGCCGGGCACCAACTCGTCGCTTGTTTGGCGTGCAACCTCGAACCGGTGCCTGCACGCGAATTAGAAACATCAACACGTCAGGTCTCAGCCCGGTGTCACTCAAGCCCTATGTTGCTGGTCTGTTGATTGCGCTTGCAAGCTTACCGGCAACGATCGCCATTGCGCAGGATGACAACCGCGCGGTTTCGCCTACTGTTCAAACGCCAACAGCTGCAACACCAGCGACGCCACCAGCGCCTGCACCCGAGCCATTACCGGGGCCAGCACCCACCACCCCGATTGGGGAGGCCGTCGCGCCGACACCAGCACCGCCAGCGCCAGCGCCAGCCATCGCAGCCGTCCTGCCCGCCGAGGTCAACGAAACCATCGTTCGTGTTGTCGGCACCATGGAGGGCGCCGAAAAAACCCTAACCGCAATCACCAGCGTCGATACCGACCTTGGCCGCTTGCGCGATGAAATCGATGGCGTGATCTCAAAGAGCACCCGCACAGCTGACGATCTGCGCCCGCGCCTCGCCGACATTCAAACCCAAATCGACCGATTGGGCCCAGCGCCCGAAAAAGGCGCGCCGCCAGAGCCACAATCCGCGGCAAGCGAACGTGCGCGCCTGACGGCCGAGGCGAGTGAGCTTGGCGGCGCGGTCAAGACACTTGAGGTGACGTGGTGGCGGGCGCGCCAAGCCATCGACAAAATTACCGAACTTCGACTGCAACTTTTTGTGCGCAGCCTGACCGAGCGGATGTCGAGCCCGCTGTTTCCTGACCTCTGGAAAAACCTTGCACGCGATCTGCCCGGCGTCGCCTGGCGCGTTCAATATAACGCCACCGATCTGGCATCGTCGGTGAACAAACAAAAAGCCAACGTCGTCGCGCTGCTGCTTGCAGCGCTTGCGCTCTACACCGTCCTCAAAGGCTTTGTGCTTCGGATCACGCGGTATCGCGCCATTGCGGGCACGCCAAATCCAAGCTTCTTTGAACGGGCCGCATCGGCATCATGGATCGCGCCAGCGCGTGCTGTACCAGGCGTTGCCACCGCTTTCCTGTTGTATGCGGGCTTCGACTACTTGGGTCTGCTGTATTATCCGACTGCTGCTCCGGCCAGCGTCGCACTGTTGCGCACATCGCTCGCGTTCATCGGCGTTGCAGCTTTGCTGTGGGCAGTGTTTGCGCCATCGCAACCAGCACGCCGCCTGGTCTCGCTGTCAAATCGCAGCGCCCGGCGCGTGTCGCGATTGCTGAAAACCTTGGCCGCCATCTACGCCGCCGATTTGTTTTTCTCAGCGCTTGGCCAGATTTTATATTTCCCGCTTTCGATCAGCGTCGTGCAATCGCTGATCGCGTCAATCGCTTTTGTATTCGTGCTGATCGGCTTACTGCTGACACCATTCGAACCCTACGAGCAATCAGCGACAACCACAGGCTTTGTCGGCAAGGTCAATCGCCACGAACCGCGCTGGTTGAAGGTTCCGCTGTGGTTCGCTGCTGCCGCGATCCTTCTCGCGTGCTTGACCGGTTACGTTGCGCTTGGACGGTTCCTGGCCCAACAAATCGTGATGACCGGAGTGGTCGGCCTCGTCGCGACACTGCTATTTTTGGCAATCCGCGCCTTCACCCGCGAAAACGCCGAGCGGCGTAGCGCCACCAGCATCTTTCTCGAAGAGCAGATCGGCTTTGATGCCAACCGTCGCCGCCAATTGGCCTGGGTGACGGAGAGCCTGCTGTCGGTTGCTGTCTTACTGGTGACACTGCCGGTGCTGCTGCTGCAATGGGGGTTTGCGGCAGCTGACATCCGCGATTGGTCGAAATCACTGTTGTTTGGCTTCGAAATCGGCCAGTTCAAAATTTCCCTGGTCCGCATCGTGCTCGGCGTTCTGCTGTTCATGGGTCTGCTGTTCGTGACCCGCGTCATCCAACGCCGGCTGCGCGAAAACGTCCTCGTCCAGCCGCGCATGGACGTCGGCATCGCGAATTCGATCGATACCGCCGTCGGCTACGCTGGCACCGCGCTGGCCGCTATCGTCGCGATCTCCTATGCCGGTTTCGACATCACCAATCTGGCAATTGTCGCTGGCGCTTTATCGGTCGGCATCGGCTTTGGTCTGCAGTCGATCGTCAATAACTTCGTCTCTGGGTTGATCCTGCTGATTGAGCGCCCGATCAAGGTTGGCGATTGGGTTGTGATTGGCAACGAACAAGGCAACGTCAAACGGATCTCCGTCCGGTCGACCGAGATCGAGACCTTCGATCGCGCCAGCTTG
>JANMII010000327.1:0-8000 GCA_031375665.1 Hyphomicrobium sp.
GACAGTTCGGAAACTGAAAATTCCGGCGCGTTGCCGGTTGGCTTATCTTGAAGTTGCATGAACCTGGATCAGATGTCCGTGGCCAAACGATACGGCGTTCAAACTGGTCAATATCGCGTCGTCCAGACCATTGCTTGCCTGCTGCCCGATCGATGCTACACCTCACCGCGAAAAGCAACTGACGCACGCTCGACCACGCGACCATCGCCCAATCCAACGTAGGCTTATTATGAATGTCCTCTTGATCGGCTCGGGTGGCCGCGAACATGCGCTCGGTTGGGCCATAACCGCCAGTCCGCTGTTATCGAAATTGTATTGCGCGCCGGGCAACGCTGGCATTGCCGAAGTCGCAACCTGTGTGGCCCTCGACATAGCCGACCACGACGCCGTCATCGCGTTTTGCAAAACCAACGAGATCAGCTTCGTCGTGATCGGACCGGAAGCCCCGCTGGTCGCTGGTTTGGCCGACGCGCTTGCCAGTTCTGGCATCAAACACTTCGGACCCTCAAAGGCCGCAGCCCAGTTGGAAGGCTCCAAAGCCTTCACCAAAGACTTGTGCCGCGACGCACACATCCCAACCGCCGCCTACGGCCGGTTCTCAGATGCCGCCAGCGCCAAATCCTATCTCGCGACCCAGACGCTTCCAATCGTCATCAAGGCTGACGGCCTCGCCGCTGGCAAAGGCGTGACCATCGCTGAGACAGCGGCCGACGCGGCGGCAGCCGTTGACGCCTGTTTTTCAGGTGCGTTCGGCGCGGCTGGATCTGAAGTCGTCATCGAAGAATTTCTGCCCGGCGAAGAAGCGAGCTTTTTTGCATTGTGCGATGGCAGAACGGCACTCGCGCTTGCGACGGCGCAGGATCATAAACGGGTCGGCGACGGCGACACCGGCCCCAACACCGGCGGCATGGGTGCCTACTCGCCAGCCCCGGTCATGACGCCAGCCTTGATCGACCGCACGATGACCGAGATCATCCAGCCGACCGTCGCCGCCATGGCTGCGCGTGGCACGCCATTCCAAGGCGTTTTGTTTGCAGGCCTCATGATCACCACCGACGGGCCCAAGCTGATTGAATACAACGTCCGTTTTGGTGATCCCGAAACGCAGGTCTTAGTGCTGCGATTGCGTTCGGATTTGCTGTCAGCTCTCATTGCCACTGCCGACGGCGTCCTCGACCGGTTCGACATGCGCTGGAGCAGCGACGTGGCGCTGACCGTCGTGATGGCAGCCAACGGCTATCCCGGCACACCGCTGAAAGGCACCGAGATCAAAGGCCTCGACGCTGCAAAGAAAATCGACAGTGTCGAAATTTTCCATGCTGGCACCCGCCTAGATGGTGACCGCCTGCTGGCCGATGGCGGCCGCGTTCTGGCGATCACGGCCGTTGGCGCAACCGTCGCTGAGGCCCAGGCCCACGCTTATGCGGCCATCGCTCAAATCGATTGGCCAGACGGGTTTTGCCGCAAAGATATAGGCTGGCGCGCGATCCTTCGCGATCATGGCTGACCAGCCGCCACCGTTGCTTTGCGGTTTGCACACAGCGCGCCTTGCGCGCGTTTCCTTTGTTCTACCCTCAAAGCATTGGCGTCGGACGTGTTGCGTCTTGCGTCTGGCGTGGTGAGCGTTCACACCTTGCCGCCATGACCTCGCGTGTTCTCGTCCCGTCGCCGTCTGATCATCGCCGTTCATCCTCGCCCCGCATCGGCCTGGCGCTTGGCGGTGGCGGCGCGCGCGGCCTGGCGCACATCGCCATGCTGGAAGCGTTCGACGAACTTGGCGTTCGCCCGGCCGTCATTTCCGGTACGTCGATCGGCGCCATTTTTGGCGCGGCCTATGCATCCGGGATTTCCGGCAAAGAGCTGCGCGCCCACACGTCGTTCGTTTTATCGCAACGCTTCAGCCTGCTGCGCGATCTATTTGCTGCCCGCTCGCAACCGCTGCAACGCCTGTTCAATCCGTTCGCTGCCCGTGGCGCCATCCTCGACGCGCAAGCCGTACTTGATCTCGTCATGCCGAAAGGCACGAAGGCAAATTTTTCCGAGCTCGTCATCCCGCTCAAGATCGTCGCGTCCGATTTCTACGAACAAGAGCCGGTCGTTTTCGATCAAGGCGCGCTGATTTCAGCGGTCGCGGCGAGCATGGCACTGCCAGTGATTTTTCAACCCGTGCTGCGCGATGCCCGCGTGCTCATCGACGGCGGACTGACCAACCCGCTCCCGTTCGACATTTTGTCGAACGAAGCCGATGTCGTCGTCGCCATCGACGTCTCAGGCGCGCCGGTTCCCGATCCCAATCGCTCGACGCCAACTGCCTTCGAAGCGTTGTTTGCCAGCGCGTTTTTATTCGAGCGCACGATTGTCAGGGAAAAACTGAAATCCTCGCAACCTGACATCCTGATCAGCGCGGGCACCAGCCAGTTTCAGGTTCTCGACTTCCTCAAATGTGAAGCGATCCTAGCCGCCAGCACCGCCGCCAAAGAGCGCTTGAAAGTTCAGCTCGACCGCGTGCTCTCGGTCGAAACGCTGCCGCACATCGACCATCGCGCCATACTCAACGCACCGATGCCGATTGCAGACACCAAACCAAAACGCCGCCTGCTACCGCGGCGCCGGAAATCCACTCCAGGCGCGTGAAGCTTGGCGGTCTAACCGCGTTTGACCTCGAAAAATTTCCGCAACACGGCTGCTGCTGCCGCTTCGCCGATGCCGCCATAGACGTCGGGGACGTGATGGCACGTGGCTTGCGCGAAAATCCGCGCGCCATTTTCGACCCCGCCGCCTTTGGGGTCATCTGCACCGAAATACACCCGCCTAATGCGCGCCAGTGAGATCGCCGCCGCGCACATCGCGCATGGCTCCAGCGTGACATACAAATCGCACCCCATCAGCCGCTCTGAGCCAAGTTTTTCGCAGGCCTCGCGGATGGCGACGATTTCGGCATGTGCGGTCGGGTCGTGGCGCTCGCGCGTGCGATTTCCGGCCTGCGCAACAATCCGGCCATCTGGCCCAACGATCACGCAGCCGACCGGCACTTCACTGCGGGCTGCGGCCGCCACAGCCTCCGACAGCGCCACGTCCATATGGCCTAAAGTGCGGCTCAATGTCATAAGGTCGCCTGCTTCATCAAAGGACCGCCTAAGGCCATGGCCAAACCTCCACGATCCCGGCCGCCAACGTCGCGTTCTGCTGAACCGCGCTCGCGTGACGCCCGCCCTAACGATCCGCGCCCAAATAAGTCCCGCCCAGACGATCGTCGACCGAGTGACAGCCGATCAGGCGAAACACGCCAGACTGAGACACGCCAGTCCGAGACACGGCCGCCAAACCGCAACAGCGGCAAGAAAAAAAGTCCATTCCGTCCGCCGATGAAGCGCGCCAAGCCTGCAACGGATACAAAATCGACCGTCGGCGATAGCGTACAACGTCTAAGCTCTGGTCTCACATCGGGCATCACGGAACCGATGCGGATCGCCAAAGCCATGGCGCGCGCCGGGCTCTGTTCGCGCCGAGAAGCCGAGCGCTGGATCGCAGATGGCCGCGTCACCGTCAACGGCCGCCTGCTGCAAACGCCTGCCGTCGAAGTCGGCCCGACCGATAAAATCATGGTCGACGGCAAACCTTTGCCGACTGCCGAACCCGCGCGGCTGTGGCGCTATCACAAACCGAAGGGCCTCGTCACAACCCACGCCGATCCGCAGGGCCGCCCGACGGTGTTCGACAAATTGCCACCCGAAATGCCGCGCGTCGTCTCAATCGGTCGTCTCGACTACAACACCGAAGGCTTGCTGCTGCTCACAAACGATGGCGAACTCGCCCGCCACATGGAATTGCCCGCCACCGGTTGGACGCGGCGCTACCGTGTCCGCGCCATGGGTCGGCTGACACCGGCCGATATCGAGGGCTTGAAAGACGGCGTCGAAGTCGACGGGGTCCGATACGGCCCGGTCGAAGCTGAAATCGACAGCGTGCAAGGCGCGAACATGTGGCTGACCATCGGCATCAAGGAAGGAAAAAACCGCGAAGTTCGTAAAATCCTTGAGCACCTTGGCCTGACGGTCAACCGGCTCATCCGAACGTCCTTCGGCCCATTTCAATTGCTCGACCTTGGGCCGGGCTCGGTGGAAGCGGTCAAGCGGCGCGCACTCGCCGAACAGCTCGGGCCCAAAATGGCGCAGCAGCTTGGTCTTGCCGAAAGCCCCGACGAACGCAAGTTGCGTCACGCGCGCGGCAAAGCGCAATCACGCGACGACGATTGATGACGATCATCTCCTGTAACGCAAATGCCTCAAGTCTATTTGAGATCGCACTTCGGTTTTGCCGCCACGATACGGAACCACACAGTTGAGAATCATCGCTGGCAAATTTCGCGGCCGCGCGCTCGCCACGCCAACCGATGGTCGCGTTCGCCCGACCGCCGACCGCGTCCGCGAAAATGTGTTCAACATCCTGGCGCATGGCATCGACGATTTCGAGTTGGTCGGCGCGCGCGCGATTGACCTTTTTGCTGGCACCGGCGCGCTCGGCCTCGAAGCCATGTCGCGCGGGGCGGCTTATTGTTTGTTCGTTGAGGAGGCGCCCGAAGCCCGTGCGCTGATCCGCCAGAACATCGAAACATTCGGTCTGACGGGCGAAACCCGCATCTTTAGACGTGATGCGACCGACCTCGGCCCAGCCGTCAATACCGGCGGCACGTTCGACCTCGCCTTCCTCGATCCGCCCTACGCTAAAGGCTACGGTGAACGCGCGTTGCAATCAGTTGTCAGCGGTGGCTGGTTGTCGGCCAACGCCATCTGCGTTCTCGAAGAGCGCGCTGGCACGACCGTCACTGTCCCGACCGCGTTCACCCTGCTCGACACCCGCACCTACGGCGAAGCCGAACTCCGTTTTTTGCGGCTTGTCTGATTGATCAGTCGCTGCTGCGCTCACCGCCATCCGCGCGCGCCGTAGAACAGAATAAAAAGGTAACTTGGCACGGCAAGTGCGGCGTAGGCGATTTGGAAATCGATCGATTGTTTCAACAGCGCGAACGCATACGGCATCAACGCGCCGCCTGCGATCGCCATGATCAACAGCGCGGATCCAGTTTCGGTGTGGCGTCCAAGACCACGGATCGCGAGTGGGAAAATCGCTGGCCACATCATCGCGTTGGCGAAACCGAGCGCTGCGATGAGCGCGACCGACACGTATCCGCTGGTCGTGGTCGCAGCAAGCGTGAGCACCACACCGATCGCTGCTGAAATCGCTAAATAGCGCTGCTGCGACACAAACTTCGGTATCAACCACAGCCCGACGACATATCCGACGAGCATGGCGAACAACGTGTACGACGTCGCCAATCGCGTGCCGTCGAGCGGCAAGCCAAAGCCTTGGCCGTAAACGCCAATGGCATCTCCCGCCATGACTTCGACGCCAACATACAAAAACAAGCACACCACGCCGAGCCATAGATGGCGGTAGCTCAACAGCGAACCGTCCACGTCTTCGCCAAGACCGTGGTGGCCCACAGCATGGGCGTCGTTTACTTGCGCGGGCGCAATATCGGGCAACGTCGAGCGCTGCATTGCGATGGCGAGCACGACCAACAGCGCCGCCATCAGCATGTAGGGCCAATAAACTTGTGCAGCGAACGCGTCGAGCAACCGCGCGCGATCTTCGTTGCTTATGGCTGCTTTGACCTGTGCATCGAAATCATCGAGTCCGCGCAGCACCAGAGCGCCAAACACCAGCGGCGCCAACATACCGGCGAACTTGTTGCAAATACCCATTACGGCAATGCGTTGCGCCGCGCTCTCAATCGGACCGACGATGCTGACATAAGGGTTCGACGCCGTCTGGAGCAGAGAAAGCCCGGCCCCGATAACGAACAATCCTGTCAACGTGCCGGGATACATCCGCGCGGTCGTGAAATGCCCGAACACGATCGCGCCCAGCGCCATAACTAGCAAGCCGAGCGCCATGCCAGATTTCATACCGGTGCGGCGCAACACGGCGGACGACGGAAGTGCGAGGAAAAAATACGACAGATAGAACGCCATCGGCACCAGAAACGCATTCACGTCATCGAGGTCGAACGCCAATTTGACGAACGTGATCAGCGGCCCGTTCAGCCACGTCACAAAGCCGAAAATGAAAAAAAGCAGCCCAATCCCAATGACGGGTGCGAGGTCAGCGCCAGCCATCGCACGTCGCGCGGACCACAGCCCGAACACTGCAACAGCCAACGACGCGACGAACACCAACACGCCGCTCGTCATCAGTGCGTTCATCGCTTCAGCCGCCTATGCTCAAACACCCGCAGCCGCCAACGCCTGATCGAGATCGGCAACAATATCATCGATGTGTTCGAGCCCGATCGACAACCGCACATAGCCATCCGACACGCCGGTCGCCATGCGCTCGTTAGGCGACAATTGCGAGTGCGTCGTCGTCGCTGGATGGATCGCAAGGCTGCGCGCGTCACCGATATTTGCGACATGATAGAACAGCTGCAATTGGTCGATGAAGCGCCGCCCCGCGTCGCGACCGCCCGCCAATTCAAATCCAAGCAATCCGCCGTATCCGCCTTTGAGGTAGGTATCGGCACGGGCGCGGTCTAAGCCTGTTTGTTGCGAGGGATAAATCACCCGCGTCACTTCCGGGCGCTGTGCCAGAAATGCTGCTACCGCCGCCGCATTTTCACTGTGGCGCGGCATGCGTAACGCGACCGTCTCGATGCCCTGCAAAATCTGGAACGCGTTAAACGGCGACAGAGCTGACCCCAAGTCCCGCAACAGCGTGACGCGCGCCTTCAAGATGTACGCAATCGGCCCCAGCGGCTTCACCGCCTCACACCAAACCGCGCCGTGGTAACTCGCGTCGGGCGTGGTCAGCGCGGGTTGGCGCTCGGGCACGGCCGACCAATCGAACGTGCCGCTATCGACAATCAGACCGCCGATTGACGTGCCGTGGCCGCCGAGAAATTTCGTTGCTGAATAGACGATGACGGCCGCGCCATGATCGAACGGTCGCGCCAGCAACGGCGCTGATGTGTTGTCGACGATCAGCGGGATGCCGAAAGGTCGGCCAATCGCTGCCACCTCGGCAATCGGAAAGGTTGCGAGCTTGGGATTTGGCAGCGTTTCGGCGTAGTAGGCACGGGTCCGGGCGTCGGTTGCGCGGGCAAAATTTTGCGGATCGTCCGGACTGACGAAGCGAACTTCGACGCCCTGATCCTTCAGCGTGTTGGCGAAGAGGTTCCACGTTCCGCCATAGAGATCCGTTGAACTCACAATGTTGTCGCCAGCACGCGCTAGGTTTTGCACCGCGAGAGCCGATGCCGCCTGACCCGACGAGACCGCCAAAGCCGCGACACCCCCTTCCAGCGCCGCAATACGCTGTTCCAGCACATCGTTGGTCGGGTTCATGATGCGGGTGTAAATGTTGCCGAGCTCTTTGAGCGCAAACAGGTTTTCGGCGTGCTGCGTGTCGCGAAATTGATACGACGTTGTTTGGAAAATCGGCACAGCCACCGCACCCGTGGTCGGATCGGCCCGCCACCCCGCATGTAAGGCCAAGGTTTCAGGCTTCAGCGCCGGTTTCTTGGGGGCATCGCTATGAGCCTTCGGCATCGTCTCCGCCATGGGGCGCTCCTTTGGGGCCGCGTCAGCGTGGATGGCGCCGAGCCGGCCGTAGGGTGTTTTGCCGGATGGGATATCTGAAAACGATCGCGCACTCCACTAACCCCACACGTTGGCGGCCAAACTTGCGTCCCGGATCGCACCTTATAGCCGTTCTAAATTGCAGCGCTGCGTCCCACAGCCAGCGACAAATTTGATCTTAAGGCGATCTTGACCGCAGCAGTCTACAAGGGCATTTTATCGATGCTCATCGATGAGCAACCGATATCGGGGCCTTGAACCCCGACCGATTGGGGAAATGCCACGTGATTGTTTGTTCCTGCTCCGTTATTTCGGATCGCGATATCGAGCGCGCCGTCTTCGACATCATGAGTGGCGCCAACG
>JANMII010000047.1:0-20165 GCA_031375665.1 Hyphomicrobium sp.
AAAGACAGAAAACGCGCGCTGAAGCAGCCAAATTTTTAGTAGATTTCAGTTCAGCGTGCCGTGCTGAAACTCGTTTTTGTCGCGTGGCCTTGAATGACGTTTTCGACCGTTGGCAGGCCGTGACGATCGGGCCGAGCATTCGCGTTTTGATCGATCTCATTCGTCGCGGTCAACAGCGCGACGAGCGCTGCCAATGTCAACGAAACAGCGGCCAAAATCGCCTTCGATGACAGGCGAGCGCGACGGGCAAAATTTTGCGGCATCGTGTTGTTCATGCCCAAAAGCTATGCGGCACCAATCTGGCAATCTATTCCACCAGATGACGCGCGACAGGAGCGCGCACCAACAATTTTATTTTGCAGTGCACCAGAGACTGTCCCTCGATCGAGTGACAAATAATCGGACGGCCCGGGCGTCGGTCAGACGCGGGTTAAAGCCCACGAACCATGCAGCCGAGCATTAAAATCGCGTACGACATCAAGAGCGCCCACAACTCGTTGCCCTTCAAACCTGGGATGTCAGCGCCGAAAAACGTCGACGTCAAAACCACAACGGCAAGAATGACCGACAACATAAAGGTGATGATGCTTGGTGCTTTTAGTCCCATGTCGCGAACTCCATCCTCGCTTTTGAATCGTGCTCGCATCGCTAAGTCCCCTGTCGTTGCGGCAGAAAGCTCGAACGGAGCCGTCCATTCGAGTCGGGCCTGTATAGCAGGTCTGTTGCAGCGCCACGCATCGTCGCCGTCGCTAGGGTGTGGACAGCCGATGTGCGGTCGCCGGTGTCCGTGAGATCGGGTCCGGTGCGGTTAGGTCCGGTCAAGTTTGGTCCAGTGAGGTTGGCTGGCAATCGCCAAGGGACGGGGGATCGCACCAAGGATCAGCCGCGATCCGACGGGGTTCCAGCCGACGGCCCACTATCTCTGGCGCGGAACAAGCGACTAAACCACACTGCGAGGAGAAGGATTAGAACGGCAAAAGCTGCCAACGCTGCCGGATGGCGATCAAGCAAAAGCCAGCCGTTGACCCGCCCGTTCCAGACTAAGCCGACGTCCGTGATCAATTGGTCGGTGGCGAGCGGCGACTTTGGCCGCAACATCATATCGGCTGCGGCGGCTTGATCAGCGCTCGCGATAATGGCGTCGCGGACGCGGGCCGAGGCCAGAACCTTCATGCGCGCTGGGTTGGCGGCCACCTCTCGCAAAATGGTTTCGCGCGGGCCGGGCGACAGCCCCTCCATGTAGCCAGCCAACGTTTCAAGTTCAGCTTCCGACAAACTTTTGGCGAGAGTTGCAAGCTCAGTTGGCGGCAGTCCAAACAACGCGTCACGGGCGGCCGCAGGTACTCCGGCTAGTCGCGAAATGGCGGTCCGATCGCCTAAAGCCATCAGTGTCATGAACGATTGCCGGGTAAAGTCCGCGGCTTTGGTGCGGCGATGCAAACCAAGTTCGATCACAGAACCGAGCTGCGCGCCAGCCAACGTCGACCAATCCAGCGCCGCCGCCACCGATTTGGTGTCGCGGGCAATTTCGAGGCCTTGGGACGGCATGAGATGCACGGCTGTGTTCAACGAGCCATCGGCTAGTCGGGCCATAACGGCTGGCTCTCCCTCAGCCGCAACAATGAGGGCGACGATTTCATCCAGGCGGATCAGCGCGTCGGGTTTCACACCATCGAGGAACGCTCTGAAATCACCGTTGGCTTCGGCGATGCGCAACACCAAAGCATGGGCCCGCTTGAAGCTCTGCCAAACTTCGAAAACCTGGTCGGCAGCCGCCGTTGCGATTTCGTTGACATGACCGTTGATTTGATCGGCAATCGTGGTCGCGATCTCCTCCTGCACCTTATCTTTCGTGGCGGTTGCCTTCATCTCGGTCGCAATGATCGGCAGCACGCCGTTGCGCAATTCCCAGATATCTTTTGCGATCAAGACCAACCCGACTCCACCGGCCACGACAGAGACGAGGCGCGATAAAACGCTGCCAACGATGCGCTGGCCAACCCGCGTTGCGAGGCCCGCTAGCTGGCGGCGGACGATGAGAATGGTTGCCCCAGCCAATCCGCCGCTTGCCTGTTTCAAAACTGCGCCCGGTGATACGCCGCCTGAGCCGCTGTTGGGATCAAGCGCTAGGTCGCGGCCTGCATCGCCAGCGACTGCTGCAGCGACTGCGCTGCCATACCGAGGGCCAACGAAAGCCGTCAGGCAGTCAAGCAGCGGCGTGGCAGCATCCGTGCTGACGAATTCGATCGTCTTGCCAACTTCGCCCGCGACGCCGATCGACAATGTTTCAATGGCTGTCGTGACGGCCGGCGAACGATAGACTTTTTCAGCAACCGCCGTGGCGAGTTTCTGTGATGTGTCGGCGTTGGCCAGCGATTTTAAGCGTTCCGACCAAGTCGTTTCGCTGCGGACGTCCTCGATCGCAATATCGACCCGCTTGTCGATGATCCCGTCAAGTCCGCCATTGCGCCACTGATCGCGAACCAAGGCCTGATAGTCGACGGATTTAACGCCAGCTTTGAACGCATCTGCGGACAGGGTTGCGATCGCAGCTTTCAGGCCGGCCTCGTCGCGCGCCTGGCACGCTTCGTAGTCGGACCGGCTCAAAGGTGTAGCCGCGAACGCTGGCGCAACCGACGAAAGCGCGACGAGGTGCGCCATGGCGGCCGTGATGGCAACACGAAACGATCGAACCAACGGCAGTCCTCAACACAGCAGGGCGATCAACAACGCATTGAGACCGTAACCCCAAGCCTTGAGCTTAACTATGACACAGGTTGGCGTCCACACCGTGCCGACATGATGATCAAGTCGCAGCTACAGCTCTTTGCAAGATCACGTCCTATGAGAGGCACGGCTGTTCACCGGCTTTAGCAAACACTTGCGCCAAGCGCGATTGGATGCGCATCGGCAGAGCCACGATTGATCACGGGCTCGCAATCGTGCCGAGGCTGAGGTCCTAAGTTTCGTCCGATCAGTTGAGGTGCTGATGCATAACGATCAAGTCGTAGCCGCCACAGTTGTGCAGCGATGCAGCAACCAAAACCGGTTCGATGTCCGGGATTTGCAACCCGAGTGTGCAGTGCGGCAATGGGTCCAAGCCCAGTACCGTCCGCGCACTGTCGAGCAAAACCTCTGGCGTTTACAGCAGCTTCATCTTATTTTCGGAATGTAGATCTTAAGTTGGCCGAGCCGGCTTTTACGGCCGGGCTACGGCAGCGCGACAAAGTTGCGTTGGTATTGTCTGGCACGTCGTCGTAAATGTTTCGCGTAACGTAAGAGCGAGTGCTTCGTAACCTGATGAAAATACAAGATAAATTTTTAGCCCCCCGCGGCAGTCTGTACATTCCTGGTGGTCGAACGGGCGTCCTGTTGGTGCATTCGCTGGGTGGTTCGCCGCTTGAGCTGAAATTCGTCGCCCAGTCGCTCGCCCGCAAAGGTCACACCGTTTATTGCCCGGTTGTTCCCGGCCTGACATTTGGCACTGACGTCTCGGCGATGTCGACGTGGCGCGACTGGTATGAAGCCGTTGAAAAAGCCTTCGATGATCTCAAGCAAACCTGCGACACGGTTCTGGTTGGCGGCGCGTCGGCCGGTGCAATCCTGGCGCTGCGGCTGGCCGCAATGCGCCACGATGAGGTTTCGGCTGTCATGCTGTATGCGCCGACGTTGGCCGTCAACGGCTGGGCCATCCCGCGGGCCATCCGGTTGTTCCACTTGGTCAGCGATAAGTGGACGGCGCGGTTGTTCTCATTCCGCACGCCAGCACCTTTTGGCATCAAGGATGAACGCGTTCGCAACTTTGCGCTCGAAGCCATGAAGGGTGATGGCGCGTCATCGACGGACATCACTGTTCGCGGTGGCGGCACGGTTTATGAGTTTTTCAAACTGGTGCGCAACGTGCGGCCGATGCTTTCGAAAATCCGCCTTCACACACTCATTTTCCATCCGCGTGCCGACGATCAGAGCGACATCAAAAACACCATGACCCTCCAACGCAAGATGGGTGGCATGGTTGAAGTTTGCGTGCTGGAAGACAGCTATCATCTCGTCACGCTCGACCGGCAGCGCGGCTATGTCGCCGACCGTTCGATGGAGTTCGTCGACCGCATTTTGGCTCGTGCTGCAACGCAAACGGCGACCGCTCAAACACCGTCTCAGAAATCACAGATGCAGGGCGCGGCTGAGTGAAGCCGTAAGTTTTCGGCAACACCGGAACGCAATGCTGCATCAACGAACAAAAAAGCCGCTTCTCGTCGAAGCGGCTTTTTGCTGTTGAGCGTTCTGAATGCCAGCTATTCAACGGCCTTCTGAGTGGGTGGCTTTTGCGCGGTCGGTTTGACCGTCGGCTTGGCCGAGTTATCCCATGGCAATTGCTCGGATCCCGCTTTTTTGGTCGCGGCGGGCTTGGGTCTTGCGTCGCCGGTCGCAAGATTGGACGTCGCCGACTTCACTCCGGGCTCGGTTTGTTTGACACCAGGCGGAGCAAGTTTGGCGCCCGCTGGTTTGGTCCCAGTGGGTTTTATGCCGGCTGGTTTGGCGACGGCTGGTTGGCTTGAACCCGCCCCAACAGCCGCTGCATCGTCAGCCTTGGCTTCCTTCGCGTCGCACGGCGGCAGGTTTTCCTGCACCCTGGTCCACACGAATGTTTTGCCAAGAAAGCGCACGCCTTTGTAACCGGTGACGTGTAATTCGTCCGGGCCTTTCAGGTCGATCGCAACGGAGTAGCTGCTGCCGACTTTCGGGTCGTAAACCCAGCCGAGATCGAACCCGCCGCCTTGCATGGGTTGCAAGTCGCCGAGAATTTGGAGGCCGCAGATCCGGCGCTTCTTTTTGCTGTCATCAGGGTTGAAGCGATCGACCAGCGGTTCGCCGTCTGCATTGACGGTTTCGCGCAGCCAAACAATGCGGCCGCACAGGCGATTGCCGCATAGGTCGATTTTAACAGCGCCCTTGCCGCTATCGTCGAGCCATAGCCCAAGCTCACGAGGGGCAGCCGACGCTGATGGCGATAACGAAAATACGACAAAAGCCGCTGCGACCGAAGTCATCGCGCCAACAGTTAACTTTCGGCAAGCATTACGAGCGAGCGTCTCAAGCATGACAATTGACCGCATGTGGTTTCTCAAGTTTCTTTCCCTATGCCTCGAAAACGGCGAAACATTGGAGCCATGTCTAACCTCTGATCGGGCCGTCTAACCTATCGCGGATGCTGCAATTAAGGCTGGTGTTCTTTCAGCAACCTTAAACGTGACGTCACAAAAGGCGGTGTCGGTTGCGTAGGCTGCAAGTTGCCTGCGGTGTTGCTGACTGTGGCCAGGGTGTTATTGCGGGTATATAGCACCAATTGAAATTGCGGGCTGTCGGCTGCCCGGGATGACGCGTCATATCAGATGCGGATCTATGATGCAGGCAAGGGCGATCGTTGGCCCATTGTCGTCCGCGGTAGCGCGCTCGACACGCGTTGCGTGCCAAGCACGATTTGAAAGAATTGGCAGACCGAATGATCCTGACACTCGCGCTCCGAAACTTGCTCCATGATCGCATCCGCCTTGCGGTCACGCTTATCGGCATTCTATTTTCAATCGTGCTCGTCGCCGTCCAGCTTGGCCTGTATTTGGGCTCTAGCCGGATGATCACAGCCAACATTGATCGTGCCAATGCTGATTTGTGGGTCACGACCTTTGGCGCCAAAAGTTTTGAAGACGGCGGCCTTTTGCTAACCGACCGGGAGCGCCACCAAGCGTTAGCAACGCCGGGCGTCAGCCAGGTCGTGCCGTTGCTCGTTTCGTTTGCCGAGTGGCGCAAACCCGAGGGTGGATCAACACGCGTCGTGCTGATCGGCAGCGATGCCGAAGATAACGGTCTGACGCCGTGGTCGTTGAGCGCGGGAACGCTCGAAGACATTAAAGCGCCTGACGCGGTTGCCGTCGATTCCAGCTATCTCGGCGAACTTGGCATTGCCGGCATCGGCGATACAGCGCAGGTGGGCAGCGGTCGCATCAAGGTGCGCGCCCTCACGGAAGGCGTTCGCTCGTTCACCCAGTCGCCCTACACCTATACGACGCTCAATCGCGCGCGCCAGCTATTGGGCGCCGACAGCGACCGAACAACGTTTTTGCTCATCAAAGTCGCGCCAGGCGCAAGCGTCGAGGCCGTTCGATCTGATCTTAGTCGCCGCCTCGACACCGCCGAGGTTCTAACAACTGAAGAATTCCGCACGCGTAGCCTCAAGCAGTGGCTCTTTAAGACAGGAGCCGGTTTGGCTTTGATCGGCGGCGCTCTTCTCGGCAGCCTTGTTGGGACCGTCATTGTGGCGCAAACGCTGTATTCGAGCACGAAGGACCACATTCACGAGTTCGCGACCCTGCGTGCGCTCGGGTCGTCCAAGGGTTATATCCATAAGGTGATCCTGGCCCAAGCCGGATTTAGTGCGGTGATCGGTTATGCGCTCGGCATGATGATTGCGCTGCTCATTCTCTATGCCAGCCGCAACTCCGCGCTGCCGCTGGTGATGACTCCAGGGCTTGCGTTCTGGCTCTTCGCCTTAACGGTTGGCATGTGCGCGATCTCGGCATTGTCTGCGATCGTCAAAGTTACAAAAATTGATCCGGCAACGGTGTTTTCACGATGATGGCTCAACCGATCGACAACACGCAAACTGCAACCGTCGAACCGGTGCTGCGCGCTGAAAACATCGTCAAGCAACTGGGCTCAGGTGCTGGCATGGTCATGGCGCTGAAGGGCGTTAGCCTTGACCTTGTGCCCGGCGAGCTGACGCTGCTGATGGGACCATCGGGCTCCGGCAAGACGACCCTGCTGTCGATCCTCGGCGGGATTTTGACCCAGACATCTGGCACGTTGACGATTGCAGGCCAGTCGGTCACCGGGCTGTCTGCTGAAGATATGGCGAAGGTGCGCCGTGACCATATCGGCTTCATTTTTCAGTCGTATAATTTATTCCCGACATTGAATGCGATCGAGAACGTGCGCATCGCATTGGATGTCCGCGGTATCAGGGGATTCGCCGCCACCAGTCGTTCCGAAGAAGTGCTGCGCGACGTCGGCCTTGGCCATCGGCTGACGAACTATCCGGGCAATCTGTCGGGCGGAGAGCAGCAACGCGTTGCAGTCGCCCGCGCCATCGCATCATCGCCGTCGATCGTGCTGGCAGATGAACCGACGGCTGCACTCGATAGTGAAAACGGTCACGCTGTGATGGCGCTGTTATCGCGGATCGCGAAAGAACAGCATCGCAGCGTTTTAGCCGTCACGCATGATCCGCGCACGCTCGGCTATGCCGACCGTGTGGTTCGGATTGAAGACGGTCGCATCGTCGGCGAAGAGCGCCGACCGGAGGGCATTAACGCCCCCGAAATCACCGATTTGACGAAAAGGCGTAAGCTCCATGCTTAAAAGAAAAATTGATCCAGCGGTCACCACCATCGCGACGGCGGGCTTGATCGCGGCCAGCCTTGGTTACGTCATCGCAGGCTACGGCAGCGCTGATGGCCGTGGGTCGAGCAGCATCGCCAGCGCCGCTTATGCCCAGGCAGCAGCTCCGGTGGCGCAATGGGCTGCGTCGGCCACGGGCCGCGTCGAGCCGAAGGATGGCGAAGTTCGGATCGCAAGTCAGGTGCCGGGCAAAATCATCGAAGTTCTGGCCAAGACCAACGATCAGGTCAAAGCTGGCGATCTTCTGGTTCGTCTCGACGATCAAGATATTTACGTCAAGATTGCCGCTGCTCTCGCTGAGGTCGGCGTTCGTGAACGTGAACGCGAAGAAGAAAAAGTTACCGGCCCCGCAATGGATCGTCGCCGGGCTGAAGACGCAGTCGCCACGAGCGAGCGCGCCCTCTTCACTGCGCGCGAAGCATTCGATGCCGCGTCACGGACCGCGAAGTCCGCAGCTAACGGGCAAAGCACATCCAACGCGTTGACGTCGGCGCGCACCACCGTTGTCGATGCCAGCGCCAAACTTGCAGCCGATCGTGCAGCTTTGAGCCGGGTTAATGCTCAGACGGGCATGCCGTTGACCATGCGATTGGAATCGTCCCTCGCCATGGCTCGCGCCGAGCTATCGGCTGCTGAAATTGCGCTTGAGCGCACGCGCGTCAGAGCGCCGAGCGACGGCACCGTGTTGAACATGACCGGCAAGGTCGGCGAAACGGCTGCGCCGTCGCCTGAAAATGTGCTCGTGGTGTTTGGCGATCTGACCGGCCTCAGACTGCGCGCCGAAGTTGAGGAACGTGACGCTGCTAAAGTTCGCGTTGGCCAAAAAGTTGTCGTCAAAGCCGATGCCTTCCCGGATAAAACCTTTGAAGGCACCGTGACATCGATTTCCCAATCCTTGGGCGCACCGCGGATCGCAACGCGTGGACCACGCCGTCCCAATGATGTCGAGGTCGTGGAAGTGATGGTTGCTCTTGATGGCAATCCGCCGTTGTTTACCGGCATGCGCGTCGATGCTTTCTTTAAGCTCGATGGCGCGGCAAGTGCCGCCTCGACACCGGTGACTGTGGCGAACTAAACCTCTGTTGATTGCCGGTTTATTGCTGAGATAGAGCCGCGACACGGCAAACAGAATTGATAAAAGGCACCCGCGATCTGCAGGTGCCTTTTTTGTTTAAGCGCCGAACTTTCGATTGTCCGACTATCGCGTCGACGACGCCCGAGCGCTCATCGTCAGCGTCGCTTACGTTGAATTTAGGCGGCGGCTCCACGCGTCGTCGCCTCAATGTGAGCCGCCAACTTCGCGTCAATGCCGAGCGCTTGACCTAAGCGCGCGAGAAACGCCTGCTCGCTGTGCTCGTCGGGTTCGATGGCAATGCGGGCGGCGGTGTAAACCTGGACGGCTTCCTCTGGGGTTTGCACGGCGCCAGCCAGTTGTTCGACAGTCGCTGGATTGCTCAACTCATTGGCAATGAATTGCTCGGCCTCAGCGTCGGCACCCGCTTGCTTTAGGCTCGCAACGACCTTGGATTGTTCGTCGGCATCGACGCGACCGTCAGATGCGGCTGCCGCGATCATGGCTCGAATATACAAAGCGGCCGTCTCGTTGGTGACCGCTGCTGGCTCGAAACCTGATCCACTCGGTGCGGCTTCGGCTGGCGTCGCGCCGGTGATGAGTGGCTTGCCAGCCTGATAATTCTGGAACGCTTTGTAGGCGAGGCCACCGATCAGTGCGAGAGCACCGATCCGAGCGGCGCTGCCAGCGATCGAGCGCCCCGTGCGTGTGCCAAGAACCAATCCGCCGAGCCCACCAGCGGCAGTGCCAGCGGCCATGGGATTTTGCTGCACAAGTTCTTTCAGGCGCGCGAGGAGATCGTCAGCGTTCTGTCCGCCGGCGGCGCGACCAAGCGCGTCGGATGCGCCGGTAGCCGTGCCGATCTTAGCTGCGCCTTCGCGCGCACCTTGCGTGGCTTGGCCGAGAACCTGGCCAAGAATGTCGGCAAGGCCACCGCCGCCGGCGTCACCACCTGCTTTGCCAAACTGTTCTTGCAGTTGACCAAGGATATCGGCGAGACCGCCACCGCCCGCTTGACCGCCGCCGCTATCGGCTCCTGCATCGTGACGGGGGGCCTGTGTCGCATGTCGAGAGGGTGCTGATTGATCCGCACCGCCTTGGCCGAATTGGCGTTGCAGTTCGCTGAGAATATCAGCGAGGCCACCACCTTGACCGCCTTGGTCTTGAGGAACGCCGCGCTGGCCGCCGCCGAGCTTGCCCAGAATATCGCCTAAACCGCCACCGCCGGATTGGCCACCTGATTGCCCACCGGCAGTTCCGCCCGACGCATTGCCGCCACCGAGCACTTGGCCGAGCAAATCACCAAGGCCGCCGCCGCCGGATTGCGCTTGGCCCTTCGATGCCGCACCGCGGACAAGACCTTCGAGAATGGATTTTGCGTCAAACATTACGCCACCTATTTTGACTAACTCCGTCTGGTGGCAAAGTAAGAGCGATCGACCTCAACTACAATCGCGCTTCCGCGAATAAACTCATTCCGCAGCGAGCGGAAGTTGCGGCTGCGCCGTATGCAAGGAGCCGTTGTGCTCGGTTGCCATTTGTCGGCCTTGGCTGTGAGCGCCAATGGCAACCGCGTTGCCGGTCATATTGCCATCAGCGGCTTCTGGCTCATCCGTTGGTCCAATGAAGCGGCCGAAAATGCGCTGCATCAGATTGCCAAGATCATCCATGACCGTAAAGAACGAGGGCACAAAGATCAGCGAAAGAACGGTCGACACCAGAAGGCCGCCAATGACGGCGATGGCCATCGGCGCGCGAAACTCGCCGCCATCGCCAAACGCCATCGCACTTGGCAACATGCCGGCTGCCATCGCCAGCGTTGTCATAATGATCGGTCGTGCCCGTTTGCGCCCGGCATCAATGATCGCAACCTTGCGATCGACCCCGACTTTGATTTCCTCGATTGCAAAGTCGACCAGCATGATCGCATTTTTGGTCACGATGCCCATCAGCATCAACAAACCGATATAAACCGGCATACTGATCGGGTTGTTGGTTGCGAGCAAACTCAACGCCACGCCACCGAATGACAGCGGCAGCGAGAGTAAAATCGTGATCGGTTGAAAGACACTGCCAAACAGCAGGATCAAGACGCCAAGCACAATCATGATGCCAGTACCCATCGCGGTGATGAAGCCGGTCGCGACTTCGTCCTGCACTTCAGCATCACCGGCTGGCTGCAATCTGATCGATGGCGGCAACTTAATTTGATCGACGACGGCTTGAAATCTTTCCCGGCCAACGCTGAGTGGCACACCGCGTTCAAGATCGACACCGATGACAGCACGGCGTTCGCGGTCATAGCGTTCGATCGAGCTTGGTCCGCGACCAAACCCGACACTGGCGACGGCCGTAAGTGGAATGGCTTGGCCAGCCGCATTGGTGACGCGGAGCTGTTCGAGTTGGCGCAGATCAGTGCGGGTTTTTTCTTCCAGTTGGACGCGGATCGGAATTTGGCGATCGCCAATGGTGAATTTAGCCAGATTGAATTCAGCGTCGCCAATGGTGGCAACGCGGATGGTCTCGGCAATCTGGTCAGGCGAAACACCGAGCCGGGCGGCTTCATCCAGACGCGGCACAACGCGGATTTCTGGCCGATCGGTTGAGCCTGTTGCTGCAACGTTGCGGAACCCCGGCACTTGGCGCAGAGCGCTTTCAAGTTTTCCGATCGCCGCATTTAGGGCTTCACCGTTCGGCGATAGCATCGAGAACGACAACTCACGCTCGCCGCGTTCGTTGACATACCAGGCGCGAATGTCCGGCACGGTTGCGAGCTTTTCGGCAATCACCGTTTTGAGCTGCTTTTGCGAGATCGAGCGTTGCGATTTCGGGACCAGTTCGATGAACAATGCAGCACGACGAACTTCAAGCTGTCCGGTCGGGCTGGTGCCACCAAGCACGAACACTTTCTTGACTTCGGGAATGGTGCGAAGCGCCTTGACCATCTCGTCGGTGCGGTCGCGCGTTTCCTTCAACGGTGTGCCAGGCGGTAACTCAGCCGACGCCACCACGCGTGATGTGTCTTCGTCGGGAATAAACCCGGTCGGCAGCAGTGACGTGGCGTATACGGATGCCGAAAACAGCGCAACGCCGGTGGCAAGCGTGACGTATCGCCAGCGCAATGTTGCAGCCAGGAAACGCGTGTAGGACCTCATGAGGGGTCCGTCTGCATGCGGTTTTTCAGGGATTGGTCGCATCAAGTAGGCCGTCATCATCGGCGTTATCAGACGCGCAACCAGCAGTGAAAACAGCACCGCGACGGCGACGGTCAAGCCGAACTGTTTGAAATACTGACCAGCGATGCCGCCCATAAACGACACCGGCGCAAAAATCGCGACGATCGTCATGGTGATGGCGATGACGGCAAGACCGATCTCATCGGCAGCCTCAAGCGAGGCGCGATAGGGCGATTTGCCCATGTTCATGTGTCGAACGATGTTCTCGATCTCAACGATAGCATCGTCGACCAAAATTCCAGTGACGAGTGTAATGCCGAGCAAACTGACCAGATTGAGCGAAAAGCCCATCAAACTGATCGCCCAAAATGTTGGAATGGCTGCTAGCGGTAGCGCAATCGCCGCGATCATCGTCGCTCGGAGATTGCGCAGGAAGATCAGCACAACAAGAACCGCTAGCACGGCACCCTCGATGAGTGCGGTCATGGCGGCTTCATAGTTGCCGCGCGTGTAGGCGACCGCGTCGTCGATTTTCGCCAACTGTACGTCAGGGAATTCGGCCAGAATGGCGTCAAGTTCTTTGCTCACCGCATCGGCGACGGACAATTCACTCGAACCTTTCGAGCGGAAGATTGAAAACGAGACGACCGGCTGTCCATCAAGGCGGCCAAACGAGCGCTGCTCGCTGGCGTCATCGACGATGCGGCCAAGATCTTTCAGGCGGACTTCCCGGGCGCCCGGCAAAATGATTTGAGAATCGGCCAACGCCTCGACTTTGCGCGCACCAGCAAGTGTCCGAATGGCTTGTTCCTGGCCACCAACTTCACCACGTCCGCCGCCGAGATCGACATTCGTCGCGCGGACTTGGCGATTGACTTCAGCCGCAGTCACGCCGTAGGCGAGCAGCTTGTCGGGGTCGAGATGAATGCGGATTTCGCGGTCGACGCCGCCGTAGCGTTCAACGCGGCCGACCCCTTTGACCGTTTGCAGCCGCCGCTTGATGACGTCGTCGACGTGCCATGACAGTTGCTCCAGCGTGTAGCCTTGTGCCGACGTCGCATAAGACAGGATCGCCTGACCTTCGACATCGATGCGGCCAATGATTGGCTCGTCGATAGTGCGCGGCAGATTGGCGCGAATTTTTGTAATCGCATCCTTGACGTCATCGAGTGCTCGGTCGACGTCGGTCTCTAGACGAAACTCGAGGATGCTGGTCGAAGCGCCATCCGTCAGGGTCGATTCAACATGTTTGATGCCGGTGATGTTGGCGACCGCGTCTTCGACTTCCTTAGTAATTTGAGTTTCGAGTTCAGCTGGAGCCGAGCCCGATTGCGTGATCGTGACGGAAATGACCGGAATGTCGATGTTTGGAAAGCGCGTGACCGGCAAGCGCATAAAGCTCATGACGCCAAGCAACATGAGAACCGCAAACAATACGATCGACGGGATCGGATTGCGGATCGACCATGCTGATATGTTGAGACGCATGGTCAGTTCACCTCGCTCACGGTGGCTTGTGGCAGGACTGGCGTTATGATGTCGCCGTCGCGCAGGAACGTCCCAGCCCGGGTTACGATCAAATCGCCTTCGCTCAGGCCACCGGTGATTTCAACGGTCTCGCCGGCGATCAACCCGGTTCTCACATCGCGCCGCTGGACCTTGTTGTCGACGACAGCCTGCGCGTGCGCGCCAGTGGTGTCGAATGTCACAGCGGCTGATGGCGCTGAAAGACCCCGGCTTCGCGCCGTTTCGATTAGCCCACGAGCAAACGATCCAATTCGAAGCGCTGGATTGTCGCCAAGAAAAATTTTGACCCGGCCGAGACGAGTTGCTTTGTCGACTTCGGGAGAAACCAAGCGCACCGTGCCTTCAAAATCGCCTGAGCCCGGAACAGTCACGACCGCTTTTTGGCCCTCGCGGACTTTCGACAATTCGGTTTCGACGATCTCGGCATCCAGTTCAATTTCACCGTTGGCGATAATGCGAAACATCGGTTCGCCGACGGCCGTTGCGCTGGCACCGATGCGGGCGTTGCGGCGGCTGATCAGCCCGTCTTGCGGGGCGCGAACTTCGGTGTTGCTGCGTCGCCAAGCGACCTCGCGACCTTGCGCCTGGACTTGCTTTTTGTCGGCCTCGGCGGCTCGCAAGGCGTCACGGGCGGCAATCACTTGAGCGGCAGCCGTGCTGGCCGCACTGCGGCGCTGATCGTAAACGGCGCCCGAGAGGTAGCCTGATTTGCGCAATGGTTCAGCGCGTTCAAGTTGGGCTTTGGCCTCCCGCTCGCGGGCTTCAGCTTCAACGATCTGACTCTTGGCTTGCGCGATCGTTGCGTTAGAGCGGGCAACGCCAGCGTCATTCTGCGCGACTTGAGCGTCGAGCTGCTCTGATACCAGCCGGGCCAGGACTTGGTCCTTTTTGACCTTGGTCCCTTCATCGACCAACAATTCCAAAACGCGGAAGCCTTCGACTTCCGGTGCAACCAAAATTTCTTCGCGCGGGATGAGCGAGCCAGAGACGGCGGCCGTAGCAATGAAGTCAGCCATTTTGATTTTCGACACGGTAATCGATGGCGGGGCGACGCGTTTTGCGGCCGCCTGTGCGGCAGTCTTCAGCGCATCATCGTGCTTCTTTTGAAAAAACACATAGCCGCCACCGATGGCGCCAAGCACGAGCGCCGCCGCGGCCATTTTGCCAAACAGTTTCATGACCCAACCATGCGAATGTGAGTGGCCAACGGAGCCTGATCCGAAATGTCCGTTGGTTTGAGCAGAGTGCCAAACAGTTCTGTTACGACCGGCAGAACCGATCGGATATCGAAAGTCGGATCGATGGCGCGTCGCCAGAACATGCCATCGCCGATGACGGTAAACACTTTTGCGATGGTGGCGATGTCGACGGTCGGCGCAATGCGGCCCTCATCCTTCAGTCGTTGAAAGAGTGCCTCGAAACTTTGATTGCAGAATTGGTCGACGCTGAGAAAAATTTCGCCGATGCGTGGGTTGCGGGTGGACTCCACGCCCATCTCAACAACGAAGCGCTGCTTGTCAGCAGGGTCGTCGACGAAATAGTGCTCGCCAATCGCCGCCAGCGCTTTGAGAAAGTCTGGCGCTTGTCCCAGCACCGCCAATCGCTCGGCGAATTCGGCGCGGTCACGCTCGCACAAACCGGCGATTAGGGCTTCCTTGCTATCGAAATACAAATAGACGGCGCCCGGACTGACGCCCGCTTCACGGCAAATGTCGTGCATCGTGGTGGCGTGAAATCCGCCCCGCGCGAAGCATTTCAGCGCGGCATCCAAAATGTTCTCGCGACGCAGTTTCTGGGTTTGCGGCTTGAGTTTCGGCATCGGGCGCGGCTTTCGATGATTGGATCGCTGGAAAACGGGTGTCTCCCAAACCGAATAGTCGTTTTGTTTGTTATGAAATTGTGGCGCCGTCAAGAAGAATGATTGTTCGGTTTGTTAACGACGGCGATCCGGATGACGCCATCATGACCCTGCGTGCGTCGATCACGTTTCGCCGTTGCTGAGACCAGCGCGCACCGGGGGCTACTACCCTGGCAGCGAACGACCGTGGCGGCGTGCCTTCGCGACACCTGGCTGGCGACAATTGGCGCTGGGGTATCGCGATGCAGGCGGCATCGGAGGCGGCACCAGGGATTGCATCAAGGACGACAGGGCAGGCCCGTGAAGATGCAAAGCGTATTCGCTGGCCCTAATAAACAGCGCTCGTCTGTGTTCTGGGCGCGCGCCCAATTGGCGTAGCTGGCTCCAAGGCCCGACGTGGCGCGAACCTTGGCCCGCCAGTTAGCGCGGGCCTTGGCTTTAGCCGTCCAGGCGTACCGGGACGGTTCGCCACGCGCGGTGATGGCCTCGGTGGCACAAGACAATGCTTTTGCAGGCGTTGGTCCTAACGCCACCAACAGCGCAATGGCCGACAATATAGCCCTGGCCGCAATCGTTCGTGTTGCGTGCTTGGCCAACATCCAATGAGCCCTACGCCTGCGTTTCGAGAACCCGAATAAGCTTTAGTAGCGCAGCAACATGTTGACTGTGCCGTAACTCGATAGGTCATCGGTCTCTGGCCTGAGCGAGTTGCCGCCGTAGCCTCCAGCCAATGAAACTTCGCCCGAAAACCATTCGTAACGTGCGAAAGCTCCACCGCGAACGCTCTTGTCGAGATGGTCACCTTTTAGTGCCTGATCGTGAGGTTCAAAGGCGTTGCCGTCGATACGCAATTCTGGACCGATCGAGATGGTCGGAATGGGCCGCCAGCCAACGCGCGAGCGCACGGCGGCTGTTTCGTGTGCCGTGCTGTAGCTCAAATCCAGCGACGTCCATGCGTTAGAGCCAACATTGAGCCACAACTCAACAACGCCTTTGATGCCCAATTCGTGACCTGAAACCGCATTCTCAAAATCTCGACGATCGAACGCGTGGGTAATGCTTGAGACGCCGAGGAACGCCTTGCTAGTCAATTCGCCGACGCGATGCTGGTACCCAACCAGCGCTTCATAATAAGTGTGATCGACGTTGTAACGCTGCTTTGAGGCGCCGCAGCGGTCTTGTCCCGGATTGCCGCACAGCCCGCTGAAGGCGTTCGATTTTTCACGTGTGTAATGGTATTGGCCGTAGCCGCCGGCGGCGCGGAGGCGCAATCCGTTGGTGTGGATGGTGTCGCTGAATGGGGCCAGTGTTATGCCCGAATACAGCAACCAAGCGTCTTTGGTGACGTCGGCACCAGCCCAAACTTCTTTGGCCCAAACTTGCTCAGACCAAACGGGTTGAGACCAAATGTTTTGAGACCAGACGGCGTGAGACCAAGCTTGCTGCCAACTTTTCGCTGATTGCGGGGGCTCGACGGGCTGGGCGTAGCTGGAATGCGTATGAAATGTCGCGAACAGTGACGCGATCGCTAGTGGCAGGATCGGTCGCCAGGCCGAACGGCGGGCAGCCAACGCTATCGGCTGCGGCGAGCGCCACGACGGGTGTTCTGTCCAAAATTGACCGGGTTTCACCCGCATCGCACAACGCAACCAACACTACGGCCTGCAAACCGGCCTTACCAAGCCTTTGAGTATAGGCAGCGAACGCGGGCGATGAATATGGTTAAATGCCTGAATTTATTGGTTGAAGAATTAATTATTTTGCAACTCAAGATTGTTAGCAATGACCGGTGGCGGGTTGGGCCGTGGCCTTGTGTGCAATTGCGATGTCGCAATTCCTGCCCGGGCCATCCGCCAATTCGCCGTGAATTTGTTTCGGTTACGCGGCGCTTAATCGGGCTCAAATCGAAACAGGTCGCAAATATCTGTGATGTGATCGCGGTCGCGGCGCGTGATACGCAAGCTCTCGGCTGTGTGCGTATGGTTAACAAACAATAACAATCTGTGGTCGTGCAGCAGCTTGTGCGTCCGCGCATGTTCTGGGAGGCAGACAATGAGTGGTACCGTGGACGCCCGACGGGCGAATACTGCAATGTACAAAGATTTTTTCGAATTGGCCTTTGAGGCAACCGACTTGATGTCGGTGTGGTGGCAGCCCGTGTTGAAAGGGCTTGGCCGCACGCACTTGGAACTCGCGGGTCTGCAGTCACGCAACCTGCAGGCGGCGATGGCATGGGGTCGAGCGGTCAGCACAGCTCGTCAGCCCGACGCCGTTTTTAGAGCCAACGCCGCATTTTGCAGCGCTGTCGTCGCGCACTACCAAGACGCCGTTCCTCGCGTCAGCGTTGCCTTGAACACGGCAACTGAACCGGTTGCTGGATTTCAATTGTTGGCATTGCCAGTGAAAAGATCTCGCGACGAACTCGTGATTGCCGAGCCGCAACTCGCAGAACCTCTTGCAGCAGTACAGAACGACACGGCTGCCTTTACCAAAGAGCGCCAGGTCGCCTGAGAGCGCTCGCAGCGATCGAGCCCCAAATCAACGCGGCGGCTTTTTGGTCTAGCCGCCGTTAAATGGGGTTGCTTGGCACACACGCGCGTCTGACGGTCGTCGGCGGCATAGCGATCGATTGAAGCATTGGACCGTTGCAACAACGGCCAAACTTCAGACTAGTCCTATTTCAGGTCAGCAAGCGCTTCGCCAAAACCGGCGAGCGAAATCGGGATGCCGATCCCAGCTTCCTCGGTTTGGAAGATGATAAAAATCGCGGTCTTACCGACCTTCAACTGTTGAATGAGCGTGTCCTCAACGACCACTTGCGCGTAACACGCGAAGTTATGGCAGCGAAGAAATGGCGCGTGCCCAACGTCCTTGTCGTCGATCTTTAACCCGAGGCCTGGGGGCAGCAGAACGCCAAGCGGCGCGAATACCCTCAAAACGCGGGTGCCATTGGAAAACGTCTGGAAATAAACCGTCAAGCCGATATTGTTTTTGTCCTCAGCCGTGACGCTTTGAACAAGTGCACAAACGCCGGCTTTGGCTCCCGGCGGCGCATCTTTGCAGACCACCTGCCAATCGCCGTGCTGCGATTTTACCGTACCCTCTGGCGCATCAATGGCGGCCGCGCGACCCACGTTGCCAGTCAACATCAAGACTGCCAGCGTTGATGACATCAGCGCTGTGAGCGCCAAGCGCATGGTCGCGCCGACGGGATTGCGGCGGATGCGAGCTTGGCCGAAGGTCGTCGTAGTGTGTGCGCTGGTGGCAGACAAATTCAAATCCTTAAGTCTTGCGTCATCGATCAGCTCTGGTGTCATGTTGCGCTTCGTCGGTGACCCACTCAAATCAATTCCATTGCTGTCTCGATTGTCGCAGGCGCCTCTGAAAAGCGGTTTTGCGCCAGCACAGTCACTCCGACAATTGAGCGATCCATCGACCTGTTGTCGCCCCGACCGCTAGCGACGAGGTCGGCCAGGAACAAGGCTTATTTCTGTCCTGAAGTCCCGTCGGCTGCGTGAATAAAACCATGCGGCATTCATCGCTGTCGTCTTTACCACCGAAGGTCGCGATTCGCTGATGCCGCGTCGAATTTTCACGGCGTTTTCGTGGAGATAACTTGACTTGTGCGCGATATGGCAGTTGTGATCCCATGGCAGAAGTGGCGGTGGGTCATACTGCGATATTCGTCTATTGATCCTGACCGTTTGTCTCTGGTGGATGTGGCCAAACGGTGTGCGGGAACGGCGTCGCTGGTGAGCGATGGATCAACGATTGAGAGACACGGCGCGCTGCGCATTGCGCGGCCGGCGACATGGGAGCGACGGAATGTTGAGACGTTTGTTTAGTGCTGCTGCCATCCGGGCTGCGGCGCTTTTGGCTCCAGCACTGGCTGTGGCCGCATCGACCACATCGGCGTACGCGCGTGTTGGCGCACCGACTGATGGCGAGATGGGGCTGCAATTGCCAGCCACCGACTTGATGGAGAAGCTTCACAACGTTTATGACGTCGTCAATATCGTGATCATCGCGATTGCAATTTTCGTGCTGATTTTGATGCTGTACGTGATGTATCGGTTCAGCGAGAAAAAAAACCCGACGCCGTCGCGCACCACGCACAACACGCTGTTGGAAGTTGCCTGGACGGTCATTCCGATCATGATCCTGGCTGGCATTTCGATCCCGTCATTCCGCTTGCTCTATGATCAATACTCGTTTCCGAAGCCAGACATCACCGTTAAGGCGGTAGGTCAGGCGTGGGCTTGGGATCACGAGTATGTCGACAACGGCTTTACGGTATCGTCAAACGTCATCAGCGACGAAGACGTGCTCAAAGAGAAACTCGGTGATGCGACGTTCTCTGAAAAATATGGCGCTCTCGAAGGCGTGGAGCGCAACAGAGCGCTTTACGAAGATTCAGGTGCGTTATGGCTCGAGCGAAACGAGTTGCGCAAGCTGACGGTCGACAACGACATTGCCGTTCCGGTTAACAAGGTCGTGCATTTGTTGGTGACATCGCAGGATGTTATTCACTCTTGGACCATCCCAGCGTTTGGCGTGAAAATGCAAGCGGTGCCAGGGCGCACGGCGGCCGTGTGGTTCAAAGCCAATACCGTTGGAACTTTTCACGGACAGTGTTCGGTGCTGTGCGGAAAATTGCACTCGGCGATGCCTATTACGGTTCGCGTCGTCGAGCAGCCGGTTTATGACGCCTGGGTTGCAGCGCTGACGGCGAAAGATCGAAAGAAAGCCAAAGAAATCCTCAAGGCCGACGCAGCACTCAACGGAGTGTTGCCGTCAGTTGCGATGGCAAAGCCGAATTAAGAGTAGTGCGGGATGGCGCAGCAGGTGGACTGCAGTGTCGCGCGCTGAGACTAATAAAAAACATACCGTCACAAGGGCATCCTAATGGGCAGCACAGCACACGCCGTCGGTGATCACCACGATCATGCGCCGCCGTTTTTCCAGCGGTGGTTCCTTTCCACCAACCACAAAGATATCGGCACGATGTATCTCATGTTCGCGATCTTCGCGGGCCTGATCGGTGCTTTTCTGTCGATTGTCATGCGGCTTGAGCTTG
>JANMII010000028.1:0-29621 GCA_031375665.1 Hyphomicrobium sp.
CGGTTTTTGGCGGTTGCGCTCGGATCAATCGAAGCTGGATTGCAACGCATCTCTCCGAACCTGGATGCAGCCGCCCGCACGCTTGGCGCTGGCAGCATGACCACGCTAATGCGCATTCACATGCCGATGCTCGCACCAGCCTTGGGCGCAGCAGCACTCTTGGTGTTCGTCGACACCATGAAAGAGTTACCAGCGACCCTACTGTTGCGGCCGTTCAACTTTGAAACGCTTGCAACGCACGTCTACGGATTGACAGCCGCTGAACAATTTGATGAAGCCGCCCTCGGCGCGATCGCGATCGTGGTCATCGGACTGGTCCCGCTGTTATGGCTGCACAGGGCTATCGCCAGCGGCAGAGCCGGGTCGCACGATTAACGAGCGTCACACCGGCTCAGGTGCGCGCTCGAAATCCCCGTCGCCGTTAGCAAGTCCTCGTCGAATGGCCCTGCCTCACCACGTCCGGCGTGGACCGTTGTCGATGTGATAGAGGCCACCGCCGTAGTGATGCACCCCGCCAACGCTGCCGTGGCTACGCAAAAACGCGTACAGACCGCGGGGGTTGCCGTGAACGCGCAGGTCCGCCGCATCGCCCGTGAGGTGCTTTGACTTCGTTGCGCCCCCGACTTTGCGGTTGTGGCTCTTACCCCGACACGTCGAACTCACCGTCAACGGTCCGAAGCTGGCTGCAATCTGATAGACGACTGACCGAATGCCCGCGTCGAGGCATCCCGACGACGCGACCCAGCGCACACTGCCACCGGTCAAGCTCTTCTTCGGGGTGGGGTCGGGATAATACGAATTGCCGAGCGCTGCGACGCGCACGCCCTTGGCTTTCTTCTTGCGCGTTTCAGTTGCTTCGGCATAGCCACCGAGCTTTTTACGCTTTGCCGCAACTTTGATTTTGCCAGAGCCATAGGTCTTGGCGACACGCTTTTTGCCGGTTGCCTTGGAAGCGTAACGCTGCTTCGACGGCTTTGCGCTCATGGCCTTCGCGAGCCGCATTTTCTTGGCCGCCAGCTTTTGCTGATCAGCGCGCTCCCAGAACGGCACATCGCTGGCACTCGCGGATCGAACGATCGAAACCGACGCGATGGCAAACAGCGCCGCGGCCAGGCAAACGCGCAGCGCGATGGTAAAAGATTTCATTGTTTTGTCCCCTTGATCCCGGCCGCACCCTGAACGGTGGTGCTTGGCCCTTCCGGTCATGTCGAATGGCTTAACCATTCGACCTGCACAGGCCCGGTACACGGGAGACAACGGCAAGACGAGGCTTAATGTTAAGAGATGGTTAATATGTAAGACGAACCAAAAGTTCAGAAAAATCTGAAGCGGAGATGTTCTTTTGGTTACTTCATACTGGCGTTGTTCGGCATGATCCCAAGTATAACCTGCGGTATTAACATGTTGTCCACAGGTTGATCATCGCACGAATGCGGCCGCCTGTCGCAAGACTTACTCTACTTGGTGTCAACACCGTAAGTGTTCGTCAAGATGCGGCGACAACCAACAACGGCCTCATCGAACGGCGGTCAGCACACCATCGATCGCCATCGCCGCGGCACAACGGGCATCAGGTTTCAGGTGCAAGCCGGTTTTCGTCCGCCGCCACAAGACATCGTCAGCGGTCGTCGCCCATTCGTGGCGGGCGAGATATCCAACCTCGCGGGCGGTCAAGCCGGCACCGAAATCTCGACCAAGATCTGCGGGCGATGCCGCGTCGCCAATAATGATTTCAGCACGCGTTCCGTATCGCCGGGCCAATCGGAACAAGGCTGCGGGTTCGAACCCTGAATGCCGCCTGCAAAAATCCGCAAACCAAGTTTCAAACGCCACCGCCGGATTGCCGCCGCCGCCAAAGTCACCGCCTGGCAAAATCGCCAACCGGGTTTGGCTGGGACCGAGTGCCGGAAACGTCGGTTGTAGGAGATCGACAGCGTGTTCGGCCAGTTTTCGGTAGGTCGTGATCTTGCCACCGATGACATGCAGCACCGGTGCGCCGCCCCCCGATGTTCCACCAGACGCATCGAGATCGAGCCGGTAGTCGCGACTAACGGCTGAGGCTTGATCGCTTCCATCGTCGTCGAGCGGTCGCACACCTGCAAACTGCCAGACGATATCGGACCGACCGATGGGCTGGTTCAGGAACGCGTTGACTGCATCTAGCAGGTAGTCGACCTCGGCGGCCGACACCGCAACATCACGCGGATCACCATGGTGAGCCACATCGGTCGTGCCGATGAGCGTGAACTCGTGCTCGAAGGGCAGCACGAATACGATCCGACCATCGCCATGTTGCAGAATCAGTGCGTCATCAGCACCCCGAATGCGGGGAATGACGATGTGGCTGCCTTTGATCAATCGAACCTGAGGCGGCGGCGTATTACGACCGCCAAGCGTCAAAGCCGCGACTTGGCTCACCCACGGTCCCGCAGCGTTGACAATCGCGCGGGCGGAGATCTGTTTCGGCTCACCGATTTTGGGCTCAACCGTCACCAACCATCGGTCACTGTCGGGGCGGATCGCGGTGACGGGGCTGCGGGGCAAAATAGTCGCGCCAGCGGCCCGCGCTGCCATGGCATTCAAGACCACGAGGCGGGCATCATCGACCCAGCAATCCCAATAGGCAAAGCCCGACGTCAACCGCGACTGCAGCACTTTGCCCACCGGATCAGTCGCCAGCGTCACCGAACGCGACGATGGCAAATTTTGTCGCGTCGCCAAATGATCGTAAATAAACAGCCCCGCCCGCAGGATTGGCTTAGATCGCATGCCATCGACATGCGGCAACACAAAGCGCATAGGCCAAATGATGTGGGGTGCTTTGGCCATCAGCACTTCGCGCTCGGCCAACGCTTCACGCACCAACCGAAAGGCCCAGTGCTCGAGATAGCGCAGGCCGCCATGAACGAGTTTTGAACTGGCGGACGAGGTGGCAGCGCCAAGGTCACTAGCTTCTGCCAACACAACCGACAAGCCGCGCCCTGCCGCGTCAGCCGCAATGCCGACGCCGTTGATGCCGCCACCGACCACAACCAGATCGACACTGTCTGGAAATGTCTGCCCCATCATTGCGCAAAACCTTCGAAACCCGCCGTGGGTACCATCACGTCCCAGGTGCCGAGACTTTACAGATGCAATGATTGAGATCGCGTTTGATTGCCAAACTCGTCTTAACGCGACCTGGCGGACAGCCGGGACACGGCTATGCCAGCGGCAAACGCGGCGGGAAGAGCAAAAACCACGCTGGCGGGTGGCCGCAAGCCCCACCACCCGGCGATGGTGGAGGCGTGGCGCGTTAAGTTGGTTCGCGCGATCTGGCGTAATTCATCCGTCGGCGCAGCGCTGACTGCGTCCTTCAACATTTCGAATTTTCGCATTGCGTTCGGCGCGGCGTTTGACAGCAACCCGAACCACTCCACCATCGCGACCGGAAACATGCGGACACCCACGATGTATCCCACCACCAACCCACCACCAACGATCATGCTGGTGATGGCGCCCGCAGCCGTCATGCCGCGCCAATAGAGCCCGAGTGCGAGGGCTGGAAACAGGCCCGCCGCGATCATGGCAAGACCTTCCGAAACCAGCGACGGAATTTCAATGCTGCCGATCACGGCCAACAGCGACGCGGTCAGCAACAAACCGATCGCGATCACAACAGACCGGACATCGATTGCAACCATTATCGGTCGGCTCTGCTCATTTCGAGCGGCCATGCGGTTGGGGAGAGCCGGCACGTGGCCACCACGCGCTTCAGATCCCGCTGCCACCAACCCTGACAGTAGAGCGTTTCCAGTTGCCAAAGCCGCGAGCAAGCCTGCGCCCCACAGCGCGATCGTCGACCAGCCGGGCAACCCGATGACCAGTGGAGCTGCAACGACGAAACTGTCGCTTGTGAAGGCCAGATCTTGCATCCTCAGAAAGCCGCGCTGGCCAGAGGCTTTGGCACACGCCGCCGCCACATCTGACGCAGCCGTCGCCGCCATCCCCGGAATTGACGTCGCGACCGGCACTTGCGGCGACGACGGAGCGGGTCCGCAAATGTCTAGCCAACCGAGACTTCGCGCCTGGATAAGCGCATCGGGAACGGACGCGTTTTCAATTCCACTGGCGATCAATTCTGCGACCCCCAAGCGGGCGTAAACCGCAAACGAGGCGAGCCCCATGAGAAAAACGGCAAGCAGCGCGGTTGTGTATCCAGTGCGCCGAGCCGCATCGCCAGCTGCAACCGTTGCCGCTGACGCATGACGCCCAAGGAGGTGGGGCAACGCCGCGATCCCCAGCGCAACGGCGACAACAACGGCTGCGAAATTGATCATTGAGAGCTGCAAAAATGGCGAGGCCATCGGCCGCAAGGATTTGATGTCAGACAACTTGTCGAGCATGAGCTTTTGCTCAACAGCTGCGAGATCACCGAGCGCTTGGCCAAACGAAAAATACGGAACGCTAAGCCCGCCGTTCCGCCCCGCTAGCGCGGTGAGCACGGCTCCGAACGCGACCACAACACCGACGTAAACTAACCCGGTTCGCTGCGGCGTCCGCACAATCGTCGTCGCGAGCCAGAGGATCGCGACCGCAACCGTCGCAAGCGCGACGGCTGACGCATAGTCGGTTTGGAGCAAGCCCTGCAGCGCGAGCGCGCCGCCGCGCAAGTCAGCCGCCAGCAACCAGACCGACGCCATCGCCATCACGACAAGCGCTGCGCGGCGCGGCCACACACCGCCGTAGCGAATTGCGAAGTAGCCGCTGACCGTCGTGACTGGATAGAGCACAAACCGCGGTGCGATCAGGATCGTCATCAGCGCCAGGCCGGCGACAACGCCGAGTGGTAATGATAGCCCGTCATACCCCAGCGCTGCGATTGCGCCGGTGAAGCCCAAGACGCCAGCAGCGCCGATCGTCTCGCCAGCGAACGTAAATGGCTCCGATCGGCGATCACCTGACGGCGTTCCACGGGCACGGATCGCGAACCAGATCGCAAGCCCGGCCAACGCAGCGAGCACGCCTTGCGCTGTCAGCCATAAACCAAGAGGAAATCCGGCGATGGTGACAGCGTTCAATGTCAGCGCCGCAAGTGGAATGGCGACAGCAAGCAGCCCCCACATCGCGAGGGCAAAAATCAACAACCGCCGCGACGGCCGCGACGCACCTTCGACACCGTCACGTGGCGTCCGCCGATCCGGCATCGAAGCTACGTTTGACGTGCGATCGGTTGCGTCAGGATTGTCTGTCATCGTTGCGCTAGACCACGACAGTTCATCCCGAATGTGACCAACTTTGGCCGAGACGAACCAACCCGACACAACCGATGCGAAGTCAGCGCGAGCGCGGGTTGTCTTGATCTTAATGACACCATGATGGGGGCGTTGTGGCGCGAGATCACGTTACGATCAAGGCCGTGATCGACGGGCACGGCAGACATTGACGGGATTGTCCGCGTCGTTCACGGTCCGCCGCCATCTGCGCATACGTTACAACTCCAGCAGACCGGGGCGGGGCCAAGATCACCATGACAACACAGCAAGCCCAGGGCGCTGCTCGCGCGCCCTCTGAACCAATGACGCGGGAAGAGCGCAAGGTCATCATCGCGTCATCGGCTGGAACGGTGTTTGAATGGTATGATTTTTATTTGTATGGCGCACTTGCGACAACCGTGATCGGGCCGCAGTTTTTTAGTGCCTATCCCGAACAGACCCAGGCCATCTTCGCGCTGTTGGCGTTCGCTGCTGGCTTTATTGTGCGACCGTTCGGAGCACTGGTGTTTGGCCGCCTCGGCGATCTCGTCGGCCGCAAATACACATTCCTCATCACTATTTTGATCATGGGATTGTCGACCTTCATGGTCGGCCTGTTGCCGAACTACGACGCAATCGGCGCAGCCGCGCCAATCATTCTAATCGGACTGCGGATGGCTCAGGGATTGGCACTCGGCGGCGAATATGGCGGCGCTGCCACTTACGTTGCCGAGCATGCGCCGAGCAACCAACGGGGCTACTTCACAAGCTGGATTCAAACCACCGCCACGCTGGGGCTGCTGCTGTCGTTGATCGTAATCATGTTCACGCAGATTTTCGTCAACGCCAACTATCCGCCCGTGCTTCTGGCCAACGGCACCACCGTCGACGCGTTCAAAGCGTGGGGTTGGCGCATTCCATTTTTGGGATCGCTCGTGCTGCTGCTGGTATCGCTCTACATCCGCCTTCAAATGAGCGAGAGCCCGGCCTTCCAAAAAATGAAAAACGAGGGCAGCGGATCGAAGGCACCTCTCAAGGAAGCTTTTGGAACATGGTCGAACGCCAAGATCGGCCTGATCGCGCTGTTCGGCTTAACCGCCGGACAAGGCGTCGTCTGGTACACCGGGCAGTTCTACGCCTTGTTCTTTTTACAGAAGATTTTGAAGGTCGAGGAATTCACCGCCAACGTGATGATTGCGTGGGCGCTGATTATCGGCACTGGATTTTTCATCGTGTTCGGGCGCTTGTCGGATCGCATCGGCCGCAAGCCGATCATTCTGGCCGGGTGCTTCATAGCAGCCCTGAGTTATTTTCCGATTTTCACGATGCTAACTAAAACCGCGAACCCGGCGCTTTACCGCGCGCAGCAAACGGCGGCTGTGACGATCACAACCGACCCATCGCAGTGTTCCTTTCAATTCAACCCGACTGGAAAATCAAAATTTACATCCGGGTGCGACGTCGCCAAAGAGCTACTGGCAAAGTCAGCCGTGCAATACAAAACGGCCGCAGCCGAACCGGGTGCAGCCACGACCCTGACCATCGGCGATCAGCCGGCCATCGCCGTCGCCGATCCAGACTTCGCGGCCAAAACGGGTGCGGCCCTGCTTGCTGTCGGCTATCCAGGCGCTGACCATCCAGACATCGTTCGCATCGTCATCGAGCCAAAAGACGGACTTGGTAATCTGACGAAACTGCTCGACATTTGGAGCGCGCAGAAGCTCAGCATCATCGCGCTTTTGACGATCCTGGTGATTTTCGTCACGATGGTCTATGGGCCGATCGCTGCCGCGCTCGTCGAGTTGTTTCCAACTCGTATTCGCTATTCTGGCATGTCGCTGCCCTACCATATCGGCAACGGATGGTTTGGCGGATTGTTACCGGCCGCGTCATTTGCGATGGTTGCGCAATCGGGCGATATCTACTTCGGCCTCTGGTACCCCATCGCCATTGCCCTGATGACGGTTGTAATCGGCGTCATGTTTGTGCCTGAAACTTACAAGCGCGATCTGCACGACAGCGGTGGCGAAAAATAATCGCCATGTTGATCGGTGCCCGAGAAATCAGCCCACCGTCGCGACGGTCTGTTGCCTAACTGCTGAAATGACTCGGCCCTAAAAATGGAGAAGGGCGGCGCTTGCGAGCGCCACCCCTTTCGTTACGTCCCTAGACTTGGACCGTTTTTTATTTTCATGGCCACGACCCGGCCCGGGTAGCGTCGGCGCGCGCAACTTGCCGCAAGCGACCGTGTGCGTCAAGTAAGCGCAGACTTATTTTACCGTCGGCATCATCAAAAAATACCCTCTCGATGGGACCACGTCAAAGCGTCGTCACTGGCGCTAAATGATTGGGCAATTAATGACTGCCGTGCGGGCTTTTATCCTTGCTGCCCTTTTTCGCGCCAACTTCTTCTCCGCCCAATTTTTCCGCACCCGATGTCGGCTGCGAGTCGAGGCCGTGCGGTCCATTGGCCGCCACCGGCTCAACCGTTCCTTCAACGTCGATCGCGCCGGCCTTCTCGAAGGTCAGCGTTAGTTTGACGAGGTCGCCCACTTTAAGCGGCTGCTTCAAATCGAACAGCATCACGTGATCGCCGCCAGGGGAGAAAACTTTTGACTGGCCAGCAGCCAACTCAATGGCATCGACGCGGCGCATTTTCATGATATCGCCGTCCATGATGTGGGTGTGGACCTCGACCCGACCGGCGATGTCAGATTTAGCGCCAATCAGACGGTCCACCGTACCGTCGGCGGTTTTGATCTCCATGTAGGCTGCCCCAACTGTCGCGCCGCCAGGCGTTGCCCTAGCCCAAGGATGGGCCACCGTAACGCCGTTACTGGTGACTTCATGGCCGCTGCCTGGTCCCGCCAATGCGGACCCGAGCGCCAAAGCAAACGAAACGGCAAACAGGCGCGAGCGGTCAACCATCAGCAGTTCCTCAAAAATTTCTTATCGCAGCTTTATATAGAGACCAGCCTCAGCAAGTAAAAGCCGACAGCTCGATTTTCAGAACCGGTCTAAGCGACGCGCTAGCCCTTTGACTTTTGCACGTCGGCGATCCCATAGCGCTGCTGCCCTGATTAACTGTCGTTGCAAGCAGACTTAACGTTTCGCAGGCCGACCTGTGGTATGTGACGAGCTCAAATCGGCCAGTTGTATGAGCCCATAAACTCATCGCCCACGGCTCTGTTTGCAGACCCCTGTTATGAGATGGCGTGATCGTCGTGATTGCACAGCGGATCTTACTGATTATCGGCGGCGGCATAGCAGCCTACAAGTGTCTGGACTTGATCCGGCGCTTGCGCGAGCGCGGCCACACGGTGCGTTGCGTGATGACCAAAGCAGCGCACGAGTTTGTCACGCCATTGTCTGTCGGCGCTCTGACCAACGAGCGCGTCTTCACCGACTTGTTCGACCTCGATGATGAGCGCGAGATCGGCCACATTCGTCTTGCCCGCGACACCGACGTGGTTGTGGTCGCACCAGCAACGGCCGATCTGATCGCGAAGATGGCGACGGGCCAGGCCAACGATTTGGCGACGGCTGTGCTGCTTGCAACCGACAAGCCGATCGTTGTCGCGCCCGCCATGAACCCGCGCATGTGGCTGCATCCGGCGACACGGCGCAACACAACCCAATTAGCAAAAGACGGGGCGATTCTAGTTGGTCCAGCCGTTGGCGAGATGGCCGAACGCGGCGAAGCCGGGCCCGGCCGCTTGGCAGAAGCTTCCGATTTAATTGCCGCCATCGAGTGTGCTCTGGCGCTTCAATCGACGCCGATCCAGACGGGCCAACCAAAATCGCAGCCTTTGCGCTTGCAGGGTCGCCATGTGCTTGTCACCAGCGGACCAACACATGAACCGATCGATCCGGTGCGCTACATCGCCAACCGCTCATCGGGCAAGCAAGGCCACGCTATCGCGGCAGCAGCTCACCGCCTCGGCGCAACTGTCACGTTGATCAGTGGACCCGTTACCATCGCACCACCCCAGGGTGTGCGGATCGTGGATGTGGTGACAGCTACCGATATGATGCGCGCCGTTGAGTTGGCCCTGCCAGCCGACATCGCTATTTTCGCGGCAGCGGTCGCCGATTGGCACGTGACCAAGCCGATGACCCGCAAACTTAAGAAAACCGCCAGCGGCACGCCGCCAGCGCTCAAGCTGTCGGAAAACCCCGACATCCTGCGCACCATCGGTCACATGACGACGGGCCGCCCGCGAATGGTGATTGGTTTTGCAGCCGAAACCGACGATGTGCTCGCCAACGCGCGGAAAAAACTTTCTTCGAAAGCTGCCGACTGGATTGTCGCCAATGACGTTTCCCCGCAATCAGGTGTCATGGGCTCGGATGCCAATAGCGTACATCTCATCACCGGCGTTGGTGTCGAAAGCTGGCCGAACATGAGCAAATCAGACGTCGCCGACCGGTTGATGGCACGCATTGCCGATCACATCGAGCGGTTTGCCACGAATTCCCAAGCCGCCGCCGAATGAAAAACGCAAAGCCGAGCCGTCGCCGCGCCAAAGCGCCAACGGAGTCAAAATCCGCCATCGGCAAAACCATTAAAGTCAAAATCCTGCGCTTCGACCACGCGCACGGATTGCCTTTGCCAGCGTATCAAACTGCGGATGCAGCCGGGATGGATTTGATCGCGGCTCTGCCTGACGACACGCCAATGACGCTCGCTGCTGGCCATCGCGCCACCATTCCAACGGGGATAGCGATCGCTCTACCACCGAGCACGGAAGCACAAGTCCGTCCAAGATCAGGCTTAGCCGCCAAGCAAGGTGTGACCGTTCTTAACAGCCCCGGCACGATCGATGCTGACTATCGCGGAGAAATTTCTGTCATCCTGATCAACCTGGGATCTCAGCCAGTGGTGATCCGGCGGGGCGACCGCATTGCCCAGATGGTGCTGGCGCCGGTGACCCGCGCGGTGCTGGTGACCACAGCCTCGCTCGATATAACCGATCGCGGTGCCGGCGGCTTCGGCTCAACCGGGTTCGCTGTTAGCACCAAGAGCAACGTGCCGGGCAGCAAAACGAAAGCGAGCGCAGGCGCCAATTCGATCCCGAAACTGAGCCCAGAATTTAGCGCAAATCGCCAGTCGAAAGCCCAGTCGATATCCCAGTCGAAAGCACCCTCGAAGGTGCCCTTGAAAGCCAATGGCGCGAAAAGAAAATCCGTTGCGCGAGCGTCGTCAGCCAAGAAATCACGATCCAACAAGGCCGCGGTTCGCACGCCGCGCTAACTGCCCGAACGCCTGTTGCTAGTCGCGCGCATCGGCAATCTCGATCGAGCATGCTTGAGCCCTGCGATTGAACCTGCGACAACCGCCCTAACACCCACCTCATTTGACGGGACCGACGATGGCCAACATGCACATCAAAACACTGGACGCGACGACCACGTGGGGGCGCGGCCGCGTTTACGAAAACATCGCCGAGACCATTGGCCATACACCGCTCGTCAAGCTCTCGAACGTCAAAGCAAAGGCCAACCTCAAGGCCGACATTTTGCTCAAGCTCGAATTCTTCAATCCGCTGTCGTCCGTCAAGGATCGCATCGGCGTGTCGATGATTGACGTTCTGGAAGAGCAAGGCCGCATCACCCCCGGCAAAACCGTTTTGATCGAACCGACATCAGGCAATACCGGCGTCGGGCTGGCATTTGTTGCAGCCGCGCGTGGTTATCGGTTGATCCTCGTCATGCCCGAAACAATGTCGATCGAACGGCGCAAAATTTTAACCCACCTCGGCGCCGAGCTTGAGTTGACGCCGGGAGCTGGTGGTATGCCGACAGCGGTCGCGCGCGCTGAAGAATTGGCGAAATCATTTCCCGATGCCGTCATCCCAGGACAATTCGACAATCCTGCCAACCCATTTGTCCACGAGAAGACGACTGCGGAAGAAATCTTCAACGACACCAAAGGTCGTGTCGACGCGATTGTTTCAGGCGTTGGCACCGGTGGCACCATTACCGGAGTTGGCCGCGTCTTGAAGGCGCGCATTCCCGGCATCAAGATTTTTGCGGTTGAACCGTCGACCAGCGCGATCCTCTCAGGGCAACCACGCGGGCCCCACAAAATTCAGGGCATTGGCGCTGGCTTCATTCCGGGCAACTTGCAACGCGATCTGATTGACGAAGTGGTGACGGTGCCGAGCGAGATGGCCTTTGAAGTGGCTCGAATGGTCGCGCGCGTCGAAGGCATCCCGGGCGGAATATCGACCGGCGCGAATGTCGCCGCTGCAATCACAGTCGCGCAGAAGCCCGAGTTCGAAGGCAAAACCATTGTGACGTTTGCGTGCTCGTCGGCGGAACGCTATTTTTCAAGCGAGCTGTTCCTCGATCCCGCGGCCAAAACTTGATCGTCATCCGACGTTGGAGCCACCCGTGACCGCAACGCTAACGGCTGAAGAGGTGCAGCGCTATAAGCGCCACTTGGTTCTGCGCGATATCGGCGCGCAGGGGCAGCAGCGACTGAAGGCGGCGCGCGTGCTCGTCATCGGTGCGGGCGGTTTGGGCTCTCCCGTTTTGTTGTATCTAGCCGCGGCCGGCATCGGCACGCTCGGCGTTATCGATGACGACCGCGTATCGATCGACAACCTGCAACGCCAAATCGCGCACACAACAGGCGATGCCGGCACGCTGAAAGTTGAAAGCGCTGCGACAGCCATCCAGCGCATCAATCCGTTGGTGGCGGTCGAGAGCCATCCCGTGCGGCTGACCGCCGATAACGCGCTTGGGCTGATCAAAAGCTACGACATCATTGTCGATGGTTCCGACAACTTCGCGACGCGATACCTTGTGTCCGACGCGTGTTTCTTTGCACGCCGACCTTTGGTTTATGGCGCACTCGGTGCACTTGATGGCTACGTGTCGGTGTTCAAACCCTACGAGACCGCGCCTGACGGCGCGCGATTTCCGACATTACGGTGCTTGTTCCCGCAAGCGCCTCCGGCGGGCCTCGTCGCCAATTGCTCAGAAGTCGGCGTGCTAGGCCCGGTGGCAGGTGTCATCGGTACATTGCAGGCGACGGAAGTCATCAAGGAAATTCTCGGACTTGGTGAGACGCTGGCTGGCCGCCTGTTGATTTATGATGCGGCCGCAAGTCGGTTCGATACGTTGACGGTGCCATGGGACAGCGCCAACCCTTTAACTGGCACACACCCCAGCATCACGGATTTATCCCTCCATCGCGCGGGACCTAATGCCGCGTGCGCCGCTGAGTGAACGGGTTGCATTGCGTCAGGCTCACTTTGCTTTCGGGGAAGTCCATCATGCAGGTCAGCGGGATTTTCTGATGGGCCAACCATGCTGATAGGCCTGACCTACTTGGCCTACGTGCTGGGCGAATATGCGCGCATTCCGTTCGACATTTTGGGCGGCATCGCGCACCGCACCTACATGCTCTCGTTTCCCGTTGAAGCACCAAAGGATATCGCGTGGACCGTAGTGTCAGCGCCTCGGATCAAACTCTCGGGCTTTCCGCCAATCGACATCGCAACACACCCCGACGTCGCGCGCCCTGGCGTCTTCACCGGCTTCATTACGATTGGTGACCGCCGAATGGCCTTCGCCTACCGCGTGCTCGAAATGCGCGACGGCGAAGCCATGAGCTTGCAGATCATCGACGGGGAATCCGATCCGATGTTTTATTATGCCAATGACTATACAGCCGCTGTCGCGGTGACCGGCAATGCCGATGCAGCCCGCGTTACCACGACACACCATCTCACGCACGAGCAGTTCAAAACCCGGCTGACGATGCCGCTGATGCAGATCACGTCTGCGATGCGCATCCGGCGGACGGCCAACGAACGCGCGGGCCGCAACGTGACCACGTCTGTCGATCAGCTCCAGTCCGCCCTCATCACGGGCGCGCTGACATTTGCCAGTTTCTTCGCACTTTTTGGCTCATCGGTAGCGGCTGTGCTTATTGCTGTTATTCTGGTTCACGAGATTGGTCATGTCATCGCCATGCGGTGGGCTGGTATCCGCGTTCGCGGCATCTACTTCGTGCCGTTTTTCGGCGGCGTTGCCGTCGCCGATGGCTTGGCGCGGACAGAAGTTCAGCGTGGCTTGATCGCGCTGATGGGCCCCGGCCTTAGCGTTATGACGACATTTCTGCTGCTGGTTCTCGGCCAACATTCAGGGTCTGAAACCATGCGCCTTCTGGCAACCACGAGTGCGTGGCTCAACGCTTTTAATCTGTTGCCGATTTTCCCGTTGGATGGCGGCCACGTCATGGCTTCGCTGCTGTCGCGTGCTGGGCGCGAAACACTGCGCGCGTTTCAAGTGGTCACGCTCTTTGCCGGTATCGTGCTGGCAGGCTGGATCGGCGATTATCTGCTGATGGCGCTGCTCGGTCTGATTGGCCCGAGCTTGCTGCGCCGCCCGGATCCGTCGAGCGTGCCGTTACCGGTCTTATCGCGAGGCGAGACAATGTGGATGGCGGCAGCCTACGCCGCGACGATCATTTTTTACGCCAGTGTAATCTGGCGCTTGTCGTTGGTCAGCGGCAGTTAAATCCATCGGCACTCCGGCGGTGCGCGAAGCCTACAGCATTGCCGGATGAACGCGATCGGGCGGCGCATGACCATCGGCGAACGCCTTGATGTTGATGATCACCTTCTCGCCCATGTCGATCCGGCCTTCGATGGTGGCTGAACTCATATGGGGCAGTGCAACCACGCGGCTCGACGCGAGCAGACGCGGATTGACGGCTGGCTCATGCTCGAAAACATCAAGACCGGCGCCAGCGATTGCGCCCGATTCCAGCAGCCGTGCCAACTCGTTTTCGTCGATCACCTCGCCGCGCGCGGTGTTGACGATGTATGCCGACGGCTTCAACAATTTCAATCGCCGTGCCGACAGCAAATGATAGGTACCCGGCGTATGCGGGCAATTGACCGACACGATATCAACGCGGGTCAGCATTTGGTCGAGGCTTTCCCAGTAGGTGGCCCCCAGTTCCTGCTCCACGCTTTCGGAAACCCGACGGCGATTGTGATAGTGGATCTGCAGACCGAAAGCGCTGGCGCGGCGTGCAACGGCTTGGCCGATCCGCCCCATGCCGACGATGCCGAGGCGCTTGCCGAAAATCCGATGTCCCAGCATCCACGTCGGTGACCACCCAGTCCATTTGGTTGCGGGATCGCGCATGTAAGCCGCGCCCTCCGCAAGCCGCCGCGGCACCGCCAAAATCAGCGCCATCGTCATGTCGGCTGTATCTTCTGTCAGCACGCCCGGCGTATTGGTCACCAGGATGGCGCGATTGCGTGCGGTATCGAGATCGACATTGTCGACGCCGGTGCCGAAGTTCGCGATCAACCGCAACTGAGGACCAGCCTGAGTGAGTACGGCGCGGTCGATCCGATCGGTGACGGTTGGCACCAGGACGTCGGCGGTCTTGACGGCTGCAACCAGTTCGGCCTGCGTCATCGGTCGATCGTCAACATTCAAGCGGGTCTCGAACAATTCGCACATCCGCGTTTCGACAACATCGGGGAGCTTGCGCGTAACGATGACAACCGGTTTCTTGAGTGGCGTCGCCATGCTGATTCTGTATCCGTTCGAGCGAGGTTTGCGGCTGGCATCAGCCGCTAGCGGGCGGCATCTTCTGTTTTCAGAAAGCCGCTCGTGTCTACCAGATGGTCTTGGCCATGACAAAGTGCTGATTAGTGTCGCGGTGCGGTGCCTCGCCACGCTGCACGGGGCACAAGCGGGGCGGTGCACGAACGAGGCGGCAGTCAGGTTGAAAAATTATGGCAGTGCAGCGCAAGGAACCACGTGAGCGATGCCGTTGAACCGTGCTGAACAACAGCCATGGACCATCATGACAATTGCTCGACTTCGACAAAGCTGTGACCGCCAGCGATTACGGCGCGTTCGTCACGCCACCAGCGTCGCGCTGATTTTTTTGGCGCAAGTCAGTTTCGATTTTGATGACGCGTACGCTCAGGCTACGGCCACTGCTCCGCCAGCGGCGTCTGTCCCGTCAGGCAGTGGCCTACCGGTGCCGCGCTTTGTCAGCCTGAAATCTGACCGCGTAAACCTGCGAAATGGCCCAGGCGTCGATTATCCGACAGGCTGGGTTTATCGCCGAGCCGGATTGCCGGTGGAGGTCGTCAAAGAATTCGAAGGCTGGCGACAAGTCCGTGACGCCGAGGGTGCGAGCGGATGGGTTTTGCAGTCGCTGTTGTCGAGCCGCCGGACAGGGTTGGTTTTGCCGTGGGAACGCAAAACCGGATCAGCGCCACCAATCGTGCCGGTGCGATCAAGCGACAGCGAGAGTGCAAATGTTGTCGCTAACGTAGAAGCCGGCGTGATTGCTGATTTGCACAGCTGCGACGGCCGCTGGTGCCGCGTCACCGTTGATCAGTACAGCGGGTACGTTGAGCAGAAAAAGTTATGGGGCGTCTACGAGGGCGAGGCGATCAAGTGAGCGGACAATTTGCACTTTTAACGCCGAGTCCCGCCGCTCATCTCGGCGATTGACAGAAGACTTAAATCTTTTCCAGCCGCACCACGACATCGACATGGCTAATGCGCATGCCATCGGGTGGCGCTGGCACGCCAGCGACAGTGATGCTGTCACCTGGGATATCCATCAGTGCGCCGCTGCTCTCGAGCAGGAAGTGATTGTGATTGGACGTATTGGTATCGAAATACGCTTTCGAACCATCGATCGCCAGTTCCCGCAGCAGACCAGCTTTTTTGAATTGGTGCAGCGTGTTGTAAACCGTTGCCAGCGACACATGCTCGCCGAGGCCCGACACTTCAGCATGCAGCTGCTCGGCTGACACGTGCCGATCACCGCCGCCAAACAACAGTCCACCGAGCGCCAGCCGCTGCCGCGTTGGACGCAGGCCCGCACGCCGCAGTAAGTGCTGCAGATCAACGGGCGAGTGGGGTTGATGAACTTCTGGCTCTGACATGACCAACGTGTACGAATGAGAAGCTTTAAGGCTGGTTGACGGCTGGACCTATGGACGGGTCGAACTCTGTCCCAATCAGCTCCAACATAGCGGCATCCGCGTCCCGCTGCAACGTGCGGCCTATCGTCAGTGATTGTGCTATTTGACGGTTATTCGCGATGCAATTAACGCACAGATCCAGGCATCAGGCTGCTTTGCGATGCCTGGTGGGTGTGGTAACCCCACCAGCGACTGCAGGCGCTTGGCAGCGTTGGCGGTGCGGTCGGACCGCTTTGGCGCAAAAGCCTCCAATTTAGGCCAGACGGAACTGAGGCCGAACGGGACAAAGCTAGACAGGGCAGCACCGCGCCGACGGTGGGCACGCAGCCCTTCGCACGTGCGTGACAGCTCAACAGTCGCGCTTCACGGCCTCGACGATGGAAAGTCGACGAAACACCGTCGGCACGACACCGGAAACGGCATTAGGCATGACCACGGGGATCATCATGGCGGAACGCCGTTCGAGCTTTAATTTTGAAGATTTACTAGCCTGCGGACGGGGCGAACTATTCGGCCAAGGCAATGCTCAGTTGCCGCTGCCACCGATGCTTATGTTCGATTCGATCAGCCACATCTCCGAGACGGGCGGCGAGCACGGCAAAGGCCAAATCGTCGCTGAACTCAAAGTCGCTGGCAACGACCGATTGAACTGGTTTTTCGATTGCCATTTTCAAGGTGACCCCGTTATGCCTGGGTGCCTAGGCTTGGACGCCTTATGGCAACTCACCGGGTTTTATCTGGGCTGGCTTGGACTAACGGGACAAGGTCGCGCTTCCGGCGTTGGCGACGTTAAATTCACACGTGAAATCACGCCTGACGTAAGGCACGTGCAATATGTCATCGACATCAAACGCGTGATCGCCCGCAAACTTAAATTGGCGGAAGCCGATGGCGTTTTGAAAGCGGACGGCGACGTCATCTACACGGCCAAGGATCTTCGGGTCCTTCTAAAGTCGACCGAGTGAAACTCAACGATTGCATCGCGTCGACCGACACGGCGCTGTTTGCTACTGAACGTAAGGAATTGAGGGCGCATGCGGCGCGTAGTCGTCACCGGAATGGGCATCGTTTCCTCAATCGGAAACAGCACCCAAGAAGTCGTCGCATCGTTGCGCGAGGGCAAATCTGGCATCTCGCGGGCCGAAAGTTTCGTCGCGCACGGTTTCAAGTGTCAGGTGCATGGCCGCCCGGTCCTCGACTGGGACGGCATGGTGCCGCGCAAGCCCAAGCGTTTTATGAACGAGGGCATTGCTTGGAATTGGATCGCGATGGATCAGGCGATCCGCGATGCCGGGCTTGAGCCATCGACGGTCGTCAACGCGCGCACGGGCATCATCATGGGTTCGGGCGGACCTTCCACCCGCGCCATTGTTGATGCCGCCGACGTCACGATTAAATCCGGCGGCCCGAAAAAAATCGGCCCCTTCGAAGTGCCCAAAGCTATGTGCTCGGGCCCCTCAGCTGCACTGGCGACAGCTTTTCAAATTAAAGGCCTCAACTACTCGATTTCATCAGCATGCGCGACCAGCGCCCACTGCATCGGCAATGCCACCGAACAAATTCAATGGGGCAAACAGGACGTTATGTTTGCTGGCGGCTGCGAAGAGCTTGACTGGACTTTATCAAACCTCTTCGACGCCATGGGCGCAATGACAACGCGCTTCAATGCGACGCCTGAAAAAGCCAGCCGCGCCTATGACAAGGATCGCGACGGCTTCGTCATTGCTGGCGGCGCAGGCGTGGTGGTTCTGGAAGAATTGGAACACGCCAAGGCGCGTGGTGCGAAAATTTACGCCGAGGTCGTCGGCTACGGCGCAACGTCCGACGGTTTCGACATGGTGGCGCCATCGGGTGAGGGCGCGGCGCGCTGTATGATGCAAGCCATGGCTGGCTTTGGCGACAAGCCCATTTCCAAGGTTGATTACATTAACCCACACGGCACCGGCACACCGGTGGGCGATGCCCGAGAAATCGACGCGATCCGGTCGGTCTTCGGTACGGCTGCACCGACCATCTCCGCCACCAAGTCGTTAACCGGCCATTCGCTTGGCGCCATCGGCGTCCAGGAAGCAATCTTCTCGATCCTTATGCTGAATAACGATTTCATCTGCGAAAGTGCCAATATTGAAGAGCTTGACCCTGCCTTCGCCGACATGCCCATCGCCCGGTCGCGGATCGATGGCCCGGCCCTTAACTGTGTGATGTCGAACAGCTTCGGTTTTGGTGGAACCAATGCCACTCTGATTTTTCAGCGCCATGATGGTTAACTGATCCACCCGTTTTTGCGCGGTGCATTTGTTTTGCATCACGCCCAAAACGAGTTTTACGTATGCGATTGTACAAACCCGGAGCCGGTTGGTTCGAAGTCCAATCTCGTTCTGTTGGCCCCAAAGGAAGACGCACCATGACTGACATCGACATCGCAAAGCCGGGTCCGCTTATGGCGGGCAAACGCGGCCTCGTGATGGGTGTCGCCAACGATCGCTCGATTGCCTACGGCATCGCACGCGTGCTGGCCGGACAGGGCGCTGAATTGGCGTTCACCTATCAAGGCGACGCTTTTGGTCGACGCGCCATTCCGCTGGCGGAGGCATTAGGCTCGAAGCTGATCCTGCCGTGCGACGTGTCCGACCTCGCGAGCGTCGACGCGGTCTTCAACGACATCAAATCGAAATGGGGCTCGATCGACTTTGTCGTCCACGCACTGGCGTTTTCAGATCGCCGCGAATTGTCGGGTCGGTATGCCGATACGAGCCGCGATAATTTCACCAACACCATGGTGATCTCGTGCTTCTCTTTCACTGAAATCGCTAAGCGAGCGGCCGAACTGATGCCAAACGGCGGATCGTTGCTCACGCTGTCATACGGCGGCGCGACGCGGTGGGTGCCATCCTATAACGTGATGGGTGTCGCCAAAGCGGCTCTTGAAGCGTCGGTCCGCTATCTGGCGGCCGATCTCGGTCCGCAAGGCATTCGCGTCAACGCGCTGTCGGCTGGCGTCATGCGGACACTGGCTGGCGCTGGCGTCTCGGATGCGCGCGTCATCTTCAACTATCAGCGCGATCACTCACCGCTCAAGCGCACTCCGACGCTCGATGAGATCGGCGGCGCGGCTCTCTATCTGTTGTCACCGATGGGCGGGGCCGTCACCGGCGAAGTCCATTTCGTCGACTGCGGCTACAATACGGTCGCCATGCCAACGCTCGATACCCTCAAAGAGCTTGATGCTGAAGCCAAGGCCCCGAGCCGCTCGCCGTCAGAAGCGGCTGAGTAAGTCTGCCAGTCAGCAGTCGCCAACCAGACGGTTGACGGCCGCAACATGCCGTCGCACACACTCGGCCCATGATTGGCGTGTTTGATTCAGGCCTCGGCGGCCTCACTGTTTTACGCGCGTTGATCGCGCGCTTTCCGCATGCCGATTTTGTTTATCTCGCCGATCACGCACACGTCCCGTATGGCAACCGGCCGTCGGACGAGATCGTCGAGCTGACCCGGGCCAGCGTCGAAAATCTATTCGAACGCGGCGCTCGCTTGGCTTTGCTCGGCTGTAACACAGCGACCGCTGTCGCACTGCGACGCTTGCAACAGCAGTGGTTGCCAACAAGCCGCTGGGCTAGCGATCACAATGTGCTCGGTATCGTCGCACCAACGGTTGAGGCGGCAACGCAAACGCCGTGGGCCGTGACGTCGCCGCAGTATCCGCAGAAATACAATACCGACACCATCGCCGTATTCGGCACTATGCGCACCGTCTCCGCCGGCGTCTACCCGGAAGAAATCCGCAAACGCTGCCCCAAGGTTACCGTCGTGCAGCAAGTGTGCTCAGAACTCGCTGGCGCCATCGAAGCCAAACAGCCGGAGGCCGCACTCGACGCGCTCGTCGCCGAAGGCGTACAGGGCGTCATGGCGGCGACCGGTGGCATGCCACCCCATCGCGCCATCCTTGGCTGCACGCATTTCCCGCTAGTCGAACATCTGTTCCGACGACATCTGCCACCGTTCACGCGGATCTTGTCGCAGCCCGATGTGGTCGCCGATAGCTTCGAAGACTATCTGGTGCGGCGACCGAGCTACCTTACAAACAAGGACGGCGGGCGGCTGTTACTCTTGACCACCGGTGACGCCCGCGACGTTAGCGCCAAGGCACGCGTCTTTTGGCCGGACGTGGCAGCCTTCACCAAGGCATAGCAACGTTGGCGATTGTACCCGGATGTCAACCGCCCCATGTCTCCAGCACCACGCAGTCCTGCATCGGTGACGACAATGATCACGCCAACGACACTCGACATCAAAGGAATGCATTGCAGCGCGTGCACCAAGCGCGTCAGCGAGGCACTGCGGCCGTTTGCCGACAGCGTATCGGTCACGCTCGACCCGCCGCGAGCCGTGCTTCTCGGCGTCCATTCCGACGCCGACATGGACGGCTTGCAGCGGGCTGTCGCGCGAGTTGGCGCATACACGGCATCTGCCGCCGCACCTCTCACAACGCCATCGACGATCAATCCGCCGAGCGTCCAACTGTTGCCGCCACAGCCACAGCCACAGCAGGCCGACAAGGTTGAAGCGTCGTGGCTCAACACCTATTGGCCGTTGCTGGTTATCATGGGCTACATCGCCGTCGTTTCGTTGGCTGGAACGTCGAACGGCACATCTGCTATTGGCGAAAGCCCCTTCGGCACCTGGATGACGAACGTCATGGCCGGATTTTTCTTGGTGTTCTCGGCCTTTAAATTTCTCGACCTTGCAGGCTTCGCAAACGCCTACGCAAGCTATGATCTGCTTGCCAAGCGGTGGCCGGCGTATGGCTACATCTATCCATTTCTTGAGCTCGCCCTCGGCCTTAGTTTTCTCTTTCGCTTGGCGCCTGACCTAACCAACGGCGCTACGCTCGTGCTGATGGGCTTTTCAAGCCTTGGCGTCATAAATGCGTTGCGAAACCGCCAAAAAATCCAGTGCGCCTGCCTTGGAACCGTCCTCAAACTGCCGATGTCGACAGTCACTCTCGTTGAGGACGTGACGATGGCTGCGATGGCGGCTGTGATGTTGCTTTCCTAACACCGCGATACGTGGAGCCAGTCGACGGGAATGGCCATTGTGTGCCATCTCGGCTAACTTTGCGTGCGCCTACCCGGGGGGCGAAAACTTGCACACGTCGGAAACGAGGAGAAATTTCAAATGCTGTCGAAGCTCACGCTCACTGCTGCCGCCTGCGCCGCTATCGCTACGCTTGCAAGCACCGCCGGCATTGCCGCGCCGGCTTCAGGCCTAACTCCGTTGAAAACGATCGGTGCCGACCAGTCGAATATTGAACAGGTCCACGGCTGGCACGGCAAATGCCGCAAAGGCGTTGGCCAGTGGCACCGGCACGTAAAGAGCGTCGGTCGCGTCCAGTGCACCACCGCGAAAAACTGCTACACCAATGTTTTCGGCTTCAGAGTTTGCGACTGGTTTTGATCGTCTCGACGAATTTTGGCCACAGAAAAAGCCGCCAGATCGAGAGGATCTGGCGGCTTTTCTCATGTCGACCATCAGACCGCAGCTTATCGGCGCGGGCCACGACCGCCGCCCGGGCGGCCGCCCTCACGACGAGGTGGACGTGATTCAAACACTTCTTCAACTTCGCCTTCAGCGCGCGGAATTTCAGCGCCACTGTCCTGATCGACGATTTTCATCGACAACCGCGTTTTGCCGCGATCATCGAAGCCGAGAAGTTTGACATAGACGTCCTGGCCTTCTTTCACGACCTCGCCGACCGTCGCTGGCCGACCGTTCGACAATTGCGAAATATGAACCAAGCCATCCTTGGCGCCAAAGAAGTTCACGAACGCGCCGAACTCCATGATCTTGACGACCTTACCCTTGTAGATTTGGCCGACTTCAGGTTCTTGCGTGATGCCTTTGATGCGCGCGAGAGCCTTCTCAATCGACTCGCGATTAGCGCTGGCGATCTTGACGGTGCCGTCATCGTCGATGTCGATCTTCGCGCCGCTCTCGGCAACGATTTCGCGGATAACCGATCCACCCGATCCGATCACTTCACGGATCTTGTCGGTCGGGATCTTGATCGTCTCGATGCGTGGAGCATGCTCGCCGAGTTCATCGCGTGCGCCTGTCAACGCCTTGGCCATTTCAGCCAAGATGTGCAGACGGCCCGCCTGCGCCTGATCAAGTGCAACGCGCATAATTTCTTCGGTGATCCCCGTAATCTTGATGTCCATCTGCAGCGCCGTCACGCCGTTGGCAGTGCCAGCCACCTTGAAGTCCATATCGCCGAGGTGATCTTCGTCGCCAAGAATGTCCGACAAGACGGCGAAGTCTTCGCCCTCTTTGATAAGACCCATGGCAATACCCGCCACCGGCGATTTCAGCGGCACACCCGCGTCCATCAATGCGAGTGACGCACCACACACCGTTGCCATCGACGATGAACCGTTCGACTCGGTAATTTCCGACACGACGCGGAGCGTGTAGGGAAACTCTTCCTTGGTCGGCAGCATCGGACGGATGGCACGATAAGCAAGTTTGCCGTGACCGATTTCGCGGCGACCTGGCGACCCCATGCGACCAACTTCGCCGACTGAGTATGGCGGGAAGTTGTAGTGCAGCAGGAAGTTCTCTTTCTTGGTGCCTTCGAGGCTGTCGATGTATTGCTCGTCCTCACCGGTGCCGAGTGTCGCGACAACGAGCGCCTGCGTCTCACCGCGTGTAAACAGCGCCGAGCCATGCGTGCGCGGCAGCACATGCACTTCCGACAGGATCGGACGCACGGTCTTGAGATCGCGACCATCGATGCGATGCTTCGTCTTCAAAACGTCGCCACGCATGATGTCCATTTCAAGCGTCTTGAATGCGTCCGTCAGCAGCACTTTTTCGTTGGCGTCATCGGCACTCAGTGTGACGCCCGCAAACACAGCCTTCTTGGCGGCGCTGACCATATCGTTGCGTTTGGCTTTTTCTTTCGTCGAGAAGGCTTGGCGCAGTGCGCTTTCGGCAATTTTGGTAACGGCGTCTTTGTACTTGCCCTTATCAGGGATCGCGATGTCCCACGGCTCTTTTGCAGCTTTTTCAGCCAACTTGATGATGGCCTGAATCACAGGCTGCATGTGCTTGTGGCCAAACATGACCGCTTCAAGCATCATTTTCTCGGACAGCTCCTTGGCCTCTGATTCAACCATCATAACGGCATCGTGCGTGCCAGCGATCACGAGATCGAGCGACGATTCCTTCATCTCGTCGACCATCGGGTTCAGCACGAATTCGCCGTTGATGACGCCGACGCGGGCGCCAGCGATCGGGCCGAGAAATGGCAAACCCGACAGCGTGAGTGCGGCAGATGCCGCCACCATGCCGAGCACGTCTGGATCGTTTTCGAGGTCATGCGACATGACCGTGATTACGACTTGCGTTTCGTTTTTGAAGCCTTCGACGAACAACGGCCGGATCGGACGATCGATTAAGCGCGATGTAAGCGTTTCTTTTTCAGTTGGGCGGCCTTCACGCTTGAAGTAGCCACCGGGGATTTTTCCAGCCGCGTACGTGCGCTCCTGGTAGTTCACAGTGAGTGGGAAAAAGTCGATGCCGGGTTTGACGCTGCGTGCGCCAACGACGGTCGCCAGAACCGTAGTATCGCCATACTGGGCCAGCACGGCGGCATCAGCCTGACGCGCCATATGGCCCGTTTCAAGCTTCAGCTTGCGGCCACCCCAGTCAATTTCAACACGATGGATATCGAACATGTTCAAGTCTTTCGTTTTTGTTTTTCTACTCTTCGGTCGGACATCGCTCGATCAATCGGACTTGATCAAACGCAAAAAGCGCCGGGACCACATTGGCCCCAGCGCACTCAGTGTCTTTCGTGTGAAAGCCTAGCCGGCATGACGCCGCCTTCAACGTTAAGGGGCCACAAACGGCTTAGCGGCGGATGCCATGCTTCTCGATAATTTTCTGATAGCGCGAGACGTCCTTGGCTTTGACGTAGTCCAGCAGCTGACGCCGCTGACTAACCATCTTCAAAAGGCCACGGCGCGAGTGGTTATCTTTTTTATGCATTTTGAAGTGGTCGGTGAGTTCATTGATGCGGTGGGTCAGAACCGCGATTTGAACTTCAGGCGAGCCTGTATCGTTTGATTTGGTGGCGTTGTCTTTAATGACAGCCGTCTTCGCCGCCTTACGGTGCGGGGCAACTTCCGACATCGTGTGCTCCTTTCAAAATTGGAGTTTTTGGAACATGGCCCGGCCGGGATGTCGTCCAGCGGGGTCACAAATGAAGGCCGCGCAGAACTCGGGTTCCGCGCGGCTGGATGTAGATATACACCATCACTGATTAAACGCGAGGCGGATTTTACGACCTATTTATCGAGAAATATCAATTGTTTTCGCCGCACTGGATGCCTTCATGACCTGACGGCACCCAGCCGATCTCTTGACCGGAAGCATCTGTGATGCGCATCCAACCGATGCCTTCCTTATCGCTCATGTCCCAGCGAAATTCGGCTTTGTAAGTGTCTTTCAGCGTCACCGTCTCTGAGGCTGGCAAAAAAGGCCCAGGCGCAACGTCAGCAACCACCCCTTCGCGCACGCCACACTGCTTGGCGGTTGCCGGCGATACGGCGACATTTACAACAAGAGCCGAGAAGGCGGCGATGGCCGTGACGACGGTTGATTTCATGTCTTTAAATACGCTCAGCGCGCCTTTTCAGCTCACGTCGCCCAAACTTGGCTGCGGTTCCAGCGCACACGCGCCGAACGGAATGCAAAGGCCGCCCTCCCGAAGAAGAGCGGCCCTTGTTTATTTTTAGAACTTAGTCCGACCAATAGGCGGAAGCGACGGCGCTACCGGCGCGGCCCCCGCATCAAGATATCGGAATTAAGCAGCTTGGATGTTGCCAACGGCGATCTTGCCGGTGCGACGATCTTCCTGCGTGTCAAACTTGACCTTCTGGCCTTCTGACAAGCCGCGCATGCCAGCGCGCTCAAGCGCGGTTGCGTGCACGAACACATCCTTGCCGCCATCATCTGGAGCGATGAAGCCGAAACCTTTTTGGTCGTTATAGAATTTAACTGTACCTGACGTCATGAGATTACCCTTTCAAGGCAATACGATGGACCCCTAGTGTGCGCTGATGCGCGCACCAAAAAGCCCGGTTTGTCGATGTTGGGGGAAGCTTTAGACGTACGCCTCGGCATCAATCGTGTCTCGATGAAGCTAGCGAAGCGGCCCTGTTGTCCGGCCAAAGTCGATGGGGTTCGATAAGCCCTCCTGCAAAAAGATGCAAGTTAAACTTCCATCGATTTGCATGCCCAATGCTCAGCACGCTTAAAACCTGCAGCTAGAAGCGTGTGTTTTCTGGCTTAGATGCCGAGGTTAAAGACCCGCGTCGGATGCAGTGCGCCGCGATCGAGTTCACCCAGCGCAATCAATCTGCCTTTAGATGTGGCGTAGGCAGGCCCCGACAGGATCGGCGCGTCACGACCACGAATAAGGATGGCTTGGCCGCGCACCAAGCTTTGAGCGTCGGCTTGCGAAATCAGTAACTCTGGCAAATCCGCCAGCGCCATTTCGACCGGCGATAACAAGCGCAGAACTGGCCCCATATCGCGATCCGTCGTGTCAGCAGGATCAGCTTCGCCAACCGCTGCGGTGATTTCGGCCATAGTCACGCAGTTGCTCTCGTCGAACGGGCCAACGCGCGTGCGTCGCAACGCGATGACGTGGCCATAACAACCCAACACGCGACCCATGTCCCGGGCCAGCGCGCGCACATAGGTGCCTTTGCCGCATTCGGCTTCAAAGACGCTGGTGGCGTCGTCGACTTGCTCGATCAATTCAAACCGGTTGATCGTCACCGTTCGCGCATCAAGCACCACGACCTGGCCATCGCGCGCCAAATCATAGGCTCGCTCGCCGTCGACTTTGATGGCGGAGAATGCCGGTGGTACTTGTTGAATGTCACCGCGAAAATCTGCCAGCAGCGCCCTGATGTCATCGGCCGATGGCCGTCTATCGCTCGTCGCCGTGACACTGCCCTCGGTGTCATCCGTCGTTGTCTCAGCGCCCCAGCGAACCGTGAAGCGATAGGCTTTTTCGCCATCGACGGCGTAGGGCACCGTCTTCGTCGCTTCACCCAATGCAATCGGCAAGATGCCAGTCGCCAGCGGATCGAGTGTGCCGGCGTGTCCGGCTTTTTGGGCGTTGAAGGCTCGGCGAATAGCGCCAACGGCCTGCGTCGATGTCATGTGCAACGGTTTATCGAGAACCAGCCAGCCGTGAACGGAATTGCCTTTTTTGCGCCGGGCCATGCTCAAGACCGACCTGTGTCTTGCCGAACCTTGGGACTGTCCAGCAAGCGATCGATGCGGCTTGCCTCCTCGAAGGTTTCATCCTCGCGAAATCGAAGATCCGGCGCATAACGCAGATTGAGCGCTTTAGCGACTTCCGTGCGAATAAAACCTTTGTTCTTAGCAAGAGCCTGGATCACGGGTTTCACATCCTTACCGCCAAGCGGCATGACATAAACCGTCGCGACTTTCAGATCTGAAGAGATCCGCACCTCGGGGATCGTCACGGTATGCGACGCAATGACGTCATCGTGGATGTCGCCGCGCACCAGCAGCTCGGCAATGCGATGGCGTATCAATTCACCGATGCGCAACATGCGTTGCGTCGGACCTTTGGCAGCGGATGCGGAAGATTTTTTTCGAGTCATTGTTGATCCGTCACGGGGTTGGACCGCGCCCGGCTCCTGAGCTAGTGGTTTTCTGATAAAGGGAAGAGTCATTCCTTTAGACAGACAGCCCTAATCCCTTTCCCAAAGGGAGAAGGTGCCCCAAGGGGGCCGATAAGGGGCTTTGCATCAATTCGGCTTGTCGTCTGAAACGTCCCTCACCCGTCGCTTCCCGGCGGTCTCTCCCGATGAGAAAGGCCCTGCTACGTCGGCTTTGGACCTACAAACTTCGCGCGATGATCTCGACCTGGAAGCACTCGATCTGATCGCCTTCGCGGATATCCTGATAGTTGGCAAACGACATGCCGCATTCTTGGCCGGTCGTCACTTCCTTCACGTCATCCTTGAAGCGCTTGAGGATCGAGAGCGAGCCTTCGTGAATGACCACGTTGTCACGCAATAGGCGCACCTTCGCGCCACGCTCGACCTTGCCTTCGGTGACCTGGCATCCAGCAACCTTGCCGAACTTCGAGATGTTGAAGACTTGCTTGATCGCCGCGTAACCGAGAAACACTTCGCGCTTGGTCGGCGTGAGCAGACCCGACATCGCAGCTTTCACATCATCAACCAAGTCGTAGATGATGTTGTAGTAGCGGATCTCGATGCCTTGATTGTCGGCGGCTCGTTTGGCCTGCTCGTTAGCGCGAACGTTAAACCCGATGACAATCGCCTTCGAGGCCGAAGCCAGCGCAATATCCGACTCTGTGATACCGCCGACGCCGGTGTGGACGATGCGAGCGATGACCTCATCGGTGCCAAGCTTTTTGAGCGACCCGATGATAGCTTCAACCGAACCTTGCACATCGCCCTTGATCAGCAGCGTGAATTCTTTTTGCCCCGCCGCATCCTTCAGCGTCTGCATCATTTGCTCAAGCGTGCGCGGTGTGCCGGCCGAGCCGAGCGTCTCGCGGCGCTTGCGAATGCGGTAGTCGGTGATTTCGCGGGCGCGGGCTTCGCTTTCGACGACGCCGAATTGATCACCAGCGTCAGGCGCGGAATCGAATCCGAGAATTTCAACGGGGATCGACGGACCCGCCGACGCGATGTTGTTGCCCTTGTCGCCGATCAGCGCGCGAACGCGGCCCCACGCCATACCGGCAACCACAAGGTCGCCAACTTTCAGCGTGCCGCGTTGAACGAGCACGGTTCCAACCGGACCGCGGCCACGCTCCAGTTTGGCTTCGATCACGATGCCCTCGGCCGGTCGGGTCGTGTTGACCTTGAGGTCGAGGATCTCGGCCTGCAGATGGATGGCTTCCAGCAACTTATCGAGATTGGTGCGCTTCAATGCCGAGACCGGAACTTCAAGCGTTTCGCCGCCCATGCTTTCGACGACGATGTCGTGCTGCAACAAATCCGTCTGCACGCGCTTGGGATCGGCCTGCGGTTTGTCGATCTTGTTGATCGCCACGATGATCGGCACGCCTGCTGCTTTGGCGTGGTTGATCGCTTCGACTGTTTGCGGCATGACGCCATCATCAGCCGCGACGACCAGAACGACGATGTCGGTCACCTTGGCGCCGCGCGCACGCATGGCAGTGAACGCTTCATGGCCAGGCGTGTCGATGAAGGTGATCTTATCGCCGTTCGGCGCCATCACCTGATAAGCGCCGATGTGCTGCGTGATTCCGCCGGCTTCCCCCGACACCACGTTGGTTGAGCGGATCGCATCGAGCAACGATGTTTTGCCGTGATCGACGTGGCCCATGATCGTGACGACCGGAGCACGCAGTTCGAGTGCACTGTCTTCGGCATCTTTTTCGCCGACAAAGCCGATTTCGACGTCGGCTTCCGACACACGCTTTGGCACGTGACCGAATTCTTGCACGATCAACTCGGCCGTGTCGGCATCCAACACGTCGGTGATTTTGTGCATCTCGCCTTCCTTCATCAAATACTTGATGACGTCGACGGCGCGCTCAGTCATGCGGTTCGACAATTCCTGAATGGTGATGGCTTCAGGAATGATGACTTCACGCGAGATTTTCTCACGAACCTGCTGAATGCCCATGGCCTTCAGCCGCTCTTTGTCACGCTTGCGCTTCAATGACGCGAGCGAGCGTTGTTGCGACTCGCGATCGAAGTTGGTGATCGTCAGTTTTTGCCGCTGACGATTATCGTCCGGCAGCTTGACGGCTGGGCGCGTGATCTTGGCGCCGCCTGGACCGCGCTTGCGGCTGTCGTCGTCCTCGATAACGGGTTTGGCAACGACCGGACGAACCGCGCGCGTTGGCTTTTCAAGCGACGGATCGGGTGCGGCGGGCGCGGGCGGTGGCCGTCGGTTGGCTGGAAAATCAATTTCGCGCGGCCGACCAGCCTCGCGCGGCATAAATGCTGGGCCGCCGGTCCCGCCGCCCGGACGCAGGCCGCTTGGGCGGTTGTAGGATGGCCGAACACCGTCGCGAGATGCGCCGTCGCGTGGCGCTTCATCGCGGCGCGCCATCGGTGGTCGCGGCGATGACGCCGACGTTGCCGCTGAAGCTGGAGCAACGCTGGCAGTTGTAGCTGGAGGTGATGCGCCAGCTGCTGCCGCGATCGGTGCTGCGAGGGTTGAAGCAGTCGCTGACGCGACTTCGCGCGCCGGCTCGGCTGCGCGTGACACAGGTTCAAATCGCACTGGCTCGACGTCAGTCACACGTGCGCTATCGTCGGCGCGGGCGGCGGCCAATGCGCGAGCACGA
>JANMII010000038.1:0-6774 GCA_031375665.1 Hyphomicrobium sp.
TCAGCGATCGCGATGGCGGCTTGCGGATTGGAGCTGTTGGTTTGCAACGAACGCCCAGCGGCCAGCACCGCCGCGTCAAGCGCACTGATTGTCTGATCGCGGGCATTCAGCCAACGGCCAGTATCCACCGCAGCACCGATCATCGCGAACATCATGATGGCCATCAGGCCGAACATGATCATCACGTCGCCGGCCGTGTCGGTCGCGAAGTTGCCGATCCGCTGACGTAAGCCAGCGACGCAGCCTGTGTGAGTAACAATCGCCTTGTGTGGCGACGAAGCGAGAACATCCCGCTCCTCTTGGACGGTAGACATAGTAAGCCTCCTGCATTTTGGGCTATACCGGTTCTACGCCCCACCACATTGAAGCATTGCTAAGTGCTCAGATCGGATTTTACCTAGATTTTCAGCGATATTAGAGGGTTACATCGACTTTGATTCAAATTTTATATTTCAATTTTACTTCTAAATTACTTATTTTACTTGGATCTTGAAGGCCGCCATCGCGCGTTTCCGCTTGATAAAGCAGTTGTATTTCAGCTTTGGCGTGCAACCGTTGCGCGGCTTCGCGACATAAAGAGTTGTTTATATCTTGTTGCGAGTGTCAGAGCCGTCGGCTATAGCCTGCCAGGGCAGCGAAAATAATTTCACGCGCCGACTGGTCGCACTGCGTCATCGATCAGTCAGGCTCTCGGCTGCCGACGGGCCAACGGCAGCACAGCAATCACGACTTAAAACATCCACGAAAACGCAGACTGTTACGCAAACGTGGCACCCGAGCTGGCCCCGTCATTCACCATCGCTTTTCGGCCGTTGCGGCCACGCTTACAGGAGCACCTATGACCGCGTTTAACGATTACATCGTCAAAGATTTAAGCCTAGCTGAATGGGGTCGTAAGGAAATCGCCATCGCCGAGACGGAAATGCCGGGCCTGATGGCAACGCGCGCCGAGTACGGCAAGCAACAGCCGCTGAAAGGCGCGCGGATCGCTGGCTCGCTGCACATGACCATCCAAACCGCCGTTCTGATCGAGACGCTCAAGTCGCTTGGCGCCGACATCCGGTGGGTCTCGTGCAATATCTATTCGACCCAAGACCACGCCGCGGCAGCCATCGCCGCTGTCGGCATCCCGGTATTCGCCTGGAAGGGCGAGAGCCTGGTCGACTACTGGGATTACACCCGCAAGCTGTTTGAGTGGGGTGACGGCGGTATGCCGAACATGATCCTCGATGACGGCGGCGATGCCACCATGTTCGTGCACCTTGGTCTGCGGGCCGAAAATGGCGATACGGCATTTTTGGAAACGCCTGGCTCGGAAGAAGAAGAAGTCTTCTTTGCGCTGCTGAAGAAGACACTGAAAGAAAAGCCAAAGGGCTGGTTTGCCGACGTCGCAAAGAACATCAAGGGGGTTTCGGAAGAAACCACCACCGGCGTGCACCGGCTGTATGAAATGCAAAAAGCTGGCAAGCTGTTGTTCCCGGCCATCAACGTCAACGACGCAGTTACCAAGTCGAAGTTCGACAATCTCTATGGCTGCCGGGAATCGCTGGTCGACGGCATCCGTCGCGGCACCGACGTCATGATGGCTGGCAAGGTCGCAATGATCGCTGGCTTCGGCGATGTCGGCAAAGGTTCGGCTGCTTCGATGCGCCAAGCTGGCTGCCGCGTGCTGGTGTCGGAAATCGATCCGATCTGCGCGCTGCAAGCCGCCATGGAAGGCTACGAAGTCACGACCATGGAAGACGCCGTCTCGCGCGCTGACATTTTCGTCACGGCGACCGGCAACAAGGATGTCATCACCGCCGATCACATGCGGGGCCTGTAGGACCGGGCCATCGTTTGCAACATTGGGCACTTCGATAACGAGATCCAAGTTGCGTCGCTAAAGAACTTCAAGTGGCACAACGTCAAGCCACAGGTCGACGAAATTGAATTCCCCGACGGTAAGCGGATCATTCTACTGTCGGAAGGCCGACTCGTGAACCTCGGCAATGCGATGGGTCATCCGTCGTTCGTGATGTCGGCGTCGTTCACCAACCAGACGTTGGCGCAGATCGAATTGTGGAACAACATCGCCAAGTACGAGAAGAAGGTCTACACGCTGCCCAAGCACCTCGACGAGAAGGTCGCGCTGCTGCATCTCGCCAAGATCGGCGTCAAACTGACCAAGCTGCGTCCCGACCAGTCGGCCTACATTGGCGTTGCAGCAGAAGGCCCTTACAAGCCAGACCACTATCGCTATTGATCGCTGAGATGATCGCCTGAAGTCGGTCGCGCGTCGGCCCTAATGGCCAGCGCCCCCGCTTGAGACTTCGCCTTGCAGCGGCGCCTGGGAAACACCCGGGCGCCGTTCGCGATTTAGGACAGGGCGCAGGGTGGCGGTGCGGCATCCGTGTGACGCATACTTACCCAAGTGATTCGGGCCATCTGCGATCACGGTGGCAGCCCTAAACCGATCACGGTCTGCCGCGGCTGTGCCGGATCTACGAACCGTGTGGTCTTTGCGTAACCTTCCGCTTGTTTTGCCGATTGATACCCAGAGACGAGATGCGCGCGCTCATCAGCAACGATCACCGCAAGACAACCCAGAAGCAACTTGCGTTGCTGCTGCTGGCGTCGATCGGTTGTGTTGCGGCTTTGTTGTCGCTGTACGTTACCGGCCAGGATGCGCCGCCCGAGACCTTCGACCTGCGCCATCTCCCGCTGATCGTGAGTGTCGGCGGGGCTGGCTTTCTCGCTGGTCTCGTCGTTTGGCATATGGTGCGGGTTGCCCATCGCGACGCACGCAACGCCAAAGCCGAAAGCTTGCAATTGCGGCGCAGCCTCGCTGCCGCAGACGCCATCATTCGGGCAGAGCCGCAAGTCCTGATTTTGTGGGAACCCGGACAAGCCGTTCGCATCGTTGTCCACGCGCTGGCAGGCGTTGCTGGACTGCCCGATAGCAATGCCGACGTGCTGCGCTTCAGCCAATGGCTCGAACCGCCAGCCGCAACCGCACTTAAAAGCGGCCTCGACCAATTGTTCGCAACCGGCCGCGCGTTCAATCTGATTTTGAAAACGCAAGCCGGCGGCACACTCGAAGCAGAAGGCCGCGCTGCCGGTGGCCGAGCTGTGCTGCGCTTCAAGGACATCTCTGGCTACAAAGTCGAATTGGCGAACATTCACGCCCAACACGCAGCCCTCGCCCGCGATATCAAATCGAGCCGCGCGTTGCTGAACACGTTGCCGATGCCGGTTTGGTTACGCGCCAACGACGGTCGACTGATCTGGGTCAATGCGGCCTACGTGTCGGCGGTCGAAGCCAAGAGCGAGATCGCGGTGCTCGAACGGCAGATCGAACTGCTCGAAAGTCGGCAGCGTAAGTCGGTCACCAAGTCCATCCAGCAGGGCATCAGCTATCGCGGACGGGTCCATTTGGTTGCCGCCGGTGAGCGCAAACCACACGACATCGTGGTGCTGCCGATCGACGATATTTCAGCCGGCGCGGCGATGGACGTGACCGCGATTGAAACCGTGCAAGGCGAACTCGAACGCCAGATCGCAGCGTACGATCGCACGCTCGATCGGGTTGAAACCGGGGTTGCGATCTTCAATCGCGAACAGATTCTGGTCTTTTTCAATGATGCGTATGCCAGGCTTTGGCAGCTCGATGCCGAATGGCTGAAGTCGCGGCCGTCCGATAGCGCCGTGCTCGATCGTCTGCGTGAACAAGGCAAACTGCCCCCCGTCGTCAACTATCGCGATTGGAAGGCGCAGGTTTTGGCGTGTTATCGAACCGGCGCTGAACTAGAAGATGTCTGGCATCTGACTGATGGCCGCATCGTCCACGTGATCGCCGAGCAACGTCCCGATGGTGGCGTGACTTATCTTTACGCGGACCAGACCGAGCGCTTGTCGCTTGAGAGCCGGTACAACGCGCTCATCGACGTGCAGCGCGAAACCATCGATAGCTTGAAAGAAGGCGTGGCGGTGTTTGGCACCGATGGTCGTCTGAAATTATTCAACAAAGCGTTCTCAATTATTTGGCGAATTCCGATCCGCAAGTTGTCTGAGTTTCCTCACATTGATGATGTGATCGCGATGACATCGCTGGTCCATGATGACCGCGAAGCGTGGGAGCAAATCAGCCAAGCGGCAACCGCATTGCTCGATGAGCGCGAACCATTTGACGGTCAAATGACGCGGCTAGATACCAGCGTCATCGATTTTGCTTTGATGCCATTGCCAGATGGCGCATCGCTGCTAACCTTCGCCGATGTGACGGATGCCAAGCGCGCCGAGCGCGCACTCGTTGAGCGTAACGAAGCGCTGGTTGTCGCTGACCGCCTGAAGACGACATTCATCGGCCACATCTCGTATGAGTTGCGAACACCTTTGACCAACATCATCGGCTTCACCGAATTGTTGGCGAGCCCGTTCATGGGCGAACTCAATGACAAGCAACGTGAGTACGTCGCCGACATCATGACGTCGTCCAAAACTTTACTAGCGATCATCGACGACATTCTCGATCTCGCGACCATCGACGCTGGCAGTATGGATTTGAAATTGGCGCCGGTCGGCGTTCGAACGATCATCGATGCAGCGATCCTCGGCATTCGCGAGCGCGCCATCCGCGCCAAGCTGACGATCAACATCGCGGTCGCCGATGACGCAACTGAACTGATGGCGGACGAAGCCCGCATGCGGCAGGTTCTCTATAATCTGCTGTCAAACGCCGTTGGCTTCTCTAAAACCCACGCAGCGATCTTCCTGACCTGCTGGCGAGAAGCTGGTCACATGATTTTCCAAGTTGAAGATCAGGGCGTTGGCATTCCAAAGGATCAAATAGATCGCGTCTTCCAGCGGTTTGAAAGCCGCAGCCAGGGCTCGAAACATCGCGGCGCTGGTCTTGGTTTGTCGATCGTCAAAAGCCTCGTTGAATTGCACGGCGGTGGGATTGAAATTCAGTCGGAAGAGAACAACGGCACTCGGGTGATCGTGCGCATCCCCGAGCGGCCACTTCCAACTGAGGATGGCGGTCGCTTGACAGTGGCACCGGCGAACAAGGCCGCGTAAGCTGTTGAGCGATGATCTTGACCTTGCGTTTCGACACTCTCACTGAGCCCGATGTGATGCGCCTCGCCCAGGAGGTGGCGTTCATGCTTGCACCCGGCGACGTGGTTGCCTTGGACGGCGATTTAGGTGCCGGCAAAACCACGTTTGCCCGCGCACTCATTCGAGCGGCGGCCAACGACCGCACACTCGAAGTGCCCAGTCCGACCTTCACACTGGTGCAAACCTATGTGACGCCGCGCTTCACGATTGCTCACGTTGATCTTTATCGCCTCGAAACGCCCGGAGAGATCGATGAGCTCGGACTTGATGGGCTGATTGAGACCGGTGTGGCGCTGATTGAATGGCCAAGTAAAGCGGCAAGCCGCTTGCCCATAATCGCGTTTAGCGTTGCCATCACTGAGCTGACCGATAACACGCAGGCGCGCGCCATCACCATCACTGCAAATGCAAGCGCAGCGCCGCGTTTACAGCGCTTCGCTGAGTTGCGCGCCTTCATGCAGACGGCTGGAACCCACCCCGGCGCATGGTCTTTGCCCGACGTCCATTTCAATTATCTGCAAGGTGACGCGTCCCCTCGGCGATACGCGCGTCTGACGCGCGCTGACAACACATCAGCCGTGTTGATGGATTCGCCAGCCCAAGGTGACGGGCCCGCGGTGCACGACGGACTGCCCTACAGCCGCGTCGCGCATTTGGCGGAAAACGTCACGCCGTTCGTTGCCATTTCCAACGCGCTGACCGCGCGCAGCGTTTCAGCGCCGCAGATTTTGGCGGCTGATCTTGCGCGCGGCATCTTGTTGATTGAAGATTTCGGTGACGCCGTGTTTGGCGCAGCTGTCAAGGCTGGCGCCGATCAGGCGGCGCTGTGGCGCAACGCCACCGATACGCTGCTCGCGCTGCGTGCCGATCCGCCGGCATCGACCCTTGCGGTGCCTGGCGGTGGCACGCATGAGCTCGCTCCGCTCGACGAACGCATTCTGGGCATCGAAGCCTCGCTGCTGCTCGACTGGTATTGGCCAGCGGCGTTCGGTGCGCCGCCCCCTGACACAACTCGGCTGGCGTTTGATGGTGTGTGGCGGCCATTATTTGGCCGCGCACTGCGATCACCAAGTGGATGGCTGCTGCGCGATTATCATTCCCCGAATTTGATGGCGCTGCCGGACCGAGCACCACCCGGCAACGTCGGCGTGATTGATTTTCAAGACGCGATGATCGGTCCAGCCGGTTATGATCTGGTATCGCTGCTGCAAGATGCGCGCGTCGATGTTGATCGCACCATCGAGACCGACTGTCTCGATCACTACATCGCTTGCGCCAAACTCACCGATGCTGCCTTCGACGAGACCGAATTTCGCACCGTCTACGCAATTCTAGGGGCGCAGCGAGCAACAAAAATTCTTGGCATCTTCGCCCGGCTCGCCAAGCGCGATGGCAAGCGGCAATATTTGGCGCACATCCCCCGTATGTGGACGTACCTGGAACGCAATCTTGAGCACCCCGATTTGAGCGCGCTGTCAGCATGGTATGGCATGCATTTTCCAACCAGTGTCCGTCAGCGGCCCTTATCATGATGAGCGGGTTCGTCGCATGACGCTATCGCAACGGCCAACTTCAGCATTCCTGCTTGGCGCTGGCATGGGATCGCGAATGCGGCCTCTGACCGATACGATGCCAAAACCGATGGTGCCGCTCGCGGGCCGCGCGCTGATCGATCAT